>NZ_JBFTEG010000003.1:0-452337 GCF_041027545.1 Pseudomonas zhanjiangensis | reverse complement strand
TGCACGTGATCGCGGCCAAGGCGGTGTGCTTCAAGGAAGCCCTGGAGCCCGAGTTCAAGGACTACCAGGCCCAGGTGATCAAGAACGCCCAGGCCATGGCCAAGGTGTTCATCGATCGCGGCTACGAGGTGGTCTCCGGCGGCACCGACAACCACCTGTTCCTGCTCAGCCTGATCAAGCAGGGCCTGACCGGCAAGGACGCCGACGCCGCCCTGGGTCGCGTCGGTATTACCGTCAACAAGAACTCCGTGCCGAACGACCCGCAGTCGCCGTTCGTCACCTCGGGCCTGCGCATCGGTACCCCGGCGGTCACCACCCGCGGCTTCAAGGAAGGCGAGTGCCGCGAATTGGCCGGCTGGATCTGCGACATCCTCGCCGACCTGGACAACCCCGCCGTGATCGAACGGGTTCGCGGTCAGGTCGCCGACCTGTGCGCCACCTTCCCGGTCTACGCTGAATAGATAACTAGGCTTCTTTGCTGATCGCCAGGCACGGGCATCGCCCGCGCCCGCAGGGCTCGCCCCGCCAGCACGACCAGAAGCAGGAGATCACCATGTCACTCAGCGTTTTCGATCTGTTCAAAATCGGCATCGGCCCCTCCAGCTCGCACACCGTCGGGCCGATGCGTGCCGCCGTGCGCTTCGTCGAGGGCCTGCGCCGCGACGATCTGCTGGCCAATACCGAATCGGTCAAGGTCGAGCTGTACGGCTCGCTCGGTGCCACCGGCAAGGGCCACGGCAGCGACAAGGCCGTGCTGCTGGGCCTGGAGGGCGACCAGCCCGACACCATCGACACCAGCACCATCGAGCCGCGCCTGGCCGCCCTGCGCAAGGCCGGCGAACTCAAGCTGCTCGGCGAGAAGGCCATTCGCTTCGTCGAGAAAGAACACCTGGCGATGATTCGCAAACCCCTGCCCTACCACCCCAACGGCATGATCTTCCGCGCCTTCGACGGCGCCGGCCTGCAACTGCGCGCGCGCGAGTACTACTCGGTGGGTGGCGGCTTCGTGGTCGACGAGGAAGCTGCCGGCGCCGACCGCATCGTCGAGGACCGCACGCCCCTGGCCTACCCCTTCAAGAACGCCAAGCAACTGCTCGAGCAGTGCGCCGCGCACAACCTGTCGATCAGTCAGGTGATGCTGGCCAACGAGGCGGCCTGGCGCCCCGAGGCCGAGACCCGCGAGGGGCTGATGAAGATCTGGCAGGTGATGCAGGACTGCGTCGCGGCTGGTTGCCGCCATGAAGGCATCATGCCCGGCGGGCTCAAGGTCAAGCGCCGCGCCGCTGCGCTCTACCGCCAGCTGAGCCAGCATCCGGAGGCCAGCCTGCGCGACTCGCTGAGCGTGCTCGACTGGGTCAACCTCTATGCCCTGGCGGTGAACGAGGAAAACGCCAGCGGCGGCCGCGTGGTGACCGCTCCGACCAATGGCGCGGCCGGAATAGTGCCGGCGGTGCTGCACTACTACATGCGCTTCATCCCCGGGGCCAACGAGGACGGCGTGGTGCGCTTCCTGCTCACCGCCGCGGCGATCGGCATCCTCTACAAGGAGAACGCCTCGATCTCCGGTGCTGAGGTCGGCTGCCAGGGCGAGGTCGGCGTGGCCTGCTCGATGGCCGCCGGCGCCCTGTGCGAAGTGCTCGGCGGCAGCGTCGCCCAGGTGGAGAACGCCGCCGAGATTGGCATGGAGCACAACCTCGGCCTGACCTGCGACCCGATCGGCGGCCTGGTTCAGGTGCCGTGCATCGAACGCAACGCCATGGCCTCGGTCAAGGCGATCAACGCCGCGCGCATGGCCCTGCGCGGCGACGGCCAGCACTATGTGTCGCTCGACAAGGTGATCCGCACCATGCGCCAGACCGGCGCCGACATGAAGAGCAAGTACAAGGAAACCGCCCGCGGCGGCCTGGCCGTCAACATCATCGAGTGCTGAAGTTCTAGACCCTTACCCCGTGCGCCCGTGGCGCACCCCTGACCAAGACCGGTGCGCCTGGCGCACCCTACCGGAGACTCTGCATGACCAGCGAAACCCTGGCGAAAACCCCGCTGCACGCCCTGCACCTGGAACTCGGCGCCCGCATGGTGCCCTTTGCCGGCTATGAGATGCCGGTGCAGTACCCGCTCGGCGTGATGAAGGAGCACCTGCACTGCCGCGATGCCGCCGGCCTGTTCGACGTCTCGCACATGGGCCAGATCATCCTGCGCGGGCCGAACGCGGCCAAGGCCCTGGAAAGCCTGGTACCGGTGGACATCATCGACCTGCCGGTGGGCATGCAGCGCTATGCCATGTTCACCGATGAGAACGGCGGCATCCTCGACGACCTGATGGTCGCCAACCTGGGCGACGACTGCCTGTTCCTGGTGGTCAACGCCGCCTGCAAGCAGCAGGACCTGATGCACCTGCAGCAGCATATCGCCAGCCAGTGCCAGATCGAGTCGCGCTTCGACCGCGCCCTGCTCGCCCTGCAGGGCCCCAAGGCGGTGGACGTGCTGGCGCGCCTGGCGCCGGAAGTCGCCAAGATGACCTTCATGCAGTTCGCCCCGGTGCGCCTGCTCGGCGTCGACTGCTATGTCAGCCGCTCTGGCTACACCGGCGAAGACGGCTACGAGATCTCGGTGCCGGCCGAGCACGCCGAAACCCTGGCGCGCAGCCTGCTGGCCGAACCGGAAGTCGAGGCGATCGGTCTCGGCGCGCGGGACTCGCTGCGCCTGGAAGCCGGCCTGTGCCTGTACGGCCATGACATGAGCACGGCCACCACGCCGATCGAGGCCAGCCTGCTGTGGGCCATCTCCAAGGCGCGTCGCGCCGACGGCGTGCGCGCCGGCGGCTTCCCCGGCGCCGAGCGGATCTTCGCCCAGCAGCGCGAAGGCGTGGCCAGCAAGCGCGTCGGCCTGCTGCCGCAGGAACGGGTGCCGGTGCGCGAAGGCGCGGAAATCGTCGACGCCGACGGCAACCCGATCGGCTCGGTGTGCAGCGGCGGTTTCGGCCCGACTCTGGGCGCCCCGGTCGCCATGGGCTACGTGCAGAGCGGGCACAACGCCGTGGACAGCGAAGTCTGGGCGCTGGTGCGCGGCAAGCGCGTGCCGATGAAGGTCGCCAAGACCCCGTTCGTGCCGCAGCGCTACTACCGCGGCTGAGGCCTCGGCGGGCTCTGTTCGGCCACGCCGGATGGCGCTACCGATAAACCCGAAGCCCGGCCACGCGCCGGGCTTCGTCGTTTTCAGCGAAGGCTGCCGACCATCGCCGCCACCACACTGAGCACATCCTTGGCCAGTAGCTTGGAGCGCGCGCCGTTCCAGCCGGTCTGCGGTGCCGGGCGGTCGTCGTGATCCTTGAACGGCATCTCGATGGTGAACGCCAGGCAGTCGAACGCCATGCCCACCGCGTTGCAGGCCAGGGTGGTATTGGCCCGGCCGGGCTCGTCGCGCGGGTAGCCGAACGCGGTCTGGAATTCGGCGCCGATGTCGACCAGACGGCGGCGGAATTCTTCTTCCAGTTGGGCCAGGCGCGGGCTGTAACCCGGGTTGCCCTCGCAACCGGCGGTAAACACGTGGGGAATCTCCTCGTCGCCGTGGATGTCGAGGAACAGGTCGACACCGACCCGGCGCATCTGCTCCTGGACGAACAGCACCTCTGGGCTCGCCGCCGCACTGGCCGACTGCCAGGCGCGGTTGAGGTCGGTGCCGGCGGCATTGGTGCGCAGGTGGCCACGGAAGGCGCCATCGGGGTTCATGTTCGGCACCAGATACAGCTCGGCCTGCGCCAGCAGCGCCTTCAGCTCGGCGTCGTCACCTTGCTGCAGCCGCTCGATCAGCCCCTCCATGAACCATTCGGCCATGTGCTCGCCGGGGTGCTGCTGGGCGATGATCCAGACCTTGCGCGGGGCGTCCAAACGCCGAGCATCGGGGCGCCGGGCCTCCGGGTTGCGCCTGACCCGCAGCAACTGGATGTCGCGGCCCTCGAGGCTCTTGCCGGTGGCGACCAGTTCGGCCCCCGCCTTGCTCAGCGCCTGCTCGATCAGCCAGTCATGCCGCGCGCGGCTGTAGGGCTCGAAATAGGCGAACCAGACCTGCGCCTCACTCGGCGCCAACTCGAAGTGCAGGGCGCCGTCCTCGAAACGACTGGGCACGCGAAACCAGTCGCGCTGATCGTAGGAGGCGACGGCGTGATAGCCGGTCCAGGCATGCCGGTAGGCGGACTCACCGGCATTGGTCAGGCTGAAGCCGTAAGTTTGGCCCGGTGTCAGCCCCTCGACCTTGAAGTGGAACCACTGGAAGTGATGGCTGTTGAGGTCGGGCCGCATGGCCAGCTGCACCTGGCGCGGGTTGCTGGCATCGATGACCTCGATATTGCCGCTGTCGAAGTTGGAGCTGATCTGCATGGCGACCTCATGTTGTGGGCGTGCATCGATAGCCGCCGAGGATCGCAGTTATGTCGACGCGAGGAAATGCCAGAGGCGACAAAGCGCTATAGATTCGCGCGGCAAAGACCAGACCGGCGCCAGAAGCCCCGCCGTGACATCCGGCAGGGCTTTGCAGTCGCGCTGGTTCAGGCGGCGAAACCGCCGTCGATGGTCAGGCTGGCGCCAGTGATGTAGCCCGCCTCGGGACCGGCGAGGTAGGCGACGAAGGCGGCGACTTCCTCGGCCCGGCCGTAGCGTCCGACCGCCATCAGACCGATCAGGCTGTCGGCAAATTCGCTGTCGGCCGGGTTCATGTCGGTGTCCACCGGCCCCGGTTGCACGTTGTTGACGGTGATCCCGCGGGGGCCGAGATCGCGCGCCAGGCCACGGGTCAGGCCGACGATGGCCGACTTGCTCATGGCATAGACGCTACCGCCGGCGAACGGCATGCGCTCGGCGTTGGTGCTGCCGATGGTAATGATGCGCCCGCCATCGCCCATGTGCCGGGCCGCTTCCTGGCTGGCGACGAATACGCTGCGCACGTTGACCGCCAGGGTGCGGTCGAAGTCCTCCAGGCTGAACGCCTCGATCGGTGCGATGGCCAGCACGCCGGCGTTGTTGACCAGGACGTCGAGGCGACCAAAGTGCTCCACGGTCTGGTTCACCGCGCCCCGTACCGCCTCGGCATCGGCGCTGTCGGCCTGGATCGCCAGGGCCCGGCCGCCGCCGGCCTCGATGCTGCGCACCAGTTCGGCGGCCTTGTCCGGCGAACTGATGAAGGTGATGGCGACCGCAGCGCCTTCGTCGGCCAGACGACGGGCAATGGCCGCGCCTATGCCACGCGAACCACCTTGAACAAGGGCGACCTTGCCGGCCAGGTTGAGAGAATTGCGGGTCGTATTCGACATGCTCGTGCTCCGAAAGTAGTGGGCGATTTGCCCAGGGTCGAATCGAGTATCCGCCGGCTATTGCCTACCGATAAGCCATCAATCACTCTATTCAGTCGATACCAACGGTTTATAAAGAATCATGGAAACCCTCAGCAGCCTCGAATGCTTCGTCCGCAGCGCCGAGTCCGGCAGCTTCGCCGAGGCCGCACGCCGCCTGGGACTGACTCCGGCGGCGGTGGGCAAGAATGTGGCCAAGCTGGAGGCCAGCCTGGGCGTGCGCCTGTTCCAACGCAGCACCCGCCGCCTGACCCTGACCGACGCCGGTGAGCGCTTCCTCGGCGAGGTCCGCGGCGGCCTGACCAGCATCCAGAGCGCCCTGGCCAATCTGGCGAGCAACGCCGGCCAACCGGCCGGAATCCTCAAGGTCAGCATGGGGGCGACTTTCGGCCATGAATACGTGCTGCCGATGCTCGCCGAGTTTCTCCAGCGCTACCCGGCGATCTCACCCGACTGGCACTTCGACAACCGGCCGATCGACCTGATCGGACAGGGCTTCGATGCGGCCATCAGCGGCGCCATGGAACTGTCGCCGGGAGTCGTCGCGCGCAAGCTCGCGCCGGCACACCGCATCCTGGTGGCCTCCCCCGCTTATCTGGCCGAGCACCCGGCCCCGACGACGCCGGCGCATCTGGCGCAGCACGCCGGCATCCTGATTCGCTCGCCGCAGACCGGCAAGGTGCGGCCCTGGGCGCTGCACAACCGTGAGCACGCCGAGGCAGCCATCGAACTGAGGACGCGCATGACCATGAGCGACCCGGACGCCGCCTGCCTGGTCGCCGAGATGGGCCTGGGTATCGCCTTGGTCAGCCTGCCGCACAGCTTGCGCTACCTGAAGCGCGGCAGCCTGATCCGGGTGCTGCCGGACTGGTACGTCGACGCCGGGCATGTCTCGGTGTATTTCTCCGGCCATAGATTGCTGCCGACGAAGACCCGCGTATTCATCGACAGCCTGGTCGAACACTTTGACCGACAACAACTGAGCGAACGGTTTTCCGCGCTAAACAACCCATAACGCAACTACTTGGAATGACTGCAGGGTTTCGTCAGTTACCCGGTCGGGTGCATGCCAATAGGCGCAACCGGGCTGCGCACTGACAAGCGATCATTGCGGAGTGCGCGAATTGTTCGGCGTCCCGTTACCGCCGGCAATAGACTGCCAACACCAATGGCTATTGAATCACGCAGCACTAGACATTTACTGCACGATCGCCATACTTGATAGCATGCTGTTATAAACAGTATTCATAAAAGCCGTTGATTATCTGTAATTGACTGTTTTTATTGAGAAATAGTCGAATAGCAAAACCTCCTGTGCGCTATTCCACTGCCATATCGGCGGCATAGACCGTAACAAAATCGGCGACCGTAGCAGCAAGCTATCAAGTCTTGCGTTGTCGCCCTCGATGCAACAAGACCATAGGTAATCATGTGACGAAAGACGAACTGCGCGCCGAACTAGAGCGCCAGGCGCAACGTTACAAGGACGTATACGGCGGAGAGGTCATTACTTACGCCGCTCAACCGGATCCCGAGCGCAAGCCGTGGCGCAAGAAGAGCAATCTGCTCGACCAGGCCTTCGAGAAAGAACTGGAACGAATCGAGAAAGATCTGAAAGCCAAGACCGAAAAGCCCGATCAGCCTTGATCGCCGGTCATTGCACAGCGCACTGACCGCCCCCTCGCCCTTGCCGTGACAAGGGCGAGGGGGCGAGTCTTGAATTAGCGCCTTTTATTGCCCAGCAACGAGCCCATCAAGCCGCGTACCAGCTGCCGGCCTATCTGGTTGGCCACCTGACGCACAGCGCTCTTCATCGCCTGGCTGGCCAGGCTGCCGAGCAGATCACCCGCCATGCTGCCGATGTCGGGCTCCGCCTTGGCGTCTGCCTGCGGCTTGGCCACCTCGGGACTGGCCTGGGCCGCGCGGGCAAGCAGCAGCTCGTAGGCCGACTCGCGATCCACTGGCTTGTCGTAGCGCCCGGCCAGCGGCGACTGCTGGATCAGATCGGCTCGTTCATGCTCGCTCAGCGGGCCGATACGCGACTGCGGCGGCGCGATGGCCACGCGCCGCACCATCGCCGGGGTGCCGCGCTCCTCCAGGGTGCCGACCAGCGCCTCGCCGATGCCCAGCTCGGTCAACACGCCCAGGGTGTCGAAGGCCGGGTTGGGGCGGAAGCCGTCGGCCACTGCACGCAAGGCCTTCTGTTCCCTGGCGGTGAAGGCACGCAGGCCGTGCTGGATGCGCAGGCCGAGCTGGGCCAGGATGTCATCCGGCAGATCGCCCGGCGACTGGGTGACGAAATACACCCCGACGCCCTTCGAACGGATCAGCCGCACCACCTGTTCCAGCCGCTCCTGCAGCGCCTTGGGCGTGTCGGCGAAGAGCAGATGCGCCTCATCGAAAAACAGCGCCAGCACGGGCTTGTCGGCATCGCCGCGCTCCGGCAGCTGCTCGAACAACTCGGCCAACAACCACAACAGAAAGGTGGCATAGACCTTGGGCGCCTCGTGCACCAGGCGGCTGGCGTCGAGCAGGTGAATGCGTCCACGGCCGTCGCGGTCGGGATGCAGGAGGTCTTCCAGCTGCACCGCCGGCTCGCCAAACAGGGCCTCGGCGCCCTGCTGCTCGAGGCTCGCCAGGCGACGCAGCAGGGCCTGCGCCGAGGCGCTGGTGAACAGCGCGGCGTCCTCGCCAAGGACCTGGGGCTGGCTCCTTAAGTGATTCAGCAGGGCCTTGAGGTCCTTCAGGTCGAGCAGCAGCAGACCTTCGCGGTCCGCCACCTTGAATGCGGCGTACAGCGCCGCCTGCTGGCTGTCGGTCAACTCGAGCAGGGCGCCGAGCAGCAAGGGGCCCATCTCGCTCAGGGTGGTGCGCAGCGGGTGTCCGCTCTGGCCGTCGACATCCCAGAGCGTCAGCGGATAGGCCGTCGGCCGATGCTCGAGCCAGGGCATGCTGGCGATGCGTTCGGCCACCTTGCCCTGCGCCGCGCCAGGGGCGCCGAGGCCGCAGAGGTCGCCCTTCACGTCGGCGGCAAACACCGCCACGCCGGCATCGCTGAAATCCTCGATCAGGCGTTGCAGCGTCACCGTCTTGCCGGTACCGGTGGCGCCGGCCACCAGGCCGTGGCGATTGGCCAGGCGCAAGGGTTGCCCGACCGGCTGACCTGCCTGATCCGCCCCCAGCAACATCTCAGTTACACGCATCTCGGTGCCTCCGCCGTTAAAGCAATCGTCTATTGGTCCGATACAGGGGTTACCCCCCAAACACTGCCAGTACTCACCATAGTCACTGCGCGAAATATTCAGCCAGCCAGGGCAGGCGGCAAAACCTGAAGGACAGCATACCGATGCCCTCCAACCTCAAGTTCAGTCACAAGATCCTGCTCGCGGCCTCGCTGGTGGTAATCAGCATCTTCGCTCTGTTCTCGATCTACAACGATGCGTTGCAGCGCAAGGTTATCACCGACGACCTGCACAGCTACCTGAACGACATGGGCACCACCACCGCCAACAACATCGAAAGCTGGTTGTCCGGGCGCATCCTGCTGGTGGAAAACGTGGCCCAGTCGATTGCCGGCAACAACAGCCAAGGCGCGCTGGTGAGGCTTCTCGAACAGTCGACACTGACCTCCACCTTCATGTACACCTACC
Organism: Pseudomonas zhanjiangensis; assembly: GCF_041027545.1. NCBI lineage: Bacteria > Pseudomonadati > Pseudomonadota > Gammaproteobacteria > Pseudomonadales > Pseudomonadaceae > Pseudomonas > Pseudomonas zhanjiangensis. The sequence goes on along the minus strand of NZ_JBFTEG010000003.1, from coordinate 443,340 downwards.
TGGGCAGCGACGACGGCAAGATGACCATGCGGCCGGAGGATGAACTGCCGGACGACTACGACCCGCGCTCCCGCCCCTGGTTCAAGGATGCGGTCAATGCCGGTGGCACCACCCTGACCGAACCCTATGTCGACGCCTCGAGCAAGGAGCTGATCATCACCATTGCCACCCCGGTACGTGGTAGCGGCGTAGTGGGCGGCGACCTGAGCCTGAAGACCTTGGTACAAACCATCAACGCCCTGGACTTCGGCGGCACCGGCTACGCCTTCCTGGCCAGCGCCGACGGCACCATCCTGGTTCACCCGAACCAGGACCTGGTGATGAAGAAGCTCGGCGACCTGTTCCCCAAGAACACCCCGCGTATCAGCAGCGAGATCAGCGAGGCCGAGGAAAACGGCAGCACGCGCATCCTCACCTTCAGCCCGGTCAAGGGCTTGCCGAGCGTGCAGTGGTACGTCGGTCTGTCCATCGACAAGAGCAAGGCCTACGCGGCGCTCACCGAATTCCGGGCATCGGCGCTGATCGCCACCCTGATCGCGGTGGCCGTGATCATGGGGCTGCTGGGCATGCTGATTCGCGTCCTGATGCAGCCGCTGCACAGCCTGAGCCGCACCATGCAGGACATCGCCCAGGGCGAGGGTGACCTGACCAAGCGTCTGGACATCCAGTCCAAGGACGAATTCGGCGAACTGGCCGGAGCCTTCAACCGCTTCGTCGAGCGCATCCATGCCTCGATCCGCGAGGTGTCCTCGGCCACCAGCCAGGTCAACGAAGTGGCCCAGCGGGTGGTCAGCGCCTCCAACTCGTCGATGCTCAATTCCGACGAGCAGGCCAGTCGCACCAACAGCGTCGCGGCTGCGATCAATCAGCTCGGCGCCGCCGCCCAGGAAATCGCGCGCAATGCCGCGGACGCCTCGACCCAGGCCTCCGATGCCCGCCAGCAGGCCGAAGACGGACGCCAGGTAGTCGAGAAGACCATCCGGGCGATGAACGACCTGTCCGGCAAGATCAGCACCTCCTGCGGCCATATCGAGACCCTGAACGGCAAGACAGTGAACATCGGCCAGATCCTCGAAGTGATCAAGAGCATCTCCCAGCAGACCAACCTGCTGGCGCTCAACGCCGCCATCGAAGCCGCCCGCGCCGGCGAGGCGGGCCGGGGCTTCGCGGTGGTCGCCGACGAGGTGCGCAACCTGGCCCATCGCACCCAGGAGTCGGCCCAGGAAATCGAGCAGATGATCGAGGAACTGCAGGTCGGCTCGCGCGAGTCGGTCACCACCATGACCGAGAGCCAGCGCTACAGCGAGGAAAGCGTGGAAATCGCCAACCAGGCCGGCGAGCGCCTGGGCAGCGTGACCCAGCGCATCGGCGAGATCGATGGCATGAACCAATCGGTGGCCACCGCCACCGAGGAACAAACCTCGGTGATCGAGTCGCTGAACATGGACATCATCGAGATCAACACCCTCAACCAGGACGGCGTGATCAACCTGCAGGCGACCCTGCAGGCCTGTGATGACCTGGAACAGCAGGCAACTCGCCTGAAGCACCTGGTCGACAGCTTCCGCATCTAGCCGCCGCCATGACGACACCCGCGGGGGCGCTCATGGAGCGCCCCCGTTTCATTCCTGCGGCCTTTGCTCGGCCTTGTCACCAACGCCCTGCTGCAGCGCCTGCCATAACTGCGCGGCGCCGGCAAAGTCGCAGCCGCTGCCCGGGGCCAATGCCTGCAGATCGTAACGCCGCACACAGCCTTCGCCGAGGGTCGGCGGTGGCCGGCTGGCGGCCCGATCACCTGCTTCGCTCATGCATCGCTCCCCGTCAGGCGGCCAGTGGCCGCCGTGAAAACATCACCAGAATCGATAAGTATCCGCGCAAATTTACGCTTTTTATCGATCACCCACTTTCTCACAATGACCGCCTCTAGACGCTTCAGGAGGCGCTCATGCACCAGATCCGCCCGGCCGCCGAGCGTGGCCACACCCAACTTAGCTGGCTGCACAGTTACCACAGTTTTTCCTTCGGCAGCTATCTGGACCCACGTTTCCAGGGCTTTTCCCATTTGCGGGTGATCAACGAGGACAGGGTCGCCCCCGGCGCGGGTTTCGCCACCCACGGCCATCGCGACATGGAGATCATCAGCTACGTGCGCCGCGGCACCCTGGCGCATCAGGACTCGCTGGGGACCCGCGAGGAGATCGCGGCCGGAGAATTCCAGTTGATGCGTGCTGGCACCGGCATTCGCCATAGCGAGTTCAATGCCAGCGCGCACGAGCCGGTGCATTTCATGCAAATCTGGATCGAGCCGGCGCAGCGCGGATTGCCCCCCAGCTATCAGCAACGCGGATTCGGCGCGTACGAGGGGCTGCAGGCCATCGCCACGCCGGACGGCGCCGCCGGTACCCTGCAAATCGCCCAGGACGTGACCCTTTACCGCTGGCAGGGCGGCGCACTGGACTATCGACTGGACGCGGGACGCTGGCTCTATCTGCAGCTGCTGGAAGGCGACTTGAGCGGCCCGGCACTCAGGCTGAGCGCCGGCGACGGACTGCAGTGGCGCCAGCCCGTCACGCTCGCCCTCCAGGGACGGGGCGAAGCCCTGCTGTTCGATCTGCCGGCCGCCTGAGTGCTGGCTGGCCTTCAGCTCGCCTGCTTGCCCTTGTCGTGCTGAGCGAACTCCTTGACCGCCCGCAGCACGTCGCTGCGGCTGATCTGGCCGATCAGGCGGCCATTCTCGACCACCGGAAGACGTCCAAGACGACCGCGTAGAAACCGCTCGGAGACCTCGATGACGTCGACTTCCGGCGAGATGGTTTCGAGATCGGTGCTCATGTAGGAACTGACCACGCCGCCGATTGCCTCGTAGTAAGCCCCCGACAGGATGCCGCGCAGGCAGTCGCCCTCGGACAGCAGACCGATCAGGTGCCCCTGGGAATCCACCACGGGCGCACCGGCAATCCGGTGCTCCAGCAAACGGTTGATCGCCGTGAACAGGTCGGTGTCGGACCGGAAGGTCACCAGATGGCGGGTCATGTAGTCCCGAACCTTGATTGACTTAAGCATCAGCAAACTCCTTTAGCCAGCCCTGGTTAATGCGCGACAAGGCGATCAGTCGAACACCACCGTCTTGTTGTTGTGAACCAATACGCGGTCTTCTAAGTGATAGCGTAGCCCACGGGACAACACCATTTTTTCCACATCCTTACCCAGGCGCACCATCTCTTCGATGCTGTCGCGGTGACTGACACGCACCACGTCCTGCTCGATGATGGGGCCGGCATCCAGCTCTTCGGTGACATAGTGCGAGGTCGCCCCGATCAGTTTGACGCCGCGTAGTGACGCCTGGTGATAGGGCTTGGCGCCGACAAACGAAGGCAGGAAACTGTGGTGGATATTGATTACCCGCTGAGAATACTCGGCACACAGCGCCGGCGGCAGTATTTGCATGTAACGCGCCAGCACTATGACGTCGGCGGCATGCTGCTTGACCAGGCGCTCGACTTCGTCGAAAGCCGATTGTTTGTTCTGTGCATCGACCGGCACATGATAGTAGGGAATGCCGTGCCACTCGACCATGCTGCGCAGGTCATCGTGATTGGAAATCACACAGGCAATATCGCAATCCAACTCATCGCTGTGCCAACGGTGCAATAAGTCCGCCAGGCAATGCGACTCGCGGCTGGCCATCAATACCACGCGTTTTTTCTGTGCCGAATCGGTAATTCGCCACTCCATGGAAAACTCGCGGGCAATCGGTGAAAAGGCCTGATGAAATCCATCGAGATCGAACGGCAATGAGTCGGCGCGAATCTCGTGGCGCATAAAGAACCAACCGTTCTGGTCGTCCGAATGATGACTGGCCTCGGTAATCCAACCGTTATAGGTGGCCAGAAAGTTACCGACCTTGGCCACGATGCCGACGCGGTCCGGGCAGGCGATGACCAGCCGAAAAGTGCGCATGGGAAAACTCCGGAAATCTCACAAAGGCGGCCATTCTAGCCACACTGCAGGAAAACTGCAGTAGTCCGTCCAGGCAACTGGGCAGCGGTGAGCCCGAATAATGGCCATACCGGACACGGGGGCAGTTTGACTGTTATCGCCCTGTGCAATGCCGCCCAGGACAACCTCTGCACAAGAAAACCGAAAACAACGGGGCGCGCGACTGGACAATGCTCAGCATATTGTTTGAACAGCACTGGAATTTCCCAGTAAATCTGTTTACTTGTCATATGTGCCTGACTATTATTACTGGTACTTCACCCATCATCATATTGCCCTATTAAGGTAAGCCCATGTCGCTGATCAATGAATACCGCGCCACCGAAGAAGCCATCAAAGAGCTGCAAGAGCGCCTGAAGAACATGTCGCAAGACGACAAGCTGAAGAAAGAGCTGGAATTCGAGGGCAAACTGCGCACCCTGATGGGCGAATACCAGAAATCCCTGCGCGACATCATTGCCATGCTCGACCCTGATGCCAAACTCGCCAAGGCCCCACGCGCGGCCGCCAAGCCTGCTGGGACCAAGCGTGCGCGCAAGGTCAAGCAGTACAAGAATCCGCATACCGGCGAAGTGATCGAAACCAAGGGCGGCAACCACAAGACCCTGAAAGAGTGGAAAGCCAAGTGGGGCAGCGATGTCGTAGAAGGCTGGGCCACTCTGCTGGGCTAAGCCTGCGGATTTATATCGGCACTTGAAGAACGCCAGCGCTGCTGGCGTTTTTTATGTCTGCCCGCCGCCAATGCTCGCCAACTAAGCAGCGACCGGCAACAGCGCCGGCAGCGGGCAGCACTTGAGCCGCCTTGGCAATACCGGCGAATACGTTAATTAGACCGCGCCAGCGCCACCAAGGCCTGGCAATACCGCCCATCGAGTTTGGCGATTGAATAGGCCAGTTGCCCAGCCGGACGTTTACAGGGCATAGCGCAGGCGCAGTTGTCGGGCATAATCGCGCCATTCGGCCAGCACGGCCTGCTGTTCGGCCGATGCCGTGGCAAACAACTCCTCGGTCGCAGCCTCGAAACCGTCCAGGGTATTGGGTGCGCCATATTCGGGACGAGTTAGCCGCTGCTGACAAAACACTTGCCAGCGTTGCCGCTCCGCCACATCCAGGCTTTCGCTGAAATTGCGCGCGCGATAACGAAACAACAACTCCGGCAAACGCGCATCATCGAACGGCCAGGTGGCCGTCGCCAATTGTTGCGGATCGGCATGCCGCACCTGCTCACATAAGCGCCGGTCGCGATCACCAATAAAACCATCATACAGTTGCTGTTCCGGATCCTCTCCCGCGGTAAAACTCTCTTCGGCATAGACGGTGGCAAGTTTGTCCTGCCACTGCGGCTTCGCCTCCACCAGCGTTTTTGCCCGACGCTGGTATTCCTCCATATCCAGTTGCAACCGCTGTATATCTTCGGCGCGCAACACGCTCAATGGCGCCACCACCGGACAACGGTTGATATGCAGCAACTTCAGGGGCACCGGTAACTGGCCCTCGGCCAATTGCTCGCGTCGGGTATACAGGCGCTGGCGCAATGTCGCGCCGTCTTCATCGAGCAGTGGCGCGAAGTCGGCCTGCAGGTCACAAACAATCAGGGCATTGCGGTTGCGCGGGTGCCAGGCCAGCGGCAAGACCAGCGCCAGGTAATGCCGCGCACCGGCGAAACGCCCGGAAACATGCACCATCGGCTCCAGCAGGCGAATCTGATCGAGCACCTTCTGCTTGCTGCGCAGCCGATACAGATAGTCATATAACTTGGGCTGGCCGCTGCGCACCAGGCGCGCCAGGGCGATGGTCGCGCGCACATCGGACAGGGCGTCATGAGCCTGGCCATGATCGATGCCATTGGCCGCGGTCAGACGCTCCAGGCGCAGGCTGACCCGGCCCTCCTCCTGCGGCCAGACGATCCCTTCCGGGCGCAGGGCGTAGGCGGTACGCACCAGGTCGATCAGATCCCAGCGACTGTTGCCGCCCTGCCACTCGCGCGCATAGGGGTCGAAGAAGTTGCGGTAGAGGCTGTAACGGGTCACCTCGTCGTCGAAGCGCAGGCTGTTGTAACCGACCGTGCAGGTGCCAGGCCGGGCCATCTCCGCATGCACCCGCGCCATGAACTCGGCCTCGCTCAGCCCCTGCTCGGCCAGGCGGCCAGGAGTGATGCCGGTGACCAGGCAGGCAGCCGGATGGGGCAGGATATCGTCGCTGGGCTGGCAGTAGATATTCAGCGGCTCGTCGATTTCGTTGAGCGCCTCATCGGTGCGAATCCCGGCGACCTGCAAGGGGCGGTCGCTGCGCGGATTGATGCCGGTGGTTTCGTAGTCGTACCAGAAAAGGCTGGAAGTCACGGGGTATGTCCTGAGTCGAAGGCCGAGGCAGTCTAGCATTCGACCCGCCCGCAACTGGCAAGGCATAAGCTTGATCCAGCGCACGCCCACAACGGCCAAGCGCTTGTGACCCCGCCCCCGCGGCGATAGAGTTGCTAGCCTGACTACCACTCACCGAAAAGGAAGCCGCCATGAGTGACACCATCAGCCCCAATCCCTACGCCGCCCCCGCCAGCGAGCTGCGCGAGGTGCCCGGCGCCGACCAGGTACCCAGCATCGAGCAGGCCCTGGCGCGCGGCTATGACTTCAATATCGGCGAATTGCTCGGCGAATCCTGGCAACGGATCAAAGGCACCAAGGGCATCATCATGGGCGGTTTCCTGGTGTTCTATGTGGTGATGCTGGTGGCCTCCTTCGTCCTCGGTGGCGTGTTCGGCGTCCTCGGCGCCTTGAACGAGAACCCCGTGACGCTGATCGTTGGCCAGTTGCTCATCAGTATCCTGTCGTCGGCCGTGGCCTACCCCTTCATGGCCGGCATCAACATGGTCGGCATCCGTCGCGCCGCCGACCAGCCCCTGAGCTTCAACGAAATATTCAGCCACTTCGGCCGCACGCTGCCGCTGGTGATCACCGCGGTGCTGATGATGGTGCTGATCTACCTGGGCATGCTCCTGTTGGTCCTGCCCGGTCTGTACCTGGCGATCGCCTACATGCTGGCGATTCCACTGGTGGTCGAACGCGGCCTGTCACCCTGGCAAGCCCTGGAGGCGTCGCGCAAGGCGATCAGCCAGCATTGGTTCAAGGTGTTCGGCCTGTTTCTGCTGCTCGGCCTGATCACCATACTCAGCGTCATTCCCCTGGGCATCGGCCTGGTGTGGAGCATCCCGCTGTTCGTCATCGCCATGGGCGTGCTCTACCGCACCATCTTCGGCGTGTTGCCGGCCGCCCAGTAACCCCCTCGCACCGGCCCCGGACGGGGCCGGTTGCTTCCCCGCCCGCTGCTGGCTAGCATCGGGCTTTCTTCGACGCAGTCCGCCCATGCCGCTTTCCTCAGTCGCCAGCCCGGCGCACGTACGCCGCCCCGCACTGGACACCCGTTACCGGGTGGAAACCCCGGAAGGCATCGACCTGATCCTGCGCCCCGCCGGCCTGGTGCCACGCGCGCTGGCCTTCGCCATCGACCTGGCGATTCGCGGCCTGGCGCTGCTGCTGATGTTCATCATCCTCGCCCTGCTCGGCCAGTTCGGCATGGGCCTGGCGACCATCCTGCTGTTCCTGGTGACCTGGTGGTACATGGTGCTGTTCGAGGTATTCAACCAGGGGCGCTCACCGGGCAAGCAGATGCTCGGCCTGCGCGTGGTCCATGATGACGGCACGCCGGTCGGCTGGGCGTCCTCGCTGACCCGCAACCTGCTGCGCTTCGTCGACCTGCTGCCGCTCGGCTACACCTTCGGCATTCTCAGCTGCCTCAATCACCCGGCCTTCAAGCGCCTGGGCGATATCGCCGCCGGCACCCTGGTGGTCTATCGCGACACGCCGCCCACGCGCCCCAGCCTGCCCGACGCCGAGGCGCTGCATGCGCCCTTCGCCCTCAGCCTCGAGGAACAGCGCGCTCTGCTCGGTTTTGCCGAGCGCGCCCAGGGCCTGTCCAGCGCCCGCCGTGACGAGTTGGCGGCGATTCTCGCCGAGCCGCTGCAGGTGCCGGCCGAACAGGCGCAGCAACAGATCCACGGCATCGCCCGCGGCTTGCTGGGGCCTACATGAAACAGAGCCTGTTCGAGAGTCGTCACCAGGCCGACTGGCAGGCCTTCGCCGCTCAGCTCGAGGCGCTCGAGCGCGGCAAGGCCGACGCTGCGCAGTCCGCCGGCTTCGCCGCCGCCTACCGGCGCATCTGCCAGCAGCTGGCGCTGGCCGAGGCGCGTGGCTACAGCAACCACCTGGTCGAGCAGTTGCAGCAGCTGGCCATGCGCGGCCACCAGCAGTTCTACCGCCATCGCAGTCCACTCGGTGCGCAGTTGCTCGGCTTCGTGTTGGCCGGCTTCCCCCGCCTGGTGCGGGCCGAATGGCGCTGCGTGCTGGCCGCCAGCCTGCTGTTCTTCGGCAGCCTGTTGCTCATGGGCGTGCTGGTCTATCGGTTTCCCGAGCTGGTTTACAGCCTGGTCGATCCCGAGCAGGTGGCGAGCATGGAGCAGATGTACGACCCCGACGCCCGGCGCCTCGGCCGCTTCGGCGAGCGCGACTCGGGCGATGACTGGTTGATGTTCGGCTACTACATCATGAACAACATCGGCATCGCCTTTCAGACCTTCGCCAGCGGCCTGCTGCTGGGCCTGGGCAGCCTGTTCTTCCTGCTGTTCAACGGCCTGATGATAGGCGCGGTGGCCGGCCATCTCAGCCAGATTGGCTACGGCCAGACCTTCTGGTCGTTCGTCATTGGCCATGGTGCCTTCGAGCTGACCGCCATCGCCCTGGCCGGCGCCGCCGGTCTCAAACTCGGCTGGGCCCTGCTCGCGCCGGGCCGCCTGCCGCGCAGCGAAGCCCTGCGCCTGGCCGCCGCGCGCGGCGTGCGCCTGGTCGGCGGGGTCATCCTGTTCCTGCTGCTGGCGGCCTTTATCGAGGCCTACTGGTCTTCGATGACCCTGGCCAGCCCGACCCTCAAGTACATCGTCGGCGCCGGTCTCTGGCTGCTGGTGCTGGCCTACCTGCTGCTGGCCGGACGGAGTGCCCATGCGCCTGACTGACGCCAGCGTGGCGATTCGCCCACGCAGCCCCTGGGAGGCCCTGGACCTCGGAGTGCTGCTGGCGCGCCGGCATGCCGCGCTGCTGATGGCCAGCTGGGCACTGCTGACCCTGCCGCTGTTCGGCCTGCTCTGCCTGCTGCTGTGGGACCATCCCGGCTGGGCGATCCTGCTGTTCTGGTGGCTCAAGCCGGCCTTCGAGCGCCTGCCGCTGCATATCCTTTCCCACGCCCTGTTCGGCGATACGCCGACGCTCAAGCAGGCGCTGCGGGCCGTGCCGGGCCTGCTCAAGCCTCAGCTGCTGGCCAGCCTGACCTGGCGCCGGCTGAGCCCGACCCGCAGCTTCGACCTGCCGGTGCTGCAGCTCGAAGGTCTGTCCGGGCAGGCGCGCAGCCAGCGTCTGGTGGTGCTGGGCCAGCGCGATGCCGGCGCGGCCACCTGGCTCACGGTGGTCGGCATGCACCTGGAGATGGCCCTGTGGTTGGGCCTGATCAGCCTGTTCTACCTGATGCTGCCGCAGCAGATCGAGATGAACTGGAGCTGGCAGAGCCTGTTCGAGGCCAGCGCCGGCGACTGGCTGTGGCTGGAACACCTGTCCAACCTGCTCTATGTCCTGCTGCTGATCCTCTGGGAGCCGATCTATGTCGCCTGCGGGTTTACTCTCTACCTGAACCGGCGCACCGCCTTGGAAGCCTGGGACATCGAACTGGCATTCCGCCAGTTGCGCCAGCGCCTGAGCGGCGTGGCCTACGCCCTGCTGCTGGGTGCCGGCCTGCTGCTGGTGCAGGCGCCGACACCGGCCATGGCCGCCAGCGCCGCCCAGCTCCAGCCGGCAGACCCGCTGGGCCCGGACGCCCCGCGCCTGCTCAAGCAACCACTGAGCAGCCAGGCGTCGCGCCATAGCATCGAACAGCTGCTCGACCAGCCGCCGTTCCAGCACCGCGAAACCGTGACCCGCTGGCGCCTGGGCGAGGAGCAGGCCGAGGAGGAGCCGAACCCGGATGATCTCAAGGCGCTGATCGACAAGTTCCTCAAGCTGGCCGAGTGGTGGCAGCAGCTCGACGGCATCGCCCTGTTCTTCGAGGCGCTGCTCTGGGCCGCGCTGTGCGCCCTGATCGCCCTGCTGATCTGGCGCTATGGCGACTGGTTGCGTGCCTTCAGCGGGCGCCTGGGCCTGCCCGCGCGGCGGCCCAAGGAGCCGCCACCCAGCCAGCTGTTCGGCCTGGAGGTCGCCCCGGACAGCCTGCCCGACGATGTCGCCGGCGAAGTCGAACGGCTCTGGAACGAGCAACCGCGCGCGGCCCTCGGCCTGCTCTACCGCGCCCTGCTCAGCCGCCTGCTGCATGATTACCGACTGCCCCTGAAAAGCGCCTACACCGAGGCCGAGGTCCTGGGCCTGGTGCAGGGCCTGGAGCACGCGCAGCTGAGCGACTTCAGCCAGCGCCTGACCCAGCACTGGCAGAACCTCGCCTATGGCCATCGCCTGCCGCCCGAACCGCTCAAGGCCGAGCTCTGCACGGACTGGCGCGGCCTGTTCGAACAGGGGGCCCGCCCATGAGCCGGCGCAGCCAGTTTCTCATCGGCGCCGCCCTGACGCTCGCCCTCGGCCTGCTACTGATTTATTTGCTCGGCCGCCTGCAGCCCTACCAGGAGACCCTCGAGCACGGCCCGGCGCCGCAAGCGCGAGCCAACCCCTACCTGGCCGCCGAGCTGTTCCTGCGCCGCCAGGGCCTGCAGGTGCAGCGCGCCGATGGCCTGCAGGTGCTGCCGACGCTGCCCAGCGCCGGCCAGACCCTGCTGCTGCTCGGCGACCGGCAGAACATGACGCCCAAGCAGGCCGACCGCCTGCTGGCCTGGGCGGCCAAGGGCGGTCACCTGCTGTTCGTCGCCGAGCGCCTGTGGGATGAAGATGAGGGCAAGAGCGGCGATCTGCTGCTCGACCGCCTGGGCATCCAGCAATACCAGAGCGATGACCTCGAGGCCGAGGACGCCCCAGAGCAAGACGCCGAGCAGGATCCGCCAGCCGAGGCGCGGCCCGACGATGCGGCCGAAGATAGCCCTTACCCGGAGCTGACCCAGCTCTATCTGGAGAACGAGCAGGCGCCCGCCTATATCGGTTTCGACACCGGCTTCCACCTGTACGACAGCGAGAACCGTGCCCATGTCTGGGCCAACAGCGACGCCGCCACCCACCTGCTGCAGCTCTACCATGGCGATGGCCTGATCAGCGTGCTGAGCGACGCCTGGATCTGGCAGAACGACAAGATCGCCGACCACGACAACGCCTGGCTGCTCTGGTACCTCGGCCAGGACAGCGCCGTGACCCTGCTCTACCGTACCGAACGCGACGACCTGCTCAGCCTGCTGCTGCGCCACTTCCCCCAGGCCCTGGCAGCCCTTGGCCTGCTGCTGGCCCTCGGCCTCTGGCACCTGGGCCTGCGCCAGGGCCCGCTGCAGTTGCCGGCCGGCCTGGGCCGCCGGCAACTGGCCGAACACCTGCGCGGCAGCGCCGACTTCCTGCTGCGGCGCAGCGGCCAGCAGCGCCTGCTGCTCGGCCTGCAGCAGGACATCCAGCGCCGCGCCCGCCAGCGTCATCCCGGCTACGAACGCCTGGGCGTGGCCGAGCAGTGGCAGGTCCTCGGCCGCCTAAGCCGCCTGCCGACCCGCACCATCAGCCATGCCATGCGCCCACAACCCAAGCAGCGTCTGGCCGCCGCCGACTTCACCCGCCAGGTCGCCCACCTGCAAGCCCTCAGGAATGCCCTATGAGCGAATACACGCCCGAACAACCGAGCAGCCCAACGGCCGCCGCGCCTACCGCGGCCGCCACGCCGGCGGCCGCGACCACGACCAATCCGAACCAGCAACGCCAGCGCGCCAGTCAGCTCGCCCAGGCCCTGCGCCAGGAGTTGCAGAAGGCGCTGATCGGCCAGAATGCGGTGATCGACGATGTGCTCACCGCCCTGATCGCCGGCGGCCACGTGCTGGTCGAGGGCGTGCCGGGCCTCGGCAAGACCCTGCTGGTGCGTGCCCTGGCGCGCTGCTTCGGCGGCGAGTTCGCGCGCATCCAGTTCACCCCCGACCTGATGCCCAGCGACGTCACCGGCCATGCGGTCTACGACCTGGCCAGCGAACAGTTCAAGCTGCGCAAGGGCCCGGTGTTCACCCACCTGCTGCTGGCCGACGAGATCAACCGCGCGCCGGCCAAGACCCAGGCTGCGCTGCTGGAGGTGATGCAGGAGCGCCAGGTGACCCTGGAAGGCCGCGCCCTGGCGGTACCGCAGCCGTTCATGGTGCTGGCCACGCAGAACCCGATCGAGCAGGAAGGCACCTACCCGCTGCCCGAGGCCGAACTGGACCGCTTCATGCTCAAGCTGCGCATCGATTACCCCGAGCAGGACGAAGAGCTGCGCATGGTCCGCCAGGTCACCCGCTCGACCCGCGCCGACATGCTCGAGGTCACCCCGCTGCGCACTCTGCTGCAGGCCAAGGACGTGCAGGCCCTGCAGAAAATTGCCAGCGACCTGGCCCTGGACGACCAGGTGCTCGACTACGCCGTGCGCATCGCGCGGGCCACCCGCAGCTGGCCGGGCCTGGCCCTCGGCGCCGGGCCGCGGGCCTCGATCGCCCTGGTCCGTGGCGGACGCGCCCGTGCCCTGATCCGCGGCGGCGACTTCGTCCTGCCGGACGACATCAAGGGCTGTGCCCTGGCCGTGCTGCGTCACCGCGTGCGCCTGGCCCCGGAGCTGGATATCGAGGGACTGTCGGTCGACCAGGTGCTGCAGCAACTGCTCGACCAGGTGCCGGCACCACGCCTATGAACCCAACCCCCATGAAGGCCATGCCGGTGGGCGCCACGCCAGTGGGCACCACAGCGATCGCAGGTGGCGCATGAAGCCCACGCGCCTGCTGCTCGCCCTGCTCGCCGCCCTGTTCGGGCTGGCCCTGGTGCGGGGGACCCTGCATGCCCTGGCGATCCCGCTGCCCGCCAGCCTGGATGCGCTCTGGTGGGGGCTGCTGCTGGGCCTGCTGGGCGCCGCGCTGATCGATGCCCTGCGCCTGCGCCGGCTGCCCTCGCCGCGCCTGGAACGGCTGCTACCCGGCAACCTGGCGCTGGGCCGCTGGCACGAGGTGCAGCTGACCGCCCACCACGACTTCGCCGAGCCCGTGGCACTGCAGGTATTCGACCATGTGCCCAACGGCATGGCCATCGAGCAGCTGCCGCTGGCGCTGGAACTGCGTCCCGGCGAACAGACCCGCTGCGCCTATCGCCTGCGCCCCCTGCAGCGCGGCCACTTCAGTTTCGAACAATGCGAGATCGGCCTGCCCAGCCCGCTGGGGCTGTGGCAGGCACGTCGCTACCTGCCCTTGCCGGGAGAGACCCGGGTCTACCCCGACTTCGCCCGCCTGTATGGCGCGCAACTGATGGCGGTGGACGACTGGCTCAGCCAACTCGGCGTGCGCCAGCGCCCGCGCCGCGGCCTGGGCCTGGAGTTCCATCAGCTGCGCGAGTTCCGCGACGGCGACAGCCTGCGCCAGATCGACTGGAAGGCCACCGCGCGCAAGCGCACGCCGATCGCCCGCGAGTACCAGGACGAGCGCGACCAGCAGATCGTCTTCCTGCTCGACTGCGGCCGCCGCATGCGCAGCCAGGATGGCGAGCTGTCGCATTTCGACCATGCCCTCAACGCCAGCCTGCTGCTCAGCTATGTGGCCCTGCGCCAGGGCGATGCGGTGGGCCTGGCGACCTTCGCCGGCGAGCACAGCCGCTTCCTGCCGCCGGTCAAGGGCCCGGCGCAGCTCAAGGTCCTGCTCAATGCCGTGTATGACCTGCGCAGCACCCAACAACCGGCCGACTTCGCCGCGGCCGCCGACGTCCTGCTCAGCCGCCAGCGCCGTCGCGCGCTGGTGGTGCTGGTGACCAATCTGCGCGACGAGGACGACCAGGAGCTGCTCGGTGCGGTGCAGCGCCTGGGCCGCCAGCACCGGGTACTGATCGCCAGCCTGCGCGAGGAGGTGCTCGACAGCCTGCGCCAGGAGCCGGTGCAGGACTTCGACAGCGCGCTGGCCTACTGCGGCACGGTGGACTACCTCAACGCCCGCGCCAGCCTGCACGAGCGCCTGCTGGCCCACAACGTGCCGGTGCTGGATGCGCGCCCCAGCGAACTGGGCCCGCAACTGGTCAGCCGCTATCTGGCCTGGAAGAAGGCCGGGGTGCTGTGAGCCGGGCACAAAAAAGCCCGCTTTCGAGCGGGCTTTTCAGCTAGCGGATGATCAGCCGCGGGCGGCCTTGATCACCTCGATATAGGGTTCGGCCTGACGCTGGTCCTGGATCAGGGCGATGAAGTCGTTGCCCTGGGCATCCTTGGCATCGAGGTCGTAGCCGGCCTCGACGAAGAAACCGACGAAGCGTTCGAAGTCATCGACCCGCAGGCCGCGATAGGCCTTGATCAACTTGTGCAGCGACGGCGGCGTGGCATCGGCCGGCTCCACGGCGAGGAACAGCTTGATCGGCTCATCGCCAATTTCTTCGCCAATCACCTGTTTCTTGTCTTTGCGCATCGATCACTCCAGCTAACCAGGCCACACGGGGCCGGCAGTGTACCTCCGCGGCGGCCCGCGGCTCAACGCATCGCCGCCAGTCGGCCAGCGGGGCAGCGGGGCAAACGAAGCCCAGGCGCGCCAGGGGGCAACTCGTATACCATATTCGCCAACACTCTCTGACCAGGGGGCCTGCCCTTGCCACTGCCCAGTTTCAACGCCCCCAACCTCGGCGTCACCCCGACCGCCTCGGAAGTCATCACCAAGCACCTGCGCGAGGCGATCATCGGCGGCCATTTCGCCGAGGACGAACCGATCCGCCAGGACGACGTCGCCCGCCTGTTCAACGTCAGCAAGATCCCCGTGCGCGAGGCGCTCAAGCGCCTGGAGGCCGAAGGACTGGTGGTGTTCCAGCGCAACAAGGGCGCGGTGGTCACGCGCATTTCCGAGCCGGAGCTGGCGCAGATCTTCGAGGTGCGGGTGTTGCTGGAGGTGCAGGCCATCCGCCTGGCCGTGCCCAATATGACCGAGGAGACCTTCGCCCGCGCCGAGCGTATCTGCGAGGAATTCGTCGGCGAGACCGACATCGGCCGCTGGGCCGAACTCAACTGGGCCCTGCACGCCTGCCTCTATGAGCCGGCCCAGCGGCCCTTCCTGCTCAACCTGATCCGTTCCATCCACGACAAGGTCGAGCGCTACCTGCGCATGCAGATGAGCCTGTCCGAAGGCAAGGACCGCGCCGACCAGGAACACCGCGAGATCGTCGCCGCCTGCCGCGCCGGCGACGTCGACAAGGCCGCCGAGCTGATCGAGCAGCACATCATCGGCGTCTGCCGCACCCTCTACGAACACCTGCCCAACCCACCGACGCCGAGTTGAGCCTGGGTCGCCTAGCGCCCGGCCGGGGCGACGGCGACCGACGCCGCTTGGGCGTCCGCAACGCCGGCGGCCGGACGCTGTGCCTGGGCCGGGGCCGCACGCCGCGCCACCAGCAACACCCCCGCCAGCACCAGGCCGGCGCCGGCCAGTTGCGCCAGGGAAACCGGCTCGGCGAGCAACAGCCAGGCGAAGAAGATCGTCAGCATCGGCCCCAGGGTGCCGATCAGCACGGTGCGCGCCGCGCCGATACGCTGCAAGGCGGCCGATTGCCAGAACACCGGCAGGACCGTGGAGAACAGCGCCATGGCCGCGCCATACAGGTACACCGGCACCGGCTGGACCAGGCTGGCAAGCGGCTGACAGAGCAGGAAATGCAGCTGGGTGGCCAGGGTGGAGACGATGATCCCCAGCGCGGCGAAACGGATGGAGCCGACCCGGCGGATGGCGACCTCCGCGCCGGCGCTGTACAGCGCGTAGGACAGCGCCGAGCCGAACACGAAGGCCGCGCCCATCAGCACCACGCCCATGTCATCGGCCAGCTGCAGGTCGTGGGCGAACGCCAGGCCAATGCCGGCGTAGGACAGCAGCAGCGCGCCGATCTGGCGCCGCTCCAGGCGCTTGCCCATGAACAGTACGCCGATCAGCACGGTCAGGGTCGGATAGACGAACAGGATCAGGCGCTCCAGGGCCGCGGAGATGTACTGCAGGCCGACGAAGTCGAGGATGCTCGCCCCGTAGTAGCCGAGCAGCCCCAGCACCAGCAGCAGGCCCCAGTCCTGGCGCCTCAGCGCGGGCCCGGCGCGCAGCAGCGACAGGCCGACCCAGAGCACGATGGGCAGGGCGAAGCTCATGCGCAGGGTCAGCAAGGTGATCGCCTCCACCGGCGCGGCGGCATAGGCCAGCTTGACGAAGATCGCCTTAAAGGAGAAACCGAAGGCCGCGAGAATCGCAAAGGCGATCCCCCAGCGCTCGGCCGACCAGTTGTTCCACGCCATGGCAGATTCGCCCCAAGAGTTTTACTAAAACGAATGATCACACCGGCCAGAACCCGGTTAAATTGGTTATTACGCAATACAGCGTTCGGATTTGACCAAGCCTATGCACTATGACCTGACCGACCTGCGCCTCTTCGTCGCCATTGCCGAGGCGCAGAACCTCACCCGCGGCGCCGAGCGCGTGCACCTGGCCGCCTCCTCGGCCAGCCATCGCATACGCCTGCTGGAAAAATCGACCGGCACCCCGCTGCTGGTTCGCCAGGCCCGCGGCGTCAGCCTGACCCGAGCCGGTGACGTGCTGCTGCGCCACGCCCGCCAGGTGTTCGCCCAACTCGAACAGATGCATGCGGACCTCAGCCCCTATGCCCGGGGGGTGCGCGGTCATGTCAGCCTGTGGGCCAATACCCACGCCACCCACGCCTTTCTGCCGGATAGCCTGGCGACCTTCCTGCAGCGCTATCCCCAGGTCGCTATCTCCCTGGAAGAACACACCAGCCCCGAAGTGGTCCTGGCCGTGGCCCGCGGCGAGGTGGAGGTCGGTGTGGTGGCGGACGCGGTGGCCGGCGCCGAGGTGGAACTGATTCCCTACCGCGCCGACCGCCTGGTGCTGATCGCCCCGCCCGACCACCCGCTGGCCAGGCGCGCCCATATCGCCTTCGCCGAGGTGCTCGACTGCCCCTTCGTGATGCTGCACTCCGGCTCGGCCATCCACACCTTCACCATGAATGCGGCGGCCGCGCTCGGTCGCCACCTGGAAGTGCGCATCCAGGTGCGCAGCTTCGAGGCCGTGTGCCGCATGGTCAGCGCCGGCGTCGGCCTGGGCCTGGTACCGCGCAGCGCCATCGCCGCAGACAGCCTCCGCGCACCACTGGCCGTCATCGAACTGGAAGAGCCCTGGGCACAACGCGACCTGCAGGTGTGCGTGCGCAAACGCGCGCTGCTATCGCGCTTTGCCGCCGACCTGGTCGACTGCCTGACCGGCGCCGCGGAGCCAAGCTGAGGCAGGCGCCCGCCATCAGCCGCTGGCTAACGCGATCGGCCGGCGCGGCGATGGCTTGCGCTCGAGCATGAGCGGCATCGATCCAACCCGACTCAGCTGGCGTCCTCCGCCGCCACCGGCACCGCGAGCCCGAGCTTCACGGTGCTCATCGATACCAGGGTCTTGAAGCGCTTGACGTTGTTGTTGTGGAAGAACAGCTCGCGGGTCAGCTCGGTGTATTGCCCCATGTTCTTGACCAGCATGATCAGCACGAAATCGCACTCGCCGGCCACGTAGTAGCACTGCTGGACCTGGGGACAGTTGAGGAAGCTGCGCTTCATCGCATCGAGCAGGTCCAGGCGCTCGCTTTCGACCTCGACTTCGACGACGACCGTCAGCTCATACCCCAGCCGAGCCGGCTCCAGCAGGGCCACTGTCTTGCTCACCACCCCATCGGCACTGAGCTTCTTCAGCCGCCGGTTGACCGCCGCGGGCGACAGGTTCACTCGTTCGCCCAGCGCCTGCTGGGAGAGGCTGGCGTCCTGCTGGATGGCGGCGAGAATTGCGCGATCGAAGTGATCGAGGCTCATGGGCAAGATCCTGAATGAAAATTCGATAAATAGCGCTGGGACGAAATGAAAATTCATTTCTTGGCGCAAAATCAAGAAAATGCTGCGGCCAAAGGGAAATAAAATTTACTCCGCGCCAAACAAAGACGCCCCCTGCCGGCCTCCGCGCTCGATCTCGTTCGGGCCAGGCTTCCCCCTTTGCGCACATTCCGGAGACCCGCATGCTGATCCACAACCGCAACGCCAGCCTGGCCCCCTACCCTGCCGAGCTGCGGCGGATCATGAGCATCCACCAGGCCACCGAGAGCCGCGCCTGGCTGTCGAGCTGGAACCAGCTGAGCAGCACCGCCACACCGCTCCGGGACTTGCCCGGCCTGGCCGCCCGCCTGGGATTGGCCGAGCTGCGGCTCAAGGACGAGTCGCTGCGCTCGCCACTGGGCAGCTTCAAGGCCCTGGGCGCGCCCATTGCCCTGGTGCGCCTGATCCTGCGCCTGTTCCCGGCCTGCGGCTTTCAGGCCGAGCGCCTGCTGGTGGGCGACTACCAGGGGCAGCTGCAGGACTTCACGGTCATCAGCGCCACCGACGGCAACCACGGCCGCGCCCTGGCGGCGGCGGCCCAGAGTGTCGGCTGCCGCTGCGTGATCGTCCTGCATGCCCAGGTCAGCGAGGAGCGCGAGCAGGCCATTGCCGCCTATGGCGCCGAGATCGTGCGGATCGCCGGCAACTACGACGAGTCGGTGGCCGCGGCGGCACGCCTGGCCCGGGAGAACGCCTGGCAGGTGGTCTCCGACACCTCCTACGACGGTTACCAGGCGGTCCCCCGCGACGTGATGCAGGGTTACGCCATCATTGCCGCCGAGATCGCCGAGCAAACGGCGGGCCGGCGCTTCAGCCACGTGTTCCTGCAGGGCGGCGTCGGCGGCCTGGCCGCCGGCATCGCCAGCTACCTCTGGGAGCTGCACGGCGCCGAGCGGCCGACCTTGGTCGTGGTCGAGCCGCAACAGGCCGACTGCCTCTACCAGAGCGCGCTGACGGGCGAAACGGCCCGGGCAACGGGCTCGGTGGACTCGTTGATGGCCGGGCTGGCCTGCGGAGAAACCTCGCCCCTGGCGTGGCAGTTCCTGCGCCCCTGCGTGGACCACTTTCTGACCATCGAGGACGCGCAAGCCGTCGCCGCCATGCGCCTGCTGGCCGCCGGCAGCGAGCGGGACCTGCCGCTGGTCTCGGGCGAATCCGGCGTAGCAGGACTCGCCGGGCTGCTGGCGCTGGTCAGCGACACCGCGCTGGCCGAGCAGGTCGGGCTGAACGGCGAATCCCGGGTCCTGCTGATCAGCACCGAGGGCGACACCGCCCCCGGAGTGTACCGGCAACTGGTCGGCGAGAGCGGGCAATCGGTACTCGCTCGCCAGGCAAGCTGGTTGCAACACGAGGCTTGATTTCGCCTCGGTCGTCGGCCGCTTCTGCCGAGGGCAGCGGCCCAGTCAGGCACAGGCTCATCGAGCCCCGAGTTGACAGCCCCGCCCGTCGCTGCGCACTATCGGGCGCAACGCTCGGCCAACGGACATCCAATGTTCTCGACGCTCGACCATTCGCTGCCATTTCCGGGCGCTCTCGCCCAGGCCTGCGCGTGCGTCGCCGTTGCCAAGAAATCCAAGAAACAGTCGCTCATTTGACCGGGGCGCGCTGTCCCGTCAGATGGGCTGACAGGACAGGATGCGCTAGGTCATACCCCCTCACGTTTGCTTCCCGCCCCCTCCCTGACGGCGACTTTACGGTCAGCCACAGGGAGTTTTCGCATGTCCAATTTTCGTGGGATCTGGGTGGCCTTGGTCACGCCTTTCCGTTCGGGAGAAATCGACTTCGCTGCGCTGCGCAGTCTTGTCAGCAGGCTGATGGACGACGGCGTCGCCGGCGTGGTGGTCTGCGGCTCTACCGGCGAGGCGGCCGCGCTGAGTCATGATGAGCAGCTTGCCGTGCTGGATGCCGTGTTGCAGTGGGTGCCGCCAGAACAGGTCATCATGGGTCTGGCCGGCAATAACCTGCGCGAACTGCTGGCCTTCCAGCTCAAGATCCAGCTGCGCTCGCCTGCCGGCCTCCTGGTACCGGCGCCCTACTACATACGCCCGTCACAGCAGGGGCTGGAGGCCTTCTTCCAGACGGTTGCCGATGCGGCCAGCGTGCCCCTCGTGCTCTACGACATTCCCTACCGCACCGGCGTGCGCATGGAGCGCGAGACCCTGCGGCGCATCGTCCAGCACCCGCGCATCGCGGCGATCAAGGACTGCGGCGGCGACCCGGAGACCACCATGGTACTGATCGCCGATGGCGAAGTCGCCGTGCTCGCCGGCGAGGACCAGCAGATCTTCGGCCACCTGTGCCTGGGCGGCGCCGGGGCCATATCCGCCTCTGCCCACATCCGCGCCGATCTCTATGTGCTCATGCAGCGCCAGCTGGAGCAGGGCGAGTTGGCCGCGGCGAGACGTACCTTCTATCGCCTGCTGCCGTGGATACAGGCAGCGTTCGCCGAGCCGAACCCGGCCGCCATCAAGGGCGCCCTGGCGTTGCAGGGGATGATGGCCAATGAACTGCGCGAGCCGATGCAGGCCTGTACGCCGGCGACAGTGGAGCGCGTGCGCGGAGCCTTGGCTGCCATCGCCGATTAGGGCCAGCAATGCAGAAGGGAAAAGGGGGCAGGTCTATCTTCAGCCAGGAAGAAGAAGATCCGCCCCCCTTTCGCTCGCAGGCGTGCCAGTTAGCCGGCTCGCCCATCGGCAGCGTCGATTGCCGCGCGCAAAGGCTTGGTTTCCTCCAGCAACCAGTCGCGCAACAGTTGCAGTTGCCCCGTCCTGGCCAGATCGCGACGGCAGACGAAGTAATGCTTGCGATCGTCGGCCCGCCAGCTTTCCGGGACCGGCCGCACCAGCACGCCCGAGTCCAGCTGATGCTGCACCAGATGGCGCCAGGCCAAGCCGACGCCCTCCTCCTGATGCACCGCATCGATCAACATCGAGAAGTGGCTGAAACTCATCGCCTCGCGCGCCGCCGACGGATCGACGTCGAACTGCTTGAGCCAGAATGCCCAGTCCACCGGTGCCCACAGCCGGGCCTTCCAGTGGCTGGCGCTGAGGTTCAGCAGGGGCATGCTCAGCAATCCCTGCAGATCGGCGACCTGCGGATGCTGCTCGAGAAAGCGCGGCGTGCAGACCGGGAACACCTCCTCGGAAAACAGGTACTGCGCCACATACTGCGGGTGCTCCTCCAGGCCCAGGGTCACGGCGGCGCGGAAGCCTTCGCGGTAGTCGGGGTTGCCTTCGCCGCTGACCAGGTGCAACTGGATTTCCGGGTGGGCCAGGCGCAAGCGCCGTAGCCGCGGCATCAGCCACAGCTGGGCGAAGGCACTGGTGGTGGTCAGCGGCAGGTAGTCCTGTTCGCTGCTGCGCAGCAGGTCGCGGGAGGTGCTGGCGATGTGCTGCAGCGCGGATGACGCCGCCAGGTACAGGGTATGCCCCTCGCTGGTCAGCTCGACCCGTCGATTGCCGCGCAGGAACAGCCTCAGCTCGTAGAACGCCTCCAGCACCTGGATCTGCCGACTGACCGCCGCCTGGGTCACGCAGAGTTCTTCCGCCGCCCGCTTGAAACTGCCCTGGCGGGCAGCGGCCTCGAAGGTCTTCAGCGCGTTCAGCGGTGGCAGGTGCCGGGGGCTTTTCATGCAGATTCTCCCGCCTCCAAGTCGAGCGAATGATTAATCAGCAGGCAAGCCAAAACAGCATCGACCCGCTGATTCAAAGGATATATGCAATTCTCGCTTAACTAATAGTTATCTTAATGCGCCGAAAAACTCGTTTGTCAGCGATGCCGGTGGTTATCGATGATCACTCCCGCACATCCCAACCCGAGGTATCGCTCGATGAGATTCCAAAACAAGGTGGTGGTCATCACCGGAGGCGCCGGCGGCGTCGGTCAGGCCCTGGTTCGGCTGTTCGCCACTGAAGGGGCCAAATTGATGATTTCCGACCTCAACGCCGAGGGCTGCCAGGCCATGGTCGCCGAGGCGCAGCGCCTTGGGGCCGAGGCCGACTGCCTGGCCGGCAACCTGCGCGAGAAGGAGTACTGCGAGGCGCTGATCGCCCGCGCCGTCGAGCGCTTCGACGGCATCGACATCCTGCTCAACAACGCCGGGATCATCCCCCGCGGGACCATCGAGGAGACCACCGACGACATGTGGTTCACCGCCATGGACGTCAACCTCAACGCGGTGTTCTTCCTCTCCCGCGCGGCCATCCCGCACATGAAGCAGCGCGGCGGTGGCGCCATCGTCAACACCTCGTCGGTCTGGGGCGTCTACCCCGGCCCCGGCCACGTGGCCTACTGCACCAGCAAGGGCGCGGTGGCCGCATTGACCAAGAACATGGGCCGCGACGCCGCCCCGTTCGGCATCCGGGTCAACGCCGTCTGCCCGCACGAGATCAACACGCCGATGATCCGCAGCGGCTTCGAACGCCGCGGGCTGGACCCGGAAAAGGCCATCGAGGAGCTGAACAAGACGGTGCCCCTGGGGCGCATCGCCGAGCCCGAGGACATCGCCGATGTCATCGCCTTCCTGGCCTCCCACGAGGCGCGCTACATAGCGGCGGAAACCATCGAAGTCACCGGCGCCAAGCCGGTATCGGGTTGAGGTGCGCGATGAAACTGAAGAATAAAGTCGCGGTGGTAACCGGCGGCGGCCGCGGCATCGGCCGCGGCATCAGCGAAAAGCTGCTGGAGAGCGGCGCCCAGGTGCTGATTGCCCAGCGCCAGCCCCTGGACGACGAACTCGGCAGCCATGCCCAGGTGGCCTGGTTCGCCGTCGACCTGGCCGACCGCGAAGCGCCCTACGCCATCGCCCATGCGGTGGAGGAGCGCTTCGGCGGCGCCGACATCCTGGTAAACAACGCCGGCTTCATGTTCGAGCAGTCGCTGGACGAGATGAACGAGGACGACTGGGAGCGCATGATGGCGGTCAACATGCGCGCTCCGGTGTTCCTCGCCAAGGCCCTGCTGGCGCAGATGCGCCAGCGTGGCGGTGGCAGCATCGTCAATATCGGGTCCATCGAAGGCATCGGCGCCAACCCCTGGCACGCCGCCTACTGCGGCTCCAAGGCCGGCGTGCATGGTTTCACCCGGGCGATGGCCGTGGACCTGGGGCGCGACGGCATTCGCTGCAACGCAATAGCGCCGGGCTGGATCAATTCCGACCTGAGCGATGCCTATATCGACGTCCAGGCCGACCCGGCACAGGCGCGCCGCGACCTGCTCAGGCTGCACCCCGTCGGCCGCACCGGCGAGCCCCAGGACATCGGCAATGCCGTGGCTTTTCTCGCCAGCGAAGACGCGGCCTTCATCACCGGCCAGGTGATCGTCATCGATGGCGGCCGCACGGCCAAGCTGCCGCTGCCCTTCTGATCCGGCGCCTGTGACAAGGCTGCTTGCGCACTCGCGGCGCAAGCCGCCTTTTCCGCAGTGCCCCGGCTCCACTCGCTTGGCAGCGGACGCCATCGCGGCGTCACTCGGGCGAGGCATGCTGCAGCCGCCTAGTCCAAGCACCGGCGAATCGAACTCAGACTCAGGACCCGCCGAGCGCCGCCTCACCACGCTGCTGCGCCAGCCAGTCGCGCGGGGCACAGCCCATGCGCACGCGGAAGGCGCGCGCCAACGCGTTCGGGCTGCCGTAGCCGACGAGGTCGGCCACCACCGCCACCGGCCGCCCCTGTTTGAGCAGGGTGCAACTGACGTTTATCCGCCAGTCGGCCAGATAGTCGCCCGGGGTGACACCCACCACCTCCTTGAACACGGCGGCAAAGCGCGCCCGTGACATGCCAGCCTGCGCCGCCAGCGCCTCGAGCGACCACGCGTCCTGGGGCGCATCGTGCATGGCGGTTATGGCGCGCGCGAGTTTCGGGTCGGCCAGGCCCGCCAGCAGTCCGCTGGCGCCAAAGCGCCGGTCCATCAGATAACGCAGCAACTGGATCAGCAGCAACTCGCACAGGCGGTCGATGGCTGCCTGCCGACCGCACTGGTCGCGCTCGGCTTCGGCAAACAGCAGCTCCAGCGTCGGCCCGAGGCCGGGCAGGTCCGCCAGTGGAATCAGCAGCATCGACGGCAAGGCCATGGCCAACGGATTGCCCGTCGACGCGCCCAGATCGACCTCCGCACACAACAGCTCGGCGGTATCGCCGGGGGTAGTGACGAAACGATGCGACGCCACCCGCGGATAAAACAGCAGGCTCGGCTCGGTAACCAGCAGGTCCTCATGCACCGACGAACGCACGCTGATCGGGCCGCGCCGCAGCAGATGGATATAGCCATGCGGCGCCGCGTAATGATGTTGCCCACAGAAGGCACCGCTGTGAAAAACCCGCGCCGAGAGCGAGTAGTGCCGAAGCAAACCGGCCAGTCGATCCACTATTTCACCCCCTAAAAAGACTACGGGTTAGGTATTTGATACTTAATATGCCATATCGTACCAGTCGAGGGGCGATCATAGCCACGTGCTCTTGCACCTCAATCACCAAGGAGATAGCCATGACCCAGATCGCCCCCCTGACCCTCGACTCCGCTGACGCCGCCACTGCCGCCACCCTCAGGGCCGTCAAAGCCAAGCTCGGCATGGTGCCGAACCTGTTCGCCACGCTGGCCCACGCACCGGCAGCGCTCAATGGCTACCTCGGCCTGTCCGAAACGCTGGCCAGCGGCCGCCTGAGTGCCGCCCAGCGCGAGATCATTGCGCTCGCTGCCGGCCAAGCCAATCGCTGCCAGTACTGCCTGAGCGCACACACCCTGATCGGTAAAGGTGCCGGACTGTCGGCAGAAGCCATCGCCGCGGCCCGTACCGGCCAGGCGGGCAACGCACTCGACGATGCAATCGCCGGCTTTGCCCGCGCGCTGGTCGAGCAACGCGGCCTGGTGTCGGCCGACGCCCTGGCCAACTACCGCCGCGCGGGGCTCGACGACGGCCTGATCCTGGAAGTGATCGCCAACGTCGCCCTGAACACGCTCACCAACTACACCAACCACATCGCCGACACCACGGTGGACTTCCCCGTGGTCGAGGTCTGATCTCCATAGACAACAAGGAGAACAACGATGAAAACTGCACTGACCGGCGCGCTGCTCGCCAGCGCCCTCGTCCTGCCGCTGGCCGTCACGGCCGGCGACTTTTCGCCCTACGTCGACAGCCAGGGCGGCATCAGCCGCCCCACTGGCTTCCGCTCGAACTTCGTCCACCTGGGCTCGTACGCGGTCCTGGACGAAAAATCCGCCGCGCGCGGCCTGCACGATGTGTACACGGAAAAGGCCTCGGCCGAGCACTACCGCAAGACCGGCCAGTTCCCGGACGGCGCCACGCTGGTGAAAGAGATCCGCAAGCTCGAAACCAGCGCCATGACCACCGGCGACCCTGTGGTCTGGGGTGCCGATGCGGCCGTGTGGTTCGTGATGGTCAAGGACACCAAGGGCCGATTCGCCGACAACCCACTGTGGGGCGACGGCTGGGGCTGGGCGCTGTTCGAGGCCGAGGCCCCCGCCAAGAATGTCGCCGTCAGTTACGAAGCCAACTGCATGGGCTGCCATGTGCCGGCGGCCGAGACCGACCGCGTGTTCGTCCAGGGGTATCCGACACTGACCCGGCACTGACTTGCTGTCGGCTTAGGCTTCGCGCAGGACGGCACCTCCTGCGCGAGCCACCCGCCCCTCCCCGCACGAGCTGGCAGAGCACCAGATCTTCAGCTTCCTCGACGCACGCGCCGGCAAGGCGGTTGCCGCCGTGTTGCGCCGCGCCCGCCACCGCGTTCGGCGCGTGCTGCCGAGCTAGCCGGGCAGCTCGGGGCGCGGCGCTTGCTCGGCAGGCGGTGCTTGCTGCTGTAGTGCCCACATCTGCGCATAGCTGCCGCCGGCAGCCAGCAACTCGCGGTGGCTGCCGCTTTCGATGATGCGCCCGGCATCCAGCACCAGGATCCGGTCGGCATTCATCACCGTGGACAGGCGATGAGCGACCACCAGCGTGGTGCGGCCGACCTGAATGCGCTCGAGCGCGGCCTGAATGGCCTTTTCCGACTTGGAATCCAGCGCCGAGGTAGCCTCGTCGAAGATCAGGATGGCCGGGTTCTTCAGCAGCGCACGGGCGATCGCCACGCGCTGTTTCTCGCCGCCGGACAGCTTGAGGCCGCGTTCTCCGACCTGGGTCTGGTAGCCGTCCGGCAGGCGCTCGATAAACCCGTGGAGTTGCGCGGCGCGGGCGGCGGCCTCGACCTCGGCGCGACTGGCCTCGGGACGGCCATAGGCGATGTTGTAGTAGATGCTGTCATTGAACAGCACGGTGTCCTGCGGAACGATGGCGATGGCCGCGCGCAGCGAGCTCTGGGTCAGTTCGCGCAGGTCCTGGCCGTCGATGCGGATATGCCCGCCATCGACTTCGTAGAAGCGGTACAGCAGGCGCGCCAGGGTCGACTTGCCCGAGCCCGAATGGCCGACGACCGCCACCGTACCGCCGGGCGGTACCTCGAAACTCACGCCATGCAGGATCTCGCGGCGCGGGTCGTAGCCGAAGTGCACCCCCTCGAAGCTCAGGCGCGGGCGGCTGGCCAGCAGCGGCCGGGCGGTCGGCGCGTCCTGCACATCCTGGCGCTGGTCGAGCAGGCCGAACAGCCGCTCCATATTGGTCAGCGCCTGCTTCACCTGGCGGTACATCATGCCCAGCACGAACAGCGGGGCCGACAGCTGCAGCAGGTAGGCGTTGACCAGCACCAGGTCGCCGATGCTCAGTTCGCCGGCCACCACCCCCGCAGCGGCCCGCCACATCATGGCCGTGACGCCACTGGCGATGACCACGGACTGGCCGAGATTGAGCAGCGCCAGCGACTGGGTCGCCCTGACCTTGGCGTTCTCCAGGTGACGCAGGCTCTGGTCGTAGCGCCCGCGCTCATGGGCCTCGTTGTTGAAGTACTTGACCGTCTCGTAGTTGAGCAGCGAGTCCACCGCCCGCTCGTTGGCGCGGGTATCGGCCTCCACCGCGGCGCGGTAGAACCGCGTGCGCCACTCGGTCACCGCCAGGGTCCACAGGCTGTAGGCCAGCAGCGTGCCCAGGGTGATCAGGGCGAAGCCCCAGTCATAGGCCCAGACCAGCACCACCGTCACCAGCATCACCTCGAGCAGGGTCGGCACTATGCTGTAGAGCGTCCAGTCGAGCAGCTCGGCGATCGCGCTGCCGCCGCGCTCCACATCGCGGGCCACGCCGCCGGTGCGACGGTCCAGGTGAAACTTCAGGCTGAGGCCGAGCAGGTGATCGAACACCTTCAGGGTGACCTGGCGCGAAGTGCGCGCCATCACCCGGGCGAACACCACCTGGCGCAGTTCGTTGAATAGGGTCACGCCGATGCGCGCCGCGCCATAGGCCAGCAGCAGGCCGACCGGCAGCAGCAACAGGCCGGGCTCGACATTCAAACCGTCGACTATCTGCTTGAGCGCGACTGGAACATAAAGGTTGACCAGCTTGGCGGCGACGATCAGCAGCAGCGCCAGGGCGATGCGCCCGACATAGGGCCGCAGGTAGGGCAACAGCTCGGCGACCACGGCGAAGTCGCTGCGGGCACTGGCCGCGCGCTCGACCGCCGCGGCGCCGCTGGCCGTGTCCTTGCCCGGGTGGCTGGCGCCAGGCTCGGGGGAGGGACTGGACGGCCCGACCGGCGACTCGTCGGGGCGACTCATGGACTCACCTGACCAGCAACCGGCCGGCGGTTTGCCGCGGCCGGGCAGCAACGGGGCTTCGCTGTTCGGCCCTGTTCGATCGCTGCATCACTGCTCTCCCGCGCTGAAAGAAGCCCTCACAACGACCTTAGCCCACTTGGGGACGGTGAAGCGCGGGTTCACCTGCCGGCTCCGACCAGCGCGCGGCGTACACGCCTGACGCTGTGCTGATTTCGTCATCACAGCCCGCCAATTTCCTCAAGCCGCCAGCGCCCTGAAGCGCCACCCTTGCTCTGACTCTTTCAGTGCAGGTGACAGCCATGAAACGCATCCGCGTCATCGATTCCCACACCGGCGGCGAGCCGACCCGCCTGGTGCTCGACGGCTTTCCCGAGCTGGGCAGCGGCAGCATGCTCGAACGCCGCCAGCTGCTGGCCGAACGCTTCGACGACTGGCGCGCCGCCGCGGTGCTGGAGCCGCGCGGCAGCGACGTGCTGGTCGGCGCGCTGCTGTGCCAGCCGGCCGATCCCGAAGCCAGCGCCGGGGTGATTTTCTTCAACAACACAGGATACTTGGGCATGTGCGGCCACGGCACCATCGGCCTGGTCGCCTCCCTGGCCCACCTGGGGCGCATCCAGCCCGGCGTGCACCGCATCGAGACCCCGGTTGGCACCGTCGAGGCAACCCTGCACCCGGACCGCTCGGTCAGCGTGCGCAACGTCCCGGCCTACCGCTACCGCCAGGCGGTGACCCTGCAGGTGCCGGGCTACGGCGGCGTCACCGGCGATATCGCCTGGGGCGGCAACTGGTTCTTCCTGATCGCCGAGCACGGCCAGCGCGTCGCCGGCGACAACCTCGAGGCGCTGACCACCTACGCGGTGGCCGTGCAGCAGGCGCTGGAGGATCAGGGTCTGCGCGGCGAGGATGGCGGGCTGATCGACCATATCGAGTTGTTCGCCGACGACCCCGAAGCCGACAGCCGCAACTTCGTGCTCTGCCCGGGCAAGGCCTACGACCGCTCGCCCTGCGGCACCGGCACCAGCGCCAAGCTGGCCTGCCTGGCCGCCGACGACAAGTTGGCCCCCGGCGCGCTGTGGCGCCAGGCCAGCGTGATCGGCAGCCGGTTCGAGGCCAGCTACCAGTGGCAGGAGGACGGCCGCATCGTCCCGACCATCCGCGGCCGCGCCCACATGAGCGCCGAGGCGACCCTGCTGCTGGAGGACGACGACCCCTTCGCCTGGGGCATCCGCGGATGAACGCCGAAGTCATCGTCATCGGCGCCGGCATCGTCGGCAGCGCCTGCGCCGAGGAACTCGCCCGCCGCGGCCTGGACGTGCTGGTGCTGGACAGCCAGCGCGGCGGCGCCACGGCCGCGGGCATGGGCCACCTGGTGGCGATGGACGACAACCCGGCGGAGCTGGCCCTGAGCCGCTACTCCATCGAGCTGTGGCGCCAGTGGGCGCCGAGGCTACCGGCGGACTGCGCCTACCATGGCTGCGGCACTCTGTGGCTGGCGGCGAACCGCGAGGAGCTGGACGCCGCCGAACACAAGGGCCAGGCCCTGCGCGAAGCCGGCATCGCCTGCCAGCTGCTGACCGCCGAGGCCCTGCGCGAGGCCGAGCCGATGCTGCGCCAGGACCTGGCCGGCGCGCTGAAGGTCGCCGGCGACGCCATCCTCTATGCGCCCAACGCCGCGCGCTGGCTGCTGCAACAGGGCGGCGGGCGTATCCGCCAGCAATGCGCCCAGATCAGCGAGATCGACGGCAAGCGCGTGCGCCTGGCCGGCGGCCAGTGGCTGACGGCCGAGGCCGTGGTACTGGCGGCCGGCATCCACGCCAGCGAGCTGTGCCCGCAGCTGCCGATCCGGGCGAAGAAGGGCCACCTGCTGATCACCGACCGCTACCCCGGACGCATCCACCACCAGCTAGTCGAGCTCGGATATGCCAGTAGCGCCCATGCCAGCAGCGGCACCTCGGTGGCCTTCAATGCCCAGCCGCGGCCCACCGGGCAGATTTTGCTCGGCTCGTCACGACAGTTCGACAGCCTCGATGCGGCAGTGGAAGGCCCGGTGTTGGCGCGCATGCTGCGCCGCGCCCTCGACTATCTACCGGGACTGGCCGGGATGAACGCCATCCGCAGCTGGACCGGTTTTCGCGCCGCCACCCCGGACGGCCTGCCGCTGCTCGGTCAGCACCCGCAGCAAGCCGGCCTGTGGCTGGCGCTCGGCCACGAGGGCCTGGGCGTCACCACCGCGCCGGGCAGCGCCCAGCTGCTGGCCGCCCAGCTGTTCGGCGAGCGCGCGGCCATCGACCCGGCGCCCTACCGGCCCGAACGTTTCCTCCACGTGCCAGCATTCGCGGAGCATCAGCGATGATCGAACTCAGCCTGAATGGCCAAGCACTGCAAGTAGCCGACGGCTACACGGTGGCGGCCGCCCTCTGTCTCGGCGGCGACGGCAACAGCCGCACCTCGGTCGGCGGCCAGCGCCGCGCGCCACTGTGTGGCATGGGCGTGTGCCAGGAGTGCCGGGTCAGCATCGACGGCCAGCGCCGCCTGGCCTGCCAGACCCTGTGCCGCCCCGGCATGCGCGTGGAGACCCGAGCATGACCCGCGACTTCGACCTGCTGATCATCGGCGCCGGCCCGGCCGGCATGGCCGCCGCCCTGGCCGCGGCGCCCAGCGGTGCGCGCATCGCCCTGATCGACGACAACCCGGCGCCCGGCGGGCAGATCTGGCGCGACGGCGTGCAGGCGCAGCTGCCGGCAGGCGCGCGGCGCTACCGGCAGGCGCTGGCGGCGGCGACCAACGTGCAGCTGTTTCACTCCACCCGAGTGGTGGCCGTCGCCGGCCCGCGCCAGTTGCTGCTCGAGGACGAGGCCGGCGCTTGGCGTGCGCGCTACGCCAAGCTGATCCTCTGCACCGGCGCCCGCGAGCTGCTGCTGCCCTTCCCCGGCTGGACCCTGACTGGGGTGACCGGCGCCGGCGGCCTGCAGGCGCTGATCAAGGGCGGCGTACCGGTGGCCGGCGAGCGCCTGGTTGTCGCCGGCAGTGGCCCACTGCTGCTGGCCAGCGCGGCCAGCGCGAAAAAGGCCGGTGCGCGCCTGCAATGCATCGCCGAGCAGGCGCCCCTGGCCGCCCTGACCAGCTTCGCCCTGCAGCTGCCGCGCTGGCCCGGCAAGCTGCTGCAGGCCGCGCAACTGTTCGATCACCAATACCGCGCCGACAGCCATGTGCTCGCCGCCCTCGGCAGCGAGCGCCTGGAGGGCGTGCGCCTGAGCCAAGGTGGCAAGATCCGCGAGATCCCCTGCGAACGCCTGGCCTGCGGCTTCGGCCTGATCCCCAATACCCAGCTGGGCCAGGCCCTGGGCTGCCGGATCGCCGACCAAGCCATCGCCGTCGATGACTGGCAGGCCTGCAGCCGCGACGGCCACTACGCCGCCGGCGAGTGCACCGGCTTCGGCGGCAGCGAACTGGCCCTGGTCGAAGGCGCCATCGCCGGCCACGCGGCGGTCGGCGAGCAGGACCAGGTCCGCGCCCTGTGGCCGCAGCGGCGCCGCTGGCAGGCCTTCGCCGATCAGCTCGCACGGCGCTTCGCCCTCGCCCCGCGGCTCAGGCAGCTGGCCGCCGCCGACACCCTGGTGTGCCGCTGCGAGGACGTGAGCTACGGCGAGATCGCCGGGCGCAGCGACTGGGTCGACGCCAAGCTGCACAGCCGCTGCGGCATGGGCGCCTGCCAGGGCCGGGTGTGCGGCGGCGCCGCCGAGTTCCTGTTCGGCTGGCCGGCGCCGGCACCGCGCACGCCGCTGTCGCCGGCGCGCATCGACAGCCTGGTGCAACTGGCCGAGGCAAACGAAGCGGACTAGTGTCGCGACAATGGTGATAGCTCGGATCCCTGTAGGGTGGATGGGGTCGCCTAGGTCGGGTCGGGCTGCGCCGCGTAACCCACCAGACGGTAGCCCTGTGTTGCACCGATGGTGGGTTACGGCGCCGCGAAGATCGGTGTAACGCCAGCACCTTGAACAGGCGCCTAACCCACCCTACGTCTTGGCCGAACCTGCCGCGATGGACGCCACGCTTCCCTGAAACCGCCAGCGCGTCATAGAGTAGTGCCGCAGTCGCCCAGGCGGCCGCCCCACTCAGGCTCCTAGGATCGCAACCCCGATGCTGCTCCCCCGCCCCGAGCAACTGCTGCCAGCCCCCGGCGACCTGAACGAGCTGCTCGGCAGCCTGCAACTGATCACACCGCTGCTCGACGCCATGCCCGGCGTGGTGTTCTTCATCAAGGACCGCCAGGCGCGCTACGTGCTGGTCAACCAGACCCTGGTCCAGCGCTGCGCGCTCAAGGAGCGCCAGGCGCTGCTGGGCAAGACCGCCGAACAGGTGTTCCCCTCGCGCTTCGGCCCGCGCTACACCGAGCAGGACCGCCGCGTGCTGGAAGGCGGCCAGCCGCTCAGCGACCAGCTGGAACTGCACCTCTACCCCGGCCGCGAGCCCGGCTGGTGCCTGACCCACAAACTGGCACTGCGCGATCGCCAGGGCGCAGTCATCGGCATGGCCGGCATCTCCTACGACCTGCAGGCGCCGCTGGCCAGCCACCCGGCCTACCAGAAACTGGCGGCGGTGGACGCGCACATTCGCCAGCACTACGCCCAGCCCATCGCGGTCAAGGACCTGGCCGCCATCGCCGGGCTCTCGGTGGCCCAGCTCGAGCGCCTGTGCAAGCGCATCTTCCAGCTCACCCCGCGGCAGATGATCCACCAGGCGCGCCTCGGCGCCGCCACCGGCTTGCTGGCCGGCGAGCGGCCGATCACCGAGATCGCCCTGGACTGCGGCTACACCGACCACAGCGCCTTCAGCCGCCAGTTCAAGGCACTCACCGGCCTGTCCCCCAGCCAGTACCGCGACAGCCAGCGTCGCGATCCCCCGAATTGCGTCTAGGCGATTGCCCACCGCTGCCCGGCAATCCACTTTGTAGGAGCGGGGCGACGCCTAGTTCCATGCCCGCGAAACTCGCAAGGAGAAGGCTTATGGATGAGCACTACAGCCAAAGCCAACCGGGGCACCGCGCCTTACGCAAAGGCCGGGTGTCCCTGGGTAATACGGCTTATCTGGTCACCACCACCAGCAAAAACCGCGAGCCATTGTTCGCCCACTTCCCAGCTGCCTGTTGCGCCGCGCGCTGTTTCGATGACGCCAGCTTGCTCGGGCCGAGTCGCATGCTGGCCTGGGTGCTGATGCCTGAACACGTCCACTGGCTGTTGCAGCTCGGCGACCAGGACAGCCTCGGCAAGGTGATTGGCCGACTCAAGTCCGCCAGTTCCCGCCACGCCAACCGGGACCTGAATCGAACAGGCCCTCTCTGGTCGAAAGCCTTTCACGATCATGCCCTGCGCGCAGAGGAAGAGCTGCAAGCCGTCGCCCGTTACATCGATGCCAATCCGCTGCGGGCAGGCTTGCTCAGACGGGTGGGTGATTACCGTTTTGGAATGCCGTCTGGATTTGATAAGGCGCTGAGGTGGTTGGTGTCTTTGAGATCGCTTCGCGGGCATGGCCCGCTCCTACCGGGTGGGGCGCCTGCTAAGAGCCTGTTCACGTTCGTCGCGGCCACCGGCCGATAGGGTGCGTCACGCACCAAGTACCTAATGGCCTAGTGCGCACACCCAAGCGTGCCCCGCGCGCCCTGCATAAACCAATCACGGCAAACGGCTGTTACCCATTGAGCAGCGTTACGCGGCGCCCCACCCCGCACTGCTTCCTTGGGTGACACCCCGCTCCCGGTTGGCGCCCCCGTCCCGCGCAGCGCCAGCATCCGGCTGCCGTCTGCTGAGTCCACGCAGCGCCTTGAACGCGGGGCCTGCAGCCGCATGAGCGACATCCAGCAGGTTGAATCTGGGCCACCCGCGGGTTTTGGCACAGCCAGTGCATATTTAATATCGTATACGAAATCCACGATACGAAAGACGCACCACCCACTAACGCTCGACCCACCAGACCCAGAGGCCCCTATGAAAACGTCAACACTCGCCGTAGCCCTCAGCGCTGTCCTGAGCACCTCCTTGATCAACCTGGCCCAGGCCGACAAGCTCGACGACATCATCGAGTCGGGCAAGCTGCGCTGCGCCGTGACCCTGGACTTCCCGCCCATGGGCTTTCGCGACGAGGCCAACAACCCGGCCGGCTTCGACGTCGACTATTGCAGCGACCTGGCGAAGATCCTCGGCGTCACCCCGGAGGTGGTGGAAACGCCCTTCCCCGATCGCATCCCCGCGCTGATCTCCGGCCGCGCCGACGTCATAGTCGCCTCCACCTCCGACACCCTGGAGCGGGCCAAGACCGTGGGCATGACCGTGCCCTACTTCGCCTTCCAGATGGTGGTGCTGACCCGCGAGGACGCCGGCATCGACAGCTACCAGGACCTCAAGGGCCGCCCGGTCGGCAACACCAGCGGCACCTACGAGGCCATCGCCCTGGAGAAGGACGTCAAGGGCTGGGGCGGCGGCAGCTTCCGCGCCTACCAGAGCCTCAACGACACCCTCCTGGCCGTGGCCCAGGGCCATATCGACGCCACCGTGGTGACCAACACGGTGGCCGCCTCGACCCTCAAGTCCGGCAAGTACAAGGGCCTGAAGATCGCCGGCGATGCGCCCTACACCATCGACTACGTGTCGCTGGCGGCCAAGCGCAGCGAGTACGGCCTGCTCAACTACATGAACCTGTTCGTCAACCAGCAGGTGCGCACCGGCCGCTACCAGGAACTGTGGAACAAGTGGGTCGGCGAACAGGTCGCCCCGGCCAACCTGGCCGTGCCCGGCGTCTACTACTAGGCGGCGCGCTAGCTCAGATAAACCCCATCCAACTATCGACGTGCGGCCCGCCGGGTCGCACGGGAGCTACCGATGCCTGATTTTTCCACGCCAGCACGCCCTCTGGTGGCGGGCGATGCGCAAGGCGAATTGCTCTATGCCGATGTCGGCCTGAGTTTCTGGGGCGGGGTCGACCCCTTCAGCGGCGAGGTGATCGATCGCCATCACCCGCTGAGCGGCCAGGTCATCGCCGGGCGCGTGCTGGCGCTGCCCAGCGGCCGCGGCTCCTGCACCGGCAGCAGCGTGCTGCTGGAACTGATCCTCAACGGCCATGCGCCCGCCGCCCTGGTGCTGGCGCAGCCCGACGAAATCCTCAGCCTGGGCGCGCTGGTCGCCCAGGCCCTGTTCAAACGCGGCCTGCCGGTGCTGTGCATCGGCGAGCAGGCCTTCGCCAACCTGCACGACCAGCGCTTTGTGCGGGTCGAGGGCGGGCAGGTGGCGGCCTATGCCGTGGCCCCGGACGACGGCTGGCAGCCGGCTCCAGCCGAGGCCGATGCGCAGGCAGGGCACGGCCCGGTGAAGCTGAGCGAACACGATCGCGCCCTGCTCGCCGGCACCCATGGCAAGGCCGCCCAGGTGGCCATGCAGATCGTCGTGCGCATGGCCGAACTGCAAGGCGCCGGCGAGCTGATCGACATCGGCCAGGCGCACATCGACGGCTGCATCTACACCGGTCCGGCCAGCCTGCGCTTCGCCCGCCAACTGGTCGACTGGGGCGCGGCGGTGCGGGTGCCGACCACCCTCAACGCCATCTCCGTGGACCAGCGCCGCTGGCGCGCCCTGGGCGTCGACCCGGCGTTCGGCGAGCCGGCCAGCGCCCTGGGCGATGCCTACATGGCCATGGGCGCGCAGCTCAGCTTCACCTGCGCCCCCTACCTGCTGGACAGCGCCCCGGCGGCCGGCGAGCAGGTGGTCTGGGCCGAGTCCAACGCGGTGGTGTTCGCCAACAGCGTGCTGGGCGCGCGCACCCAGAAGTACCCCGACTTCCTCGACATCTGCATCGCCCTGACCGGCCGTGCGCCCCTCAGCGGCTGCCACCTGGACGCCGGCCGGCAGGCCGGCCTGCGGGTCGAGGTACGGCTGCCGGAAGCCATCGACGACGCCTTCTACCCGCTGCTCGGCTACCACATCGGCGCCCTGGCCGGGCGGCAGATCCCGCTGGTCTGCGGCCTGGAACGGGCCGCGCCGAGCCGCGACGACCTCAAGGCCTTCGGCGCCGCCTTCGCCACCACCTCGGCGGCGCCCATGTTCCATATCCTCGGGGTGACCCCGGAGGCGGCGAGCGTCGAACAGGCCCTGGGCGACGAGCCGCCGCAACGGGTCGTGCGCCTGGGCGCGGAGGATCTGCTCGCCAGCTGGCGCGAGCTGAACAGCGCCGCAAGCCCGGAGCTGGACCTGGTGGCGCTGGGCAACCCGCACTTCTCGCTGAGCGAATGCGCCGCACTGGCGCGCCTCTGCGCGGGCCGGCGCAAGCACCCGCAGGTGGCGCTGGTGATCACCTGCGGCCGTCACGCGCACCAGCAGGCCACCGCGGCCGGGCATGTGGCGGTGCTGGAGGCCTTCGGCGCGCAATTCGTCACCGACACCTGCTGGTGCATGGTCGGCGAGCCGCTGGTGCCGCCAAGCGCCAAGCCCCTGATGACCAACTCGGGCAAGTACGCCCACTACGCACCGGGCCTGGTCGGCCGCCGGGTGCATTTCGCCGGCCTGGCCGCCTGCGTCGACGCCGCCTGCAACGGCCGGGTCGACGCCGTGCTGCCCGCCTGGCTGACCCCGCCCATTCGCCAAGGAGCACGCTGAACCATGTTCGACTACAGCTTTCACTGGCGCTCGGCCTTCAAGGCCCTGCCCGACATGCTCGGCGGCGCCTGGATCACCTTCGAGACCGCCGCCCTGTCGATGATCTTCGGCGTGCTGATCGCCCTGCTACTGACCCTGATGCGGCGCATGAGCAACCCGCTGGTCCGTGGCTTCGGCGACGCCTGGGTGTCGATCGCGCGCAACACCCCGTCGCTGTTCCAGATCTACCTGCTGTACTTCGGCCTCGGCTCCTTCGGCCTGCATGTCAGCTCCTGGGCCGCGCTGCTGGCCGGGATCACCTTCAACAACGCCGGCTACCTGGCGGAGAACTTCCGCGGAGGGCTCAAGGCCGTGCCGGAGACGCAGATGCGTGCGGCCCGTTCGCTGGGCATGAGCGCGTTCAAGGCTTACCGCCTGATCGTGATACCGCAGCTGCTGCGCATCGTCTTCCACCCGCTGACCAACCAGATGGTCTGGGCGGTGCTGATGACCTCGCTGGGGGTGATCGTCGGCCTCAACAACGACCTCACCGGCGTCACCCAGGACTACAACGTGAAGACCTTCCGCACCTTCGAGTACTTCGCCCTGGCGGCGGTCCTCTACTACCTGATCGCCAAAGCCATCGTCCTGGCCGCCCGCCTGCTCGGCTGGCGCCTGTTCCGCTACTGAGAGAGCCATGGCCATGTTCGCTACCAGCCTGACTTCCACCGACCTGCTGTTTCTCCTGCAGGGCGCCTGGACCACCATCCTGCTGACCCTCGGCGCCATGCTCCTGGGCAGCCTCGGCGGCCTGCTCTGCGGCCTGCTGCGCGCCAGCTTTGCCAATGCGACGCTGCCGCTGGCCTGGCTGCTGGATGTGTTTCGCAGCGTGCCGCTGCTGATCCAGTTCGTCCTGTTCAACTCGCTCAAGAGCATCGCCGGCCTCGACTGGAGCGCCTTCGCCGTCGCCTGCGGCGTGCTCGGCGTCTACGCCGGTGCCTACTGCACCGAGATCGTCCGCGGCGGCCTGCTCGCCGTGCCGGCCAGCGTGCGCCGGGCCGGCCGCTCGCTGGGCATGAGCTACTGGCAGGAGCTGCGCCACATCGCCCTGCCGATGGCCACCCGGGTCGCCTTCCCGGGCTGGCTCAACCTGTGCCTGGGGGTGATGAAGGACACCGCACTGGTCATGTGGATCGGCATCGTCGAGCTGCTGCGCGCCTCGCAGACCATCGTCACGCGCATTCAGGAGCCACTGCTGGTGCTGTGCATCGCCGGGCTCATCTACTACCTGATCAGCCTGGTCGTGGCACGCCTGGGCAACCAACTGGAAAAGAGGTGGCAGGAAAATGATTGAGATCGACAACGTACACAAGTCCTTCGGCGAGCTGGAGGTGATCAAGGGTGTCAGCCTCAACGTCGACAAGGGCGAAGTGGTCTCGGTGATCGGCGGCTCGGGCTCGGGCAAGTCGACCCTGCTGATGTGCATCAACGGCCTCGAGCCGATCCAGCGGGGCTGCATCCGCGTCGACGGCACCGAGGTGCATGCCAAGGCCACCGACCTCAACAAGCTGCGGCAGAAGATCGGCATCGTGTTCCAGCAGTGGAACGCCTTCCCCCACCTGACCGTGCTGGAGAACGTCATGCTGGCGCCGCGCAAGGTGCTCGGCCAGAGCCGCGAGCAGGCCGAGGCCATGGCGGTCAAGCAGCTCACCCACGTCGGCCTGGGCGACAAGCTCAAGGTGTTTCCCGGCAAGCTCTCCGGCGGCCAGCAGCAGCGCATGGCGATCGCCCGGGCGCTGGCCATGTCGCCGGACTACATGCTGTTCGACGAGGCCACCTCGGCGCTGGACCCGCAGCTGGTCGGCGAGGTGCTCGACACCATGCGCCTGCTCGCCGAGGAAGGCATGACCATGGTCCTGGTCACCCACGAGATCAGCTTCGCCCGCGAGGTGTCCGACCGCGTGGCCTTCTTCCGCCACGGCCTGGTGCACGAGATCGGCACCCCCGAACAGGTGCTCGGCAACCCGCAGCGCGGGGAAACCGCCGACTTCCTCAAGTCCGTGCTCTAGGAGCAGACCATGCGCTCATCCAAAGTCATTCATGTGATCAGCTGCCACGCCGAGGGCGAGGTCGGCGACGTCATCGTCGGCGGCGTCGCTCCGCCACCGGGCGACACGATCTGGGCGCAGTCGCGCTGGATCGCCGAGGACCAGCAGCTGCGCAACTTCATGCTGAACGAGCCACGCGGCGGGGTGTTCCGCCACGTCAACCTGCTGGTGCCGGCCAAGGATCCGCGGGCGCAGATGGCCTGGATCATCATGGAGCCGGCCGACACCCCGCCGATGTCCGGCTCCAACTCGCTGTGCGTGGCCACGGTGCTGCTGGAGAGCGGCATCCTGCCGATGACCGAGCCGGAAACCCGGCTGGTGCTGGAGGCCCCGGGCGGGCTGATCGAGGTGCTCGCCCAGTGCCGCGGCGGCAAGGTCGAGCGGGTCGAGGTGAAGAACCTGGCGTCCTTCGCCGACCAGCTCGACGCCTGGATCGAGGTCGAGGGCCTGGGTTCGCTGCAGGTGGACACCGCCTACGGCGGCGACAGCTTCGTGATCGCCGACGCCCGCGCCCTGGGTTTCGCTATTCGCCCGGACGAAGCCGCCGACCTGGCGCGCCTCGGCGTGCAGATTACCCGCGCGGCCAACGAGCAGCTGGGTTTCGTCCACCCGTCGAACCCGGACTGGGCGCATATCTCCTTCTGCCAGCTGGCCGCGCCGGTCGTGCGCATCGACGGCGTGCTGAGCGCCGCCAATGCGGTGGTGATCCGCCCGGGCAAGGTCGACCGCTCGCCCACCGGCACCGGCTGCTCGGCGCGCATGGCGGTGCTGCACGCCAAGGGCCAGCTGGCGGTGGGCGAGCGCTTCGTCGGCCGCTCGATCATCGGCTCAGAGTTCCACTGCCATATCGACAGCCTCACCGAGCTGGCCGGGCGCCCGGCGATCATCCCCTGCCTGTCCGGGCGGGCCTGGATCACCGGCACCCACCAGCACCTGCTCGACCCCGACGACCCCTGGCCGACCGGTTACCGCCTCTCGGATACCTGGCCGGTCGAGCCGAAGCGGTAAAACCTGTTCTTTGAAGCTTTGCAAACCGCCGCCTCGCCGGCGCGATGAACCGGGCCCAGGCCCAACCAATGGCAAGAAGGGCTGATAACGGCCAATTGTTTTCGTATACGAAATACCTTGATCTGCCCAGGAGGCAACAGCATGAACAGCAACATCTTCACCGGCACCATCCCCGCCCTGATGACCCCCTGCACCGCCGAGCGCAAGCCGGACTTCGACGCCCTGGTGCGCAAGGGCCGCGAACTGATCGAAGCCGGCATGAGCGCGGTGGTCTACTGCGGCTCCATGGGCGACTGGCCGTTGCTCACCGAGGCCGAACGCCAGGAAGGGGTGGCGCGCCTGGTGGCTGCCGGCATCCCGACCATCGTCGGCACCGGTGCGGTGAACAGTCGCGAAGCCGTGTCGCACGCCGCCCACGCCGCCAAAGTCGGCGCCCATGGCCTGATGGTCATCCCGCGCGTGTTGTCCCGTGGCGCTTCGCCAGCCGCCCAGCAAGCGCACTTCTCCGCCATTCTCGAAGCGGCGCCGCAGCTGCCGGCGGTGATCTACAACAGCCCGTACTACGGCTATGCCACCCGCGCCGAACTGTTTTTCAAACTGCGGCGCCAGTACCCCAATCTGATCGGCTTCAAGGAGTTCGGGGGCGCCGCCGACATGCGCTATGCCGCCGAGCACATCACCTCTCAGGATGACGAAGTGATTCTCATGGCCGGCGTCGATACCCAGGTCATGCATGGCTTCGTCAATTGCGGCGCGACCGGCGCCATCACCGGTATCGGCAACGCCTTGCCGCGCGAAGTGCTGCAGCTGGTCGAACTGAGCAAGCAGGCCGCCAAGGGCGACGCCATTGCCCGCCGCCGCGCTCTGGAGCTGTCCGAGGCGCTCAACGTGCTGTCGTCTTTCGACGAAGGCACCGACCTGGTTCTCTACTACAAGCACCTGATGGTGCTGGGCGGCGACCAGGAATACGCCCTGCACTTCAACGCAACCGATGCGCTCAGCGACGCCCAACGTCACTACGCCGAGACCCAGTACAAGCTGTTCCGCCAGTGGTACGCCAACTGGTCGGCCGAACAGAACCTCGCCTGATCGCGGTACCTCGGCCGGGTGCTTCCAGCGCATCCGGCCGAGCTGGCCTGCCATAGCCAGGTCGATCGGCAGTTTGCCGAGCTCGACTGAACAGCCAGGACCTTTGCGTACCTGTTCATAGGCCCCCAACAGGAGCTAACAATGCCCGCTACCATCGGCCACAACTTCATCGCAGGCGGCCGCAGCGCCGCCGGTGAGGTCATCCTGCAGAGCCTCGACGCAGCGAACGGCGAGGCGCTGCCCTACCGCTTCCACCAGGCCACCGAGGCCGAGGTGGATGCCGCCGCCCGCGCCGCGGCTGCCGCCTACCCGCGCTACCGGCAACTCTCGGCCGAGCGCCGCGGCGAATTCCTCGACGCCATCGCCGCCGAACTCGACGCCCTGGGCGACGACTTCGTCGAACTGGTGTGCCGCGAGACCGCCCTGCCCGCCGCGCGCATCCAGGGTGAGCGCAGCCGCACCAGCAACCAGCTGCGCCTGTTCGCCCGGGTGCTGCGCCGCGGCGACTTCCACGGCGCGCGCATCGACCGCGCGCAGCCGCAGCGCCAGCCGCTGCCACGCCCGGACCTGCGTCAGTGGCGCATCGGCCTGGGGCCGGTGGCGGTGTTCGGCGCCAGCAACTTTCCCCTGGCCTTCTCCACCGCCGGCGGCGACACAGCCTCGGCCTTGGCCGCCGGCTGCCCGGTGGTGTTCAAGGCGCACAGCGGGCATATGGCCACGGCCGAGCGGGTCGCCCAGGCGATCATCCAGGCGGCTGAGAAGACCGGTATGCCGGCCGGGGTATTCAACATGATCTATGGCGCCGGGGTCGGCGCCGACCTGGTCCGCCACCCGGCGATCCAGGCGGTAGGCTTCACCGGCTCGCTCAAGGGCGGCCGGGCGCTGTGCGATCTGGCGGCGGCGCGCCCGCAGCCGATCCCGGTGTTCGCCGAGATGAGTTCGATCAACCCGGTGCTGCTGCTACCCGCAGCCCTGAAGCAGCGCGGCGAACGGATCGCCGCCGAGCTGGCCGCCTCGGTGGTGCTCGGCTGCGGCCAGTTCTGCACCAACCCCGGCCTGGTGATCGGCCAGCGCTCGGCCGAGTTCGACACCTTCCTGCAACGCTTCGCCGCCCACATGGCCGAGCAGCCGCCCCAGACCATGCTCAACGCCGGCACCCTGGCCAGCTACCGCCGGGGCCTGGACGCCCTGCACCAGCACCCGGGCATCCGCCACCTGGCCGGCAGCCCGCAGCAGGGCAACCAGGCGCAGCCGCAGCTGTTCCAGGCCGACGCCCGGCTGCTGCTGGAGGGCGATGCGCTGCTGCAGGAGGAAGTCTTCGGCCCGACCACGGTGGTGGTCGAGGTGGCCGACCAGGCCGAGCTGACCCAGGCCCTGCACGGCCTGCACGGGCAACTGAGCGCCACCCTGATCGCCGAGCCGGCGGACTTGGCGAGCTGCGCCGAGCTGCTGCCGCTGCTCGAACAGAAGGCCGGGCGCCTGCTGCTCAACGGCTACCCCACCGGGGTCGAGGTCAGTGACGCCATGGTCCACGGCGGCCCCTACCCGGCCACCTCGGACGCCCGCGGCACCTCGGTCGGCAGCCTGGCGATCGATCGCTTCCTGCGCCCGGTCTGCTACCAGAACTGCCCGGACGCGCTGCTGCCGGCCGCCTTGCAGAACGCCAACCCGCTGGGCATCGCCCGCCTGGTGGACGGCGAGACCACGCGCGAATCCCTGGCCGATTAGTTGTCGGCTCGGTTTCAGGGATCGCACCTTGCCCCGGTTCGAACAGCCGGGGCTTTTTTTGCCTATGTGTCGAGCACGCTCTCCACCCGACGGATCGCGCCGCCTATCGCCCCTCAGGCGACAATCAACGCCCTGAGCTCGTCGTACTGCGCCTGGGAAAGCTGCACGCCGCGCTCGGCGCTGCCCGCCCGCGCCTGGTAGCGACGCTGCGAGGGCAGCCGTGCACCCTGGTCCTGAATGCTCGCGAACAGCGTCTCGGCCCGCGCCAGGTGCTGGTCGCAGGCAGAGCCGAGGAAACGCCGCGGGTCCAGGGCGATGATCAGCTCGCCGTGATAGGGCGTGGCCTGGCTGCCGGCGTCGAAGGCCAGCGATTCGGCGCTGGTCAGGTCGCCGATCAGGGGGCCGGCGATCAGCTCGACCATGGCCGCCAGCGCCGAGCCCTTGTAGCCGCCGAAGGTCAGCATGGCGCCCTGCAGCACGGCGGCCGGGTCGGTGCTGGGCCGGCCCTGGGCATCGACGCCCCAGCCCTCGGGGATCGGCTGACCGCTGCGCTGGTGCCGTTCGAGGTCGACGCGGGCGGCGGCGCTGGTGGCGAAGTCGAAGACGAACGGCGGCTGCCCGGCTCGCGGCCAGCCGAAGGCGATGGGATTGGTGCCGAATACCGGCTGGCTGCCACCGGCCGGCGCCACCCAGGCATGGGCGGGGGTACAGGCCAGGGCCACCAGCCCCGCCTCGGTCAGTTCCTCGATCTCCACCCACAGGGCGGAAAAATGCACGCAGTGGTTGATCGCCAGGGCGGCGATGCCCGCCTGGCGGGCCTTGGCCAGCAACGCCGGCACGCCGGCCCGAAAGGCCAGCTGGGAGAAGCCGCCCCGGGCATCGACGCGGACGATGGCCGGGGCCTGGTCGATCATCTCTGGCACCGCATCGGCAACCACCTTGCCGGCCTTCAGCGCATGCACGCAGGCGACCAGCCGATAGAGGCCGTGGGTGCTGTAGCCATC
Source organism: Pseudomonas zhanjiangensis (assembly GCF_041027545.1). Classification (NCBI taxonomy): domain Bacteria; kingdom Pseudomonadati; phylum Pseudomonadota; class Gammaproteobacteria; order Pseudomonadales; family Pseudomonadaceae; genus Pseudomonas; species Pseudomonas zhanjiangensis. The sequence goes on along the minus strand of NZ_JBFTEG010000003.1, from coordinate 400,020 downwards.
GCGCTCGCAGGCCAGCACCGTGGCGGCCACCGCCTGCACATGGGGCTCGCTGAAGCCGTTGCTGCGCAGGATGTCGTGCGCGAGCTCTCGCGCCTGTTCCAGGGTCAATCGAATCATGGGCAATCCTCTGCTAACCAGCAGTTAGCCTGGCGCCTGTGACCCGTCGCGGCTTGAGCCGTTTAGCCCATAAGATTGACGAATTCGGCACAGCCCGCGGCGCGCAGCCCGGGAAGCGGGCCGCGCCGGTTGCTGCTTCGCTTACAGACCCTTGACCGCGTAGATGCCCGGCGCGTTGCGCCAGTAGCCCTTGTAGTCCATGCCGTAACCGAAGATATAGCGGTCGATGCAGGGCAGGCCGACGTAATCGGCCTTGAGGTCGGGGCGGGCCTTGCGGTCGTGGTCCTTGTCGATCAGCACCGCGGTGTGCACCGCGCTGGCGCCGGCGTGGCGGCAGAAGTCGATGATCGCGCCGAGGGTGTGTCCCTCGTCGAGGATGTCGTCGATGATCAGCACGTCGCGGTCGATGAAGGAAATTTCCGGCTTGGCCTTCCAGAACAGCTCGCCGCCGCTGGTCTCGTTGCGGTAGCGGGTGGCGTGCAGGTAGGACAGTTCCAGCGGGAAGGCGAGCTTGGGCAGCAGCTTACCGGAGAAGATCAGGCCGCCGTTCATCACGCAGAACACCACCGGGTTGCGCTCGGCCAGCTGCTCGTTGATGGCCGCGGCGACCTGCTCGATGGCCGCTTCCACCTGGGCTTCGCTGTACAGGCAGTCGGCTTCCACCATGACTTGGCGGATGTGCGCGAGATCGACGGGCATGGCGTTTCCTCTTCAGTGAGCGGGCCGGCACCAGGCCGACAAGCTGATCGTTTGGTCAAAATAAAAGCTGGCAAAGGTACCGGTCCGGCCAGCGCAGGGCAAGTAGGGCCGGACCAACTGCAGGAAATGCGCAGAATCGCCGAGATTGACCGGTAAGTTGCGGCAAAGCTCGCCAACCTGCGCGCCACGGCGCATCGCCAATGCTAATCTAAGCCGTTTTTTTTGCCAGCCCCGCCGGAGAATCCGCCATGCCCATTCGAGAGATCCGCCATCCGCTGATCCGCCACAAGCTCGGCCTGATGCGCCGCGCCGACATCAGCACGAAGAACTTCCGCGAACTGGCCCAGGAGGTCGGCGCCCTGCTGACCTACGAGGCGACCAACGACCTGCCGCTGGAAAGCTATGAGATCCAGGGCTGGGCCGGCACGGTGCAGGTGGAGAAGATCGCCGGCAAGAAGATCACCGTGGTGCCGATCCTGCGCGCCGGCATCGGCATGCTCGACGGCGTGCTCAGCCTGATTCCCGGGGCCAAGGTCAGCGCCGTGGGCGTGGCGCGCAACGAGCAGACCCTGCAGGCGCACACCTACTTGGAGAAGCTGGCGCCGGAGATCGACGAACGCCTGGCCCTGATCATCGACCCGATGCTGGCCACCGGCGGCTCCATGGTCGCCACCATCGACCTGCTGAAAAAGGCCGGCTGCAAGGAAATCCGCGCCATGGTCCTGGTCGCCGCGCCCGAGGGCATCAAGGTGGTGAACGATGCCCACCCGGACGTGCAGATATTCACCGCCTCGATCGATGAACGCCTCAACGAGCACGGCTACATCATCCCCGGCCTGGGCGATGCCGGCGACAAGATCTTCGGCACCAAGCAGAAGGACGCCTGAGCATGCAGGACCATATGCAGGACGCTAGCTGGCGGCAGATCCTCGCCGGCTCGCAGATGCTCTTCGTCGCCTTCGGCGCCCTGGTGCTGATGCCGCTGATCACCGGCATGGACCCCAACGTGGCGCTGTTCACCGCGGGCCTGGGCACCCTGATCTTCCAGCTGGTGACCAAGAACCAGGTGCCGGTGTTCCTCGCCTCGAGCTTCGCCTTTATCGCCCCGATTCTGGCGGCGAAAAGCGACTTCGGCCTGCCGGCGACCCTCGGCGGCCTGGTCGCCGCCGGCGTCGTCTACATGCTGCTGGCCGGCGCGGTGCGCCTGAAGGGCACCGGCTTCATCGACCGGCTGCTGCCGCCGGTGGTGATCGGCCCGGTGATCATGGCCATCGGCCTGGGCCTGGCGCCGGTCGCCGCCAACATGGCGATGGGCAAGGCCGGCGATGCCAGCGTGCAGCTGGTGCCCTATGACGTGGCGCTGATGATCTCGCTGCCGGCGCTGGTCACCACCCTGATAGTCGCGGTGATCGGCCGCGGCATCTTCCGCCTGATCCCGATCCTCTGCGGCGTCGCCGTGGGCTACGGCCTGGCAGTGCTGTTCGGCGTGGTCGAGTTCGGCGCCGTGGCCGCCGCGCCCTGGCTGGCCATGCCCAACTTCGTCGCCCCGGAGCTGCACTGGGGGGCGATCCTGTTCATCCTGCCGGTGGCCATCGCCCCGGCCATCGAGCACATCGGCGATGTGCTGGCGATCGGCACCGTGACCGGCAAGAACTACCTGCACAAGCCCGGCCTGCACCGCACCCTGCTCGGCGACGGCCTGGCCACCTCGGCCGCCGGCCTGCTCGGCGGCCCGCCCAACACCACCTACTCGGAAGTCACCGGGGCGGTGATGCTGACCAAGAACTTCAACCCCAGGGTGATGGTCTGGGCGGCGCTGATCGCCATGGCCCTGGCCTTTATCGGCAAGTTCGGCGCGGCGCTGCAGAGCATCCCGGTGCCGGTGATGGGCGGCATCCTCTGCCTGCTGTTCGGCTCCATCGCCGTGGTCGGCCTCAACACCCTGATCCGCCATCAGGTCGACCTGTCCGAGCCACGCAACCTGGTGATAGTGGCGGTAACCCTGGTGTTCGGCATCGGCGGCATGGTCATCGGCGCCGGCGACATCAGCCTCAAGGGCATCTCCCTGTGCGGCATCGTCGCCATCGTGCTCAACCTGCTGCTGCCCGGCGGCCTGGGCTGGCGCAGCAAGGCCCTGAGCGAAGACCAGGGCTGATCCCAGCCGCCTAAAAGAGCCCCGCCAAATGCGGGGCTTTTTCTTGTGCGTTGCTTGCCTCAGGCCGGACTGGCCGCCCATTGCTGCAGGCGTACCACGCTCTCGCGGTAGGGCTTGAGGCCCTGGGCGAGCAGCAGGATCGAGCTGAACACCGCCAGCGAGGTGACGATCAGTAGCGAGTAGCGCAGCGCCTGGTCGTCGCCGAAGGCGTAGTCGGTGACCAGCGCCACCGCGGTCGGGCCGATGCCCAGGCCGATCAGGGTCACCACGAACAGGTAGATCGCCGAGGCCTGGCCACGCATCGAGTTGGGCATGATCTCCTGGATCGCCGCCGGTGCCACGCCGAACGGCATGCTCAGGAAGAACACCGTCGGCACCATCAGCAGCGCCGCCAAGAAACCGCTGTCCATCAGCGGAAAGCTCAGCACGCAGGGCACCGCGCCGATGGCCGCGTAGAGGCCGACGCGCATATTGGCGTCGCTGCGGCCGTGCTTGGCCATCCAGTCGGCCAGGCGCCCGCCGAAGACAATGCCCAGGCAGCCGAACACCGCCACTATGCTGCCGTAGACGATGCCGACCTGGCCGGCTTCCCAGCCATGGGTGCGAATGAAGAAGGTCGGCACCCAGGCGGCGCTGCCGTAGCCGGCGAAGGACAGGCCGGCGAAGCCGAAGTTGTGGCACAGCACGGTGCGTCGGTTGGCGCGGATATAGCGGCCGACATCGGCCAGCGGCACCGCCACCCCGGCGCCGACACCACGCCGCGCCGGCTCGCGGACCGCCAGCATGAGCAGGGTGAAGAGCACCCCGGCGGCGCCCAGGGCGAGGAAGATCAGCTGCCAGGGGCGTACCTCGCCAATGATCGGCAGCAATACATCGCCCTGGGCCGAGGCGACCTTGATCACCAGGCCGCCGAGCAGGAAGGCCAGCCCCGAGCCCAGGTAGACCCCCATCGAGTAGACGCTGATCGCCGTGGCCCGGCGCGAGGCGGGAAAGCTGTCGGCGATCAGCGAGTAGGCCGCCGGCGACAACGCCGCCTCGCCGACGCCGACGCCGATCCGGCACAGCAGGAACTGCCAGTACAGCCTGGCCATGCCGCAGGCCGCGGTGGCGGCGCTCCAGAACAGCACGCCGATGGCGATCAGCCCGCGCCGGCTCTTGCTGTCGGCCAGGCGCCCCAGGGGAATGCCGCAGATGGTGTAGAAGATGGCGAAGGACAGGCCCATCAGCAGGCTCATCTGGGTATCGCTGATCATCAGGTCGCGGCGAATCGGGCCGACCAGCAGGTTGAGGATCTGCCGGTCGATGAAGGACAGCACGTAGGCCACCATGAGGATGGCGACGGTGGCCCAGGCGCGGACGCTGGAGGGGTAGCCGTTATTGTTGTTGTGCACGGACGGTCTCCTCGGCACCGCTGGCGCGGCGCGCGACGGTTGAAAGAGCCGCCAGCTTAGACCGACATTTAGCGCAGTGAGTATCGCCAGGCACCGTTATCAGCGAGGCGAATGGAGCCGGACCATTCGAGCGAATGATCCGGCGCGGCCAGTCCGGCGCGGCCAGCCCGGCACGGCGATCAGAGCGGCACGGGCGCGCGCTCACAGAGGGTCTTGAGTGCCGCCACCCAGCTCGGATGATCGTTAAGGCAGGGCACCAGTTGCAGGGTCTCGCCGCCGGCGGCCTGGAACTGCTCGCGGCCACGGTCGCCGATCTCCTCCAGGGTCTCGATGCAGTCGGCGACGAAGGCCGGGCACATCACCAGCAGCTTCTTCACCCCCTGCCCGGCCAGCGCCTCCAGGCGCGCCTCGGTGTAGGGCTCGATCCACTTGGCCCGGCCCAGGCGCGACTGGAAGGACACCGACCACTGGTCGGGACGCAGGCCCAGGCGCGCGGCGAAGGCCTCGGCGCTGCGCAGGCACTGGGCGCGGTAGCAGGTGGCGAGCACCGCCGGCGGCGCCGTGCGGCAGCAATCGGCACCCTTGAGGCAGTGACCGCTGGGGTCGAGCTTGTGCAGGTGGCGCTCGGGCAGGCCGTGGAAGCTCAGCAGCAGGTGGTCGAAGCCCTGCTCAAGATAGGGTTTGGCACTGTCGACCAGGGCGTCGAGGTATTCGGGCTGATCGTAGAACGGCGGCAGGATCGCCATCTGCAGGTCCAGCCGACGCTCGCGCAACACCCGCCTGGCTTCCTCGATCACCGTGGTGGTGGTGCTGTCGGCGAACTGCGGGTAGAGCGGCGCCAGGGTCACCCGCTTGACGCCCTGGGCGGCCAGGCGGGTCAGCACCGTCTCCAGCGACGGCTCGCCGTAGCGCATGGCCAGCTCGACCGGGCCCTGGGTCCATTGGCGCTGCATCGCCTGCTGCAGGCGCTGGCTCAGCACCACCAGCGGTGAGCCCTCCTGCCACCAGATCGAGGCGTAGGCATGGGCCGACTGCGCCGGGCGCTTGATCAGGATCAGCGACACCAGCAAGCGGCGCAGCGGCCAGGGCAGATCGACCACATAAGGATCCATCAGGAACTGATTGAGGTAACGCCGTACATCAGCCACGTCGGTCGAGGCCGGGGAGCCCAGGTTGACCAGCAGCAGGGCGTGATCGGTCATGAGTAATCCTTAAGTTCAGTCAGTGGCGACCCAGCAGATCCGCCAGGGCCGCATCCAGATCGGTGAAGCGAAAGCGAAAACCGGCCTCGAGCAAGCGCGCCGGCTGCGCGCGCTGGCCGCCCAACAGCAACCCGGCCATCTCGCCGAAGGCCAGGCGCAGGATGAACGCCGGCGCCGGCAGCAGTGTCGGCCGATGCAGGACGCGGCCCAGGGCGCTGGCGAACTCGGCATTGCGCACCGGTTGCGGCGCGCAGGCATTATAAGGACCGCTGGCCTGCTCCTGCTGCAAGAGATAGTCGATCAGGGCGATCTGGTCGGCGATATGGATCCACGACATCCACTGACGACCATCGCCCACCCGCCCGCCGAGGCCGAACCTGAAGGGCGGCAGCAGGCGCGTGAGAAAGCCGCCTTCGGTGGACAGCACCAAACCGGTGCGGATCAGCACCACGCGGATGCCCAGAGCTTCGGCGCGTTGCGCGGTTTCTTCCCAGGCACCGCACAACTGGGCGCCGAAGTCGTCGGTGATCTGCCCGCTGCCCTCATCCAGCTCGCGCTCGCCACCATCGCCATACCAGCCGATCGCCGAGCCGGAAATCAGCACCCGCGGCCTTTGCTGGCGCTGTTGCAACCAGGCCAGCAACTGTTCGGTGAGGGTGATCCGGCTGGCCCACAGCAGCTGCTTGCGCTTGCGCGTCCAGGGCCGGTCGGCGATGGGCGCGCCGGCCAGGTTGATCACCGCGTCCACGCTCTGCATGCCAACCTCATCGAGCACGCCGACACCGCGCACCTGCTCGCCGCACAGGCTCGCCACCTTCTCTGGCGTGCGGCTCCAGACCGTCAATTGATGACCCTGCTGCCCCCACTGGCGACACAGGGCGCGGCCGATCAGGCCGGTACCACCGGTCAGCAATATGTGCATGGCATCTTCCTCGCATGACCCCGCTCAAGGTATTCGAGCCGAGATTGATGATTAGTAGAGCAACGTGCCTTTAAACCGGCCACGAATTGTCTTAAATAAACACAGGCACGATTGAAGTCGACAGCAAGCCTATACAAAAGAACTCTATTGTATAGGATTTGTCTAAAGCGTAGCCTAGCGCTCTGCGAGTACGAGGTACACCATGACCGCACCCATCGCCATCATTGGCACCGGCATCGCCGGACTCTCCGCCGCCCAGGCCCTGCACGCCGCCGGCCTGGAAATTCAACTGTTCGACAAGAGCCGCGGCAGCGGTGGCCGCATGGCCAGCAAGCGCACCGAGGTCGGCACCCTGGATCTGGGCGCGCAATACTTCACCGCCCGCGACCGCCGCTTCGTCGATGTGGTCCAGCAGTGGCTGGCGCGCGGCTGGGTCGCCGAATGGTCGCCAAACCTCTACCACTCCAGCAACGGCCAGCTCAGCGCCTCGCCGGACGAGCAGGTGCGCTGGGTCGGCATCCCGCGCATGAGCGCCATCACCCGCGCCCTGCTCGGCGCCCTGCCGGTGCGCTTCGCCTGCCGCATCACCGAGGTGTTTCGCGGCGAGACGCACTGGAGCCTGCAGGACGCGGACGGCGAGGCCTACGGCCCCTTCAGCCAGGTGGTGATCGCCGCCCCCGCACCGCAGGCTACCGCCTTGCTGGCGGCCGCGCCCAAACTCGCCAGCGCCGCGGCCAGCGTGACCATGGAGCCGACCTGGGCGGTGGCCCTGTCGTTCGACAGCCCACTGGATACCAAGGTCGACGGTTGCTTCATCCAGGACAGCCCGCTCGACTGGCTGACCCGTGCCCGCAGCCGCCCCGGCCGCGACGGCAGCCTGGATACCTGGGTGCTGCACGCCAGCAGCCGCTGGAGCAAACAGCACCTGGACATGGACAAGGAAGCGGTGATCGAGACCCTGTACGGCGCCTTCGCCGAGGTCATCGGTTGCGCGGTGCCGCCGCCGAGCTTCGGCCTGGCGCATCGCTGGCTCTATGCCCGCCCCGCCGCCGCGCACCAGTGGGGCGCGCTGGCCGACGCCGACCTGGGCCTGTACGTCTGCGGCGACTGGTGCCTGTCCGGACGGGTCGAAGGCGCCTGGCTGAGCGGCCAGGAGGTGGCGCGCAAACTGCTCGAGCACCGCCAGTGAATGCCGCTACAACACCAGGCGCGGACCGCCACCAGGTCAATCCGCGCAAGCTGCTGCTGTCGAAATGGACAGCCGTACAACCGCGCAACCGCGAGAAGCACTTCCTGGTCACCGAACTGCTGTGCGACGAGGACGGCCAGGTGCTGCAGGTCGAATTGCAGGCGGTGCTCAGCCGCCGCAGCCGGCTGATCGACTGGCGCGAGCTGCAGGACGGTGCGTGCTGGCGCATGGGCTGGCAAGCGGCGCAAGGCGTCGCCGACTGACCCCCAGGGTCACCCCTTCCCCTCTTCCACCTCGTTGCCGAGCAACGGCCGCACGGCCTCGGCCAGCAGCCCCGCCATGGCCAGCGCATTGCTCGGATGGGCGATGCAGTCGCTGCTCCAGACCTCGCCGACGCCGGCGGCTTCGATCACCGCCAGGGCATCGCCGGCGAACAGCGCATGGGTGACTGCGACGTCGACCGAGGCGGCGCCTGCCGCCAGCAGCTGCTCGGCTGCCCGCGCCAGGGTGCGCCCGGAGCTGGCCACGTCATCGAGCAGCACCACCTGGCGCCCCTGCACCGGCAAGGCCGGCAGGACGATCTCGACCTCGCGATCACCGCGCCGCTGCTTGCTGCACACCCCATGCTCGAAACCGAACAGCGCCGCCGCGGATTCGATCCACTGCGCCGACTCGGCGTCCGGGCCGATCAGCACCGGGCGCTCGCGCTTCTCGGCCACCAGTTGCGCCAGCGAGGGTGCGGCGGACAGGGCTATCGCCGCCGCCAGCGGCACCGCCTGTTCGAGGCGTTCGATGCGGTGCAGATGCGGATCGACGGTGACCAGCGCATCGAAATGCTCGGCCAGGAAGCGGCCGATCACCCGCTGGCTGACCACCTCGCCCGGGGCAAAGGCGATGTCCTGACGCATATAGGCCAGATAGGGCGCCACCAGCAGCACACGCCGCGCGCCCAGCGCGCGCGCCTCCTCGGCCACCAGCAGCAGCTCGACCAGCTTGTCGTTGGGCCGGTCGAGGCTGCGATAGAGCACCAGCTCCTCGGGCAGCGCCTGCCCTGCCGCCAGCGGCAGGCGCAGGCGCAGCTCCTGGTCGGGAAAGCGGTGGCGCTCGATGCACGCCGCCGCCAGCCCCAGCGCCTGCGCCAGGCGCTGGGCCGGCGCGCGCTCGTCCTCGAAAAACAGCAGCAAGGTGTCCATTTCAGAACTCCACGAACAACGGTTTGAGCTGTTCAGCCGTTCCCAGGCTGAAGCCGCAGTGGCGCACGCTGGCCTGATGGGCGAACTCCAGGTCGGCCGGATAGGCCGCATAGACCCGGTACAGGGGCTCGCCGGCCTGCACCGGCTCGCCCAGCTTGCGCAGCAGCTCGACACCGGCGCCCTGCACCTTGGGCGCTCCGGCCAGACGGGCGATGCGCGCCAGCTGCAGGTTGTCGATGGCGGTCACCAGCGCCGTGCGCTCGGCCGCGATGTCGAAACTCAGCGGCGCCAAGGATGGTTGCTGCGGATCGAATTCGGTGGCGCCCTGGGCCTCGATGATCGCGCGCATCTTGCTCAGGGCGCGGCCCGAGTCGAGTATGTCGCGGGCGATGGCGAAGCCGTCGCCGCCGCGCACGTCCGGGTCGAACTCGAGCATCCGCCCGGCCAGGCGCAGCGCCTTCTGGCGCAAGTCGTTGGGCGCCTCCGGGTCGTTGCGCAGCACGGCCATCACGTCGCGCGCCTCCAGCATCGGACCGATGCCGCGACCGATCGGCTGACGCCCGTCGCTGATCACCACGTCGATGGCCAGGCCCATGCGCCCGGCGACGTATTCGAACAGCTTGCGCAGCCTGTTCGCCTCGGGCATAGAACGCACCTTGGCCGAGGGTCCGATGGGGATATCCAGCAGCAGGTGGGTGGAGCCGGCGGCGACCTTCTTCGACAGGATCGAGGCGACCATCTGCCCCGGCGAATCGATCGACAGTGGCCGCTCCACGGCGATCAGCACGTCGTCGGCCGGCGACAGCTCGCTGGAGCCGCCCCAGGCCAGGCAGCCGCGGTGCTCGCGGACGATCTCCTCGAGGCGGGCGAAGGGCAGCTCGACATTGGCCAGCACCTCCATGGTGTCGGCGGTACCGGCCGGCGAGGTGATCGCGCGCGAGCTGGTCTTCGGGCAGAGCATGCCGTGGGCCGCGACTATCGGCACCACCAGCATCGAGGTGCGGTTACCGGGGATGCCGCCGATGCAGTGCTTGTCCACCACCGGGTGCTCGTGCCAGTCCAGCCGGCGACCGACCGAGGCCATGGCATCGGTGAGGAAATACACCTCCTCGCGATCCAGCTCGCCCTGGTTGCAGGCCACCACGAAGGCGGTCAGCTCGATCTTCGAATAACGGTGATCGGCGATGTCGCGCACGATCGCCCGGAAGTCTTCGCGCTCCAGGCGCTCGCCGGCGATCTTGCGGTGCAGCGCGGGGATCGAGCCGGCCGGCTCGGCCTGGGAAACGCTCGCCGGGTGGCCGTCCTCCACGTTCAGCTGGGCGAAGGCGTCCTCGGACAGACCCAGCTCGTCGACCCCGACGATGCAGTCGTCATCCACCACGTTGAGGCTGGCGAGGATGCGCCGGCCATTGGCGCTGACCTCGACCTTGGCCAGGGCCTGAAAGCCCTCGGCGCGGTACAGCGCGCAGTCGCGATGCAGGTAGGCGACGTTCTCGCGATAGGTGTCGATGGCCACGCGGCGCAGCTGCAGCGGCGCGGCGGGTCCAGGGGGGTGCTTGCTCATGGTGCTCGCCGACGGGGAAGGTGAACCCTCTATGTACGACCCCGGCCTCGCGCTGCCAAGCCCCGCGTGCGTCTTTGTGCGCAAGTCTTGCCCTGGATCAGCCTCGGGAGGCGGTCACGGCAAAAAACCTATACAGCAAACTTGTACAAATCGCTTGACTTGTACATGCAAGACTCTAGGATAAACACAAGTTGTACAAAAACAGTCTCAAGTACAAGTTTATCCGGAGGACGCCCCCATGCCGCTCCCCAGCCCGACCCAGCCGAAGATCCGCGTGGCCATCAGCGCCTGCCTGCTCGGCCAGGAGGTGCGCTACAACGGCGGACACAAGGCTTCGCGCCTGTGCAGGCAGAGCCTCAGCGAACACTTCGACTTCGTGCCGCTGTGCCCGGAGATGGCCATCGGCCTGGGCGTACCCCGCGAGCCCATCCGCCTGATCGGCGATCCGGCAGCGCCGCGGGCGGTCGGCACGGTGGCGCGCGAGCGCGATCATACCCAGGCCCTGGCGGCCTACGGCCGGCGCATGGCCGCTGAGCAGGACGGCATCTGCGGCTACATCTTCATGCAGCAGTCGCCCTCTTGCGGGTTGGAGCGGGTCAAGGTCTATCAGGACGGCGGCCGCCCCAGCGAGCCCAGGGGCCGCGGCATCTACGCCGAGGCCTTCTGCGCGCAGCGCCCGGACCTGCCGGTGGAGGAGGACGGCCGGCTCAACGACCCGGTGCTGCGCGAGAACTTCCTCACCCGCGTCTACGTCTATGCCGACTGGCAACAGCGCCTGCGCGCGGGCCTGACGCGCAAGGCCCTGCTGGACTTCCACGCGCGCTACAAGTACCTGCTGATGGCCCACCACCCGCTGCAGTACAAGGCCCTCGGCCGCCTGCTCGGCAACCTGCAGCAGCACGATCTGCAGGACCTGGCGCCGCGTTACTTCAGCGCGCTGATGACGGCGCTGAAGCAGTGCGCCACCCGGCGTACCCACAGCAACGTCCTGCAGCACCTGAGCGGCTATTTCAAGCGCGCCCTGAGCGGCGACGACAAGCAGGAGCTGCAGCAGCTGATCGGCCAGTACCGCGCCGGCATCGTGCCGCTGGTGGTGCCCCTGACCCTGCTCAAGCACCACCTGCGCCGCCATCCGGACCGCTACCTGGCGCAGCAGGCCTATCTGCAGCCGCACCCGGAAAACCTCAGCCTGCGTAACGCCCTATGAGCCCGCACGCGCACCCAGGCGCCCCCCGCCCAGGCGATGGCGACGACTACCAGGCCGCCCTCGCCCAAGGCCTGCTGCCGATCCGCGAGGTCGCCCGCCTCACCGGGGTCAACGCCGTGACCCTGCGTGCCTGGGAGCGCCGCTACGGCCTGATCGTGCCGCAGCGCACCGCCAAGGGCCATCGCCTCTACGGCGCCGAGCACGTCGCGCAGATCCAGGCGATCCTCACCTGGCTCGATCGCGGCGTTTCGGTCAGCCAGGTCAAGGGCCTGCTCGGCGCCGAGCAGCCCGTCTGCGCCGAGACTGGCTCGCAGTGGGACGCCAAGCGCCAGCGACTGCTCGAATCGATCTGCAGCCTCAACGAGCGCGGCCTCGACGACTGCCTCAACCGCGAGCTGGCGGTCTACCCGCCCGACACCCTCTGCCGCCAGCTGCTGCTGCCGCTATTCGAGGCCCTGGAGGCGCGCTGGCACGCCCAGTTCGGCGCCCAGGCCGAGCGCGTGTTCTTCCATTCCTGGCTGCGCAGCAAGCTTGGCGCGCGCCTCTATCACAACAATCGCCAGCACCCGGGCGCCCCCCTGCTGCTGGTCAACCTGTCCACGCGGCCCATGGAGCCGGGCCTGTGGCTGACCGCCTGGCTGGCGAGCAATGCCGGTTGCGTGGTCGAGGTATTCGACTGGCCGCTGCCGCCCGCGGAGCTGGCCCTGGCCCTCGAGCGCATCCAGCCGCGCGCCCTGCTGCTGTATTCCAGCCAGGCCCTGAGCAGCAGCCACTGGTCACGCCTGCTCGCCGGCTACGCCTGCCCCTGTTTGCTGGTCGGGCCCGCCGTGCACATCCAGCGCCCGCAACTGCAGCAGCTGAGCGACCCGCCGCACCAGCTGAACCTGGCGCAGGACCCCCTGGCGGCCCTGCGCTGTCTCGCCGATCTCGACCTACTGGAACAACCATGAATAGCCCCACCCAGCAACTGATCTGGTTGCGCAGCGACCTGCGCGTGGCCGACAACAGAGCCCTGGCCGCCGCCATGGCGGCCGGCCCGACCCTGGCCCTGTTCCTGCTCAGCCCGGGCCAGTGGCAGGCCCATGACGAGGCGCCGTGCAAGGTCGACTTCTGGTTGCGCAACCTGCGCGAGCTGGCCATCGAGCTGGGCAGGCTCAATGTGCCCCTGCTGATCCGCGAGGCCGACAGCTGGGATCGGGCGCCGGCGGTGATCGGCGAACTGTGCCGGCAGCTGCAGGTCCAGGCCGCCTGGGTCAACGAGGAGTACGGGATCAACGAGAGCCGCCGCGACCGCGCCGTGGCCCGTCACCTGGCCGGGCTCGGGGTGGGCTTTCACAGCCGCCTGGACCAGCTGCTGTTCCAGCCCGGCAGCCTGCTGAGCAAGAGCGGCAGCTACCTGCAGGTGTTCAGCCAGTTCCGCAAGCAGTGCTACCAGCGCCTGCACCTGGCGCCGCCGGCTAGGGTCGCCACGCCCCGGGCGCAGGCGCCGCTGGCGCTCGCCGGTGACGCGCTGCCGCGCCAGGTCGCAGGCTTCAGCGCCCCCGACGAGGCCCTGCGCCAGCTCTGGCCCGCCGGCGAAGCCGCCGCCCACCAACGCCTGCAGGACTTCGCCGAGCAGCAGCTGGCCGACTACCAGCGCCAGCGCGACTTTCCGGCCAGCCGCGGCACCAGCCGGCTGTCGCCCTATCTGGCCGCCGGCGTGCTGTCGCCACGCCAGTGCCTGCATGCCGCCCTGCAGCTCAACCAGGGCGAGTTCGACAGCGGCAACCCGGGTGCCGTCAGCTGGATCAACGAGCTGCTCTGGCGCGAGTTCTACAAGCACATCCTGGTCGGCTACCCGCGGGTCTCGCGCCACCGCGCCTTCCGCCCGGAGACCGAGGCGCTGCCCTGGCGCGACGCCCCCGAGGAGCTGGCGGCCTGGCAGCAGGGCCGCACCGGCTTCCCGCTGATCGACGCGGCCATGCGCCAGCTGCTCGCCACCGGCTGGATGCACAACCGCCTGCGCATGGTGGTGGCGATGTTCCTGAGCAAGAACCTGCTGATCGACTGGCGCCAGGGCGAGCGCTTCTTCATGCGTCAGCTGATCGACGGCGACCTGGCGGCGAACAACGGCGGCTGGCAGTGGAGCGCCTCCACCGGCACCGACGCGGTGCCCTACTTCCGCCTGTTCAACCCGATCAGCCAGTCGCAACGCTTCGATCCGCACGGCCGTTTCATCCGCCACTGGCTGCCGGAGCTGGCCCACCTCGACGACAAGGCCATCCACAGCCCCGCGAGCCTCGGTGAGCTGTTCGCCGCGGCCGACTACCCGCGGCCGCTGGTCGACCTGAAACGCAGCCGCGAACGCGCCCTGGCGGCCTTCAGGCAGCTGCCGCGTGAACGATTGGAGGCAGCCTCATGAGCGACTACCTGCGTCACTTCGGCGAGCGCTTCGCCAGCCTGGACAAGAACCACCTGGACCATCTCGGCGAGCTCTACAGCGAGGACGTGGTGTTTAGCGACCCGCTGCACCAGGTCCGCGGCCTGAGCGAGCTGCGCGACTACTTCACCACGCTCTACGCCAGCGTCCACGACCTGCGTTTCGACTTTCACGGCTGCGACCAGGTGCGCGACGGCGAGGGCTACCTGCGCTGGACCCTGAGCTACCGTCATCCGCGCCTGGCCGGCGGCCAGTCGATCCGGGTCGAGGGCTGTTCGCACCTGCTCTGGCGCGACAGGGTGCACCAGCACCGCGACTACTTCGATGCCGGTGCCCTGCTCTACGAGCAGCTACCGCTGCTCGGCGGCGCGATCCGCTGGCTCAAGTGGAGGCTGGCATGAGTCCCCGGCGCATCTGGCTGACCGGCGCCAGCAGCGGCCTGGGCGCGGCCATGGCCGAGCTGCTGCTGCAGGACGGTCACCGCCTGGCCGTCAGCGCCCGCCGCCGCGAACCGCTCGAGGCCCTGGCCACGCGCTACCCGGGGCAGGTGCTGGTGGTCCCCGGCGATCTCGCCGAGCCGCTGCAGGTGCGTACCATCGGCGAGCACATCGCCCAGACCTGGGGCGCGCTGGACACGGCCATCCTCAACGCCGGCACCTGCGAGTACCTCGATGCGCGCGCCTTCGAGGCGGCGATGATCGAGCGGGTGGTGCGCGCCAACCTGTTCTCGGCCAGCTACTGCATCGAGGCGGCGTTGCCGCTGCTGCGCCTCGGCCAGCAACCACTGCTGGTCGGCATCGGCAGCTCGGTCACCTACCTGGCGCTGCCGCGTGCCGAGGCCTACGGCGCCTCCAAGGCCGGCCTGCGCTACCTGCTCGAGGCGCTGCGCATCGACCTGGCCGCCGAAGGCATCGAGGTGACCCTGGTCAGCCCCGGCTTCATCGACACCCCGCTGACCCGGCGCAACGACTTTCCCATGCCCATGCGCTGGCCGGTGCAGCGCGCCGCCCGGCATATCGTCGAACGCCTGCCGCGCCGGCCGCTGGAGATCAGCTTTCCCGGCCCCTTCATCACCACCCTGCGGCTGCTCGCCCGCCTGCCCGGGCGCCTGCGCCTGGCCCTCGGCAAGCGCCTGGCGCGCAGCGGCCCGACTGGCGAGGAGCAACCATGAGAATCGCCATCATCGGCAGCGGCATCGCCGGCCTGACCAGCGCCTACCTGCTCCATCGCCGCCACGACATCCAGCTGTTCGAGGCGAGCGACTGGGTCGGCGGCCACACCCACACCGTCGACGTCGAGGTCGGCGGCCGCCGCCATGCGATCGACACCGGCTTCATCGTGTTCAACGACTGGACCTACCCCAACTTCATCCGCCTGCTCGACCAGCTCGGCGTCGGCTACCGGCCCACCGAGATGAGCTTCTCGGTGAGCGATCCGCGCAGCGGCGTGGAGTACAACGGCCATAGCCTCAACAGCCTGTTCGCCCAGCGGCGCAACCTGCTGTCGCCGGCCTTTCTCGGCATGGTCCGCGACATCCTGCGCTTCAACCGCGAGGCCCTGGCCGACCTCGAACACGGCCGCCTGGACGCCGACACCCGCCTCGGCCAGTACCTGGCGCAGCGCGGCTACGGCCAGCGCTTCATCGATCACTACATCGTGCCCATGGGCGCGGCGATCTGGTCGATGTCGCTGGCCGCCATGCTCGATTTTCCGCTGCAGTTCTTCCTGCGCTTCTTCAAGAACCACGGCCTGCTCTCGGTCAGCGAGCGTCCGCAATGGTGCGTGGTCGAAGGCGGCTCGCGCAGCTACGTGCCGGCCCTGAGCGCCGGATTCCGCGAGCGCATCCGCCTGAACTGCCCGGTCAACCGGGTCGAACGCGACGCCGAGGGCGTCACCCTGCACACCCCGGCCGGTCGCCAGCGCTTCGACAAGGTGGTGCTGGCCTGCCACAGCGACCAGGCCCTGGCCCTGCTCGCCGAGCCGAGCCAGGCGGAGCGGCAGGTCCTCGGCGCCCTGCGCTACGCCGACAACGACGTGGTCCTGCACACCGATACTCGCCTGCTGCCCAGCCGCCCGCTGGCCTGGGCCAGCTGGAACTACCGCCTGGGCGGGCCGGCCAGCCAGCCGGCGGCGGTGACCTACAACATGAACATCCTCCAGGGCCTGGCCAGCGACACCACCTTCTGCGTCAGCCTCAACCAGACCGCGCTGATCGACCCGGCGCAGATCCTCGCCCGCTACCGCTACGCCCACCCGCAGTACAGCCTGGCCGGCCTGGCCGCCCAGGCGCGCTGGCAGGAGCTGCAGGGCGCGCAGCACAGCTACTACTGCGGCGCCTACTGGGCCAACGGTTTTCACGAAGACGGCGTGGTCAGCGCCCTGCGCGTCGGCCGCCTGTTCGGCGAGGAACTCTGAGATGAACAGCGCCCTCTACTACGGCTGGGTGCGGCACCGCCGCTTCGCCCCCAAGGCCCACAGCTTCCGCTACCGCATGGGCCTGCTGTACCTGGACCTGGCCGAGCAGGAACAGGTGCTCGGCCTGTCACGCCTGGCCGGGCGCAGCCGCTGGGCGCCCTTCGCCTTCAGGGAGACGGACTACCTGCCCGAATTCACCGGCGCCGGCATGACCCTGAGCGAGGCGGTGCGCCAGCGCGTGGCCGAGGCCCTGGGCCAGGCGCCGCAGGGCGCCATCTGCCTGCTGACCCAGCCGCGCAGCTGGGGCCTGGCGTTCAACCCGGCCAGCTTCTTCTACTGCTTCGCTGGCGACGGCCGCCTGGCAGCGATTCTCTGCGAGGTCAGCAACACGCCCTGGCGCGAACGCTACCACTACGTGCTGCCGGCCGACGCCAGCGGCCAGCTGCAGTTCGCCGTGGCCAAGGCCTTCCATGTCTCGCCGTTCCTGCCCCCCGATCTGGAGTACCGCATGCGCTTCAGCCCGGTCGGTCAGCGCCTGGGCGTGTACATGGCCGACTGGCAGGGCGAGACCAGGCTGTTCGACGCCAGCCTCAGCCTCGAGCGCCAGGCCCTGGATGCCGCCGGCCTGCGGCGCTACCTGCTGAGCTTCCCCTGGATGACCGGCAAGACCCTGGCCGCCATCTACTGGCAGGCCCTGCGCCTGTGGCTCAAGCGCATCCCCCTGTTCACCCACCAGGCCGCGCAGGGCGCGTACCGCGTGGCCCGTGCGCAATCGAAGGAAGTGCCCCATGAAAAGCCCTAGCCTGACTTCTGCCAAAGACTCGATCCGTGCCGGCAGCGGCCTCGGCGCCAGCCTGCTGCGCCGGGCGGTGCTGCGCCAGCTCGGCCAGCTGCGCCACGGCCTGCTGGTACTCAGCGAAGGCGGCGAACGCCTGCTGTTCGGCGACCCCCATGCCAGCCTGCGCGCGGAGGTGCGGGTAGAGGACGCCGCGGTCTGGGGGCTGGTCGCCGCCAACGGTTCGATCGGCGCCGGCGAGGCCTATATCCACGGCTACTGGAGCAGCCCGGACCTGACCGCAGTGGTGCGCGTGCTGGTGTGCAACCTGGAGGTGCTGGACGCCATGGAGGGCGGCCTGGCCCAGCTCGGCCGCCCGCTGGTGCAGGCCCTGCACTGGCTCAACCGCAACACCCGCAAGGGCTCGCGCAAGAACATCGCCGCCCACTACGACCTGGGCAACGAGCTGTTCGAGCAGTTCCTCGACCCGACCATGATGTATTCGGCGGCCGTCTTCGCCGACCCGCAGGACAGCCTGGAGCAGGCCCAGCTGAACAAGCTCGAACGGATCTGCCAGAAGCTCGCCCTCAAGCCCGGCGACCATCTGCTGGAGATCGGCACCGGCTGGGGCAGCATGGCTATCTATGCCGCCAGCCGCTATGGCTGCACGGTGACCACCACCACCCTCTCGCGCGAGCAGTATGCCTACACCGAACAGCGCATCCGGGAGATGGGCCTGCAATCGCGCATCACCCTGCTGCTGGAGGACTACCGCGACCTCGACGGCCAGTACGACAAGCTGGTGTCGATCGAGATGATCGAGGCGGTCGGCCACCGTTTCCTGCCGACCTACTTCCAGCAGTGCGCGCGCCTGCTCAAGGACGATGGCCTGATGCTGCTGCAGGCGATCACCATCCGCGACCAGCGCTATGCGCAGGCCAGGCGCGGCGTCGACTTCATCCAGCGCTACATCTTCCCCGGCGGCGCCCTGCCCTCGGTGCAGAAGATGCTGGAGATCGTCGGCGGCAAGACCGACATGAACCTGCTGCACATGGAAGACATCGGCCTGCACTACGCGCGCACCCTGCGACACTGGCACGACAACCTGCAGCAGGTCCGGCACAAGCTCGAGCAGCTGGGCTACGACCAGCACTTCTACCGCCTGTGGGAGTTCTACCTGTGCTACTGCGAAGGCGGCTTCCTCGAGCGCAGCATCGGCACCGCCCAGCTGCTGCTGGGCAAACCCAGGGCGCACCCGGCGCTGTGACGGGCGCGTGGCGGTGCCGGCGCAGATGACGCGCGCCCAGGACCACCTCGGCCAGGCGTGCGCAGCGCCCGTGGTGTTGCGCGGCTTGCGCCATCCGGCGCACCATTGCCCCGCCTGTGGCCATACCGCCAGGGCCAAACGAACCACGACTGGAAGAACCCGATGCCCAAACTGATCGCCAATGCCCTGCTGTTCCAGCTCGGCTGGCTGGCCTGCATTCTCGCCGGCGACGGCCCGGGCCTGCTGGTGGTCGCCGCGGTGCTGGCGGTGCACCTGCTGTGGACCAGCAGCTGGGCCGCCGAGGGCAAGCTGCTGCTCAGCGTCTTCCTGCTCGGCAGTGCGCTGGACAGCTTCCTGCTCAACCTCGGGTTGTTCGACTTCGGCGAGCCGCGCACCCTGATCCCGCTGTGGCTAACAATGCTGTGGCTGCTGCTGGCCACCACCCTCAACCATTGCCTGGCCTGGACCGCCCAGCCCTGGTGGCGTGGCAGCCTGCTCGGCGCCATCGGCGGGCCGTTGTCCTACTACGCCGGCGCCTCCCTGGCCGGGGTCGGCCTGCCCTATGGCACGCTGCCGACCCTGGCCGTGCTGGCGCTGATCTGGGCACTGGTGATCCCGCTGCTGCACGGCTTCGCCCGGCTCTATCGCAGCCAGTACGAGCAAACCCTGCGCTCACGCCGTTCGGCGTAGCGCGGTTTATCAGCCGGGCCGCCCGGTCTGCATGCAGCCGGTGGCGGGATACGGCGCCAGCTACGCGCAGGGATCCACCCTGCGTCGGCTATCGACCATCCGCTGCCGGCACATGGCGTACACTCTGCGGCATGACCGACAGCCCGCACATTGCCCATACCCAATTGCCCACTGGCCCCGCCCCGACCTGCGCCAACTGCGCCGCTTGCTGCTGCCAGCTGGAGGTAATGCTGATCAGCGACACCGGCGTGCCGCCGCGCTTCATCGCCACCGACGAGTGGGGCGGCGAAGTCATGCGCCGGCTGGATGACGGCTGGTGCGCCGCGCTGGACCGCGACAGCATGCGCTGCAGCATCTACCAGCAACGCCCGCTGATCTGCCGCGAATTCGAGATGGCCTCGGCCGAGTGCCTGGAGGAGCGCCGCGGCATGGACGCCATCTATCGCTAGCGGCGGCCAGCCCTTGACGAAAAAACCGGGCCAGTGCCCGGTTTTTTCGTCGTGAGGTTTAGAAGCTCATGCGGTAATGCAGGGTATAGCTCTCGATGCCGTTGTTCGGCTCCTTGAGCCCGGCATTGGAGTAATGCATCGCCCGTAGGCCGATTTCCTGATCGGCAAAGCGCAGGCCGACGCCGAGGCGATCCTCGAACTGGAAAGACGAGCCCAGCTTGCTGCCTTCCAGCTCGGTGCTGCTGAAGAATGCCAGCCCTACCCCGGCCTCGACATAGGGGCGCAGGTTGCCGCCGCCGAACTCATAGACGAACACCGGGCTGAACGACAGGCTGTGGTTGCTCGCCGTCTTGTCGCCCTCCCAGTAGGTGTACCCGGTGTCCCAGTAGCCGCCCAGGTGGCCGGTCGAGCTGTCCATCCAGCGGCGACCGAAATCGGACTGGATACCCAGCCGATAGACCATGGTCGACTCATCGGTACTGCCCACGGCAAAGGTCACATCGGCGGCCTGGGCCGCGACCGCCCCCAGAGACAAGGCCGCCAGCGCAGCCAAAGACACCAACTTATTCATGGCAATTTCCTTCTGTCACCCATTCACGAGAGGTCCGCGTAGCACTGCCTGGAAGTATAGAAATTATTGTTCTAAATAAAAGGCTGCCCATGCATATGGGTCGCGGCAAGACCCGCTCAGAGCGCCTGTACCTCGCCTGCCTCGCCCCATAGCAGCGGTAGCACCGCCTGCATCTGCCGCGGCTCGCCGCTCGACCAGAAGCGCGCCGGCTGCGCCGGGCCGGCGGCCAGCAGCCGATGCTCGGCGAGCAACCGCTGCAACTGACGCGCCACCGCCGCGCCGGTGTCGACCAGGCTGACCGAGGCGGGCACCAGTTCGGCCAGCAGCGGCCGCAGGAAGGGGTAATGGGTGCAGCCCAGGATCAGGGTGTCGCAGCCCTCGGCCAGCAACGGCTCGACATAGCCCCGCAGCAGCACGCGCGTTGCCTGGCTGCCCAGTGCGCCGCCCTCGATGCACTCGACCAGCCCCGGACAGGGCTGGGTGATGACCCGCACATCGCTGGCAAAGCGGTCGAGCAGGGCGGCGAACTTGGCACTCTTCAGGGTGCCGGTGGTGGCCAGCACGCCGACCACCCCGGAGCGGGTGGCGGCCGCCGCCGGCTTGACCGCCGGCTCCATGCCGACGATCGGCAGCTGCGGATAGCGCTCGCGCAGCTCGGCGACGCCGGCCGCGGTGGCGGTGTTGCAGGCCAGCACCAGGGCCTTGGCGCCCTGCCCGAGCAGGAACTCGGCGAGGTGGCGGCAGCGCTGGCGAATGAACTCAGGGCTCTTCTCGCCATAGGGCACATGGCCGCTGTCGGCCACATAGAGCAGCGACTCGGCCGGCAGCAGCGCGCGGATCTCGCGCAACACCGAGAGGCCGCCGACGCCCGAGTCGAAAACGCCGATCGCGGCGCTGTCAGTCACGGCCGGCTCCGCAGACGCTGCAGGCCGGGTCGCGCTTGACCCGCAACTCACGAAAGCGCGAGCCGAAGGCGTCGATCAGCAGAAGCCGCCCGACCAGCGGCTCACCGAACCCGGCCAGCAGCTTCAGCGCCTCCAGCGCCTGCAGGCTGCCGACCAGGCCTACCAGCGGCCCGACCACGCCGGCCTCGCTGCACGTCAGCTCGGCTTCGCTGCCGTGGCCATACAGGCAGTGGTAGCAGGGACTGTCGGCGCGCCGCGGGTCGAACACCGAGAGCTGCCCTTCCAGGCGTATCGCCGCGCCGCTGACCAAGGGTTTGTGCGCCGCCACGCAGGCCGCGTTGACCGCCTCGCGGGTGGTGAAGTTGTCCGAGCAGTCCAGCACCAGGTCCACCGTCGCCACCGCCGCCGCCAGGGAATCGGCATCCAGACCGGCCGGGTGCGGGTGCAGGCGCACCTGCGGGTTGATCGCCGCCAGCCGCGCCATCGCCGAGTCGACCTTGCTCTGGCCGATGCCGGCGCTGTCGTGGATGATCTGCCGCTGCAGGTTGGTCAGGTCGACCCTGTCGAAATCGGCCAGGTGCAACTCGCCGACGCCGGCGGCGGCCAGATACAGGGCCACGGGCGAGCCCAGGCCGCCGAGGCCGATGATCAGCACGCGGCTGCCCTTGAGGCGCAGCTGGCCGTCGACGTCGATCTGCGGCAGAAGAATCTGCCGGCTGTAGCGCAGCAGTTCGTCATCGTTCAGCATGTTCTGTTCACTCATGGTGGTAACGTCCAAGGCTGATGCGTTCGTGACCGCCCAGGTCGCGGCGGCTCTGTACCGCGTCGAAGCCGCCGGCGCTCAGCAAGTCGCGCACCGCGGCAGCCTGTTCGAAGCCGTGCTCGAGCAGCAACCAGCCGCCCGCCTCGAGATACATCGGGGCCTGCGCGATGATCTGGCGAATGTCGTCCAGGCCGTCGACACCGGCCACCAGCGCGCTGCTCGGCTCGAAGCGCACATCGCCCTCGCCCAGATGGCGGTCGCTGGCGGCGATGTAAGGCGGGTTGCTGACGATCAGGTGATAGCGCCGGCCGGCCAGAGCGCTGAACCACTGGCTCTCGATGAACGCCACGTTGTCCAGTTTGAGACGCTGGCGATTGCGCTCGGCCAGGGCCACCGCCTCGGCCACCCGGTCCACGCCGGTGACGCGCCAGGCCGGCCGCTCGCTGGCCAGGGCCAGGGCGATCGCGCCAGTGCCGGTGCCAAGGTCGAGCGCCGCCGCCGGGGTCGCCGGCAACAGCTCCAGCGCGGTTTCCACCAGCAGCTCGGTGTCGGGCCGCGGGATCAGGGTGTGCGCCGCCACCTCCAGTTCCAGGCTCCAGAAGCCCTGGCGCCCGAGGATGTAGGCCACCGGCTCGCCGGCCCTACGCCGCTTCAGGTCGGCGGCGAAACGCGCGGCCGGCTCGGCCGCAACCTCGCGCTCCGGCCAGGTGAGCAGGTAGCTGCGCGATTTGCCCAGGGCATTGGCCAGCAACAGCTCGGCATCCAACCGCGGGGTCGGCGAGTCGGGCAGGTCGGCCGCGCTCAGCAGGGATTCGATGCTGGCCATATTCCTCTCGTAGGGTGGATCGCGTTCTATCGATCCACCGCGCAGGCTTCTGGTAGATGAAAAAGGCGTCATCCACCCTACGTGTTACGGGTGCGCACGGCGCACCACAGGGCTCAATCGCCCAGGGCGGCCAACTGATCGGCCTGGTACTCGGCCAGCAACGGTTCGATCACCGCCTCGACACCGCCGGCCATGACCTCATTGAGCGAATACAGGGTCAGGTTGATGCGGTGATCGGTGACCCGGCCCTGGGGAAAGTTGTAGGTGCGGATGCGCTCGGAACGGTCGCCGGAGCCGACCAGCAGCTTGCGCGTGTCGGAGATCTCCTTGTGCGCCGCCGCCTCCTGCTGATCCTTGAGCTTGGCCGCCAGCCAGGCCATGGCCTTGGCCCGGTTCTTGTGCTGGGAACGCTCTTCCTGACACTCGACCACGGTGCCGGTAGGAATGTGGGTGATACGAATCGCCGAGTCGGTGGTATTGACGTGCTGGCCGCCGGCACCGGAGGAGCGGTAGGTATCGACCCGCAGGTCCGCCGGGTTGATGTCGATCGCCGCCTGCTCGTCCGGCTCGGGCAGCACCGCCACGGTGCAGGCCGAGGTATGGATGCGGCCCTGGGACTCGGTTTCCGGCACCCGCTGTACGCGGTGGGCGCCGGATTCGAACTTCAGCTTGCTGTAGACATTCTCGCCTTCGACCCGGGCGATCACTTCCTTGTAGCCGCCATGTTCGCCTTCGCTGGCGGAGAGAATCTCCACCCGCCAGCCGCGCCGCTCGGCGTAGCGCGAGTACATGCGGAACAGGTCGCCGGAGAAGATTGCCGCCTCGTCGCCGCCGGTGCCGGCGCGCACCTCGAGATAGACGTTGCGGCCATCGTTGGGGTCCTTCGGCAGCAGCATGCGCTGCAGGCGATCTTCCAGTTCGATCAGCTGCTGCTTGGCCTCGGCAGCCTCCTCCTCGGCCATCTCGCGCATGTCCGGATCGCTGTCCTTGAGCAGCGCCTGGGCGCTCTCGAGATTGTCCTGGACCTTGCGAAAGGCTCGAAACGCCTGGATGACCGGCTCGACCTCGGCGTATTCCTTGGAATAGGCGCGAAACTGCTGCTGATTGGCGATCACTTCGCCATCGCCCAGCAGCGCCGTCAGTTCTTCGTAGCGATCCTGCAGCAGGTCGAGTTTGTTGATCAGTGAAGCTTTCATTGCAGGCCTTTGTTGGACGGCACGCCCTCGTCGAGGGCAAAGAGTTCCTGGGCCACGCCGAGTGCATCGACTCGGCCGTCGGCGGAGAGTTTCTTCAGCTGCACGCTGGGCGCATGCAGCAGCTTGTTGGTCAGGCCGCGGGCCAGCTGGGCCAGCACGTCCTCGGCCGCCACGCCATTGTTGAGCGCGCGCAGGGCCTTGGCCAGTTCCTCGTCGCGCAGGCGCTCGCCCTGCTGGCGGTAGGCCTTGAGCACATCCACCGCGGCCAGCTCGCGCAGGCGCAGCATGAAATACTCGGCACCGCTGGCGACCAGTTCCTCGGCCACCTGGGCTGCGCCCTGACGGCTCTTGAGGTTCTCGGCGATCACCTCATGCAGGTCATCGACGGTGTACAGGTAGACGTCATCCAGCTCGCCGACCTCGGGTTCGATGTCGCGCGGCACGGCGATATCGACCATGAAGATCGGCTTGTGCTTGCGCTGCTTCAGGGCGCTTTCCACCGCGCCCTTGCCGAGGATCGGCAGCTGGCTGGCGGTGGAGCTGATGACGATGTCGCTGTTGACCAGTTCGTGCGGGATATCCGAGAGCAGCACCGCATGGGCACCGAACTGCTCGGCCAGGCTGCTGGCGCGCTCCAGGGTACGGTTGGCCACGACGATGCGCTTGATGCCCTGCTCGTAGAGGTGGCGGGCGACCAGGCTGATGGTCTCGCCAGCACCGATCAGCAGCGCCTGGCTGCGGTGCAGGTCGCTGAAGATCTGCTTGGCCAGGCTGACGGCGGCGAAGGCCACGGACACCGGGTTCTCGCCGATCGCGGTATCGGTGCGCACCTGCTTGGCGGTACTGAAGGTGGCCTGGAACAGCCGGCCAAGCAGCGGCCCCACGGTGCCGGCCTCGCGCGCCACCGCGTAGGCGGATTTCATCTGACCGAGAATCTGCGGCTCGCCCAGCACCATGGAGTCCAGGCCGGAGGCCACGCGCATCATGTGGCGCACCGCGGCATCGTCCTCGAGCACATAGGCGCAGGCGCGCAACTCTTCCAGGCTCAGCTGGTGGTACTCGGCCAGCCAGGTCAACACCGCATCGACCGTCAGCGCTTCCTGTTCGAGGTACAGCTCACTGCGGTTGCAGGTCGAGAGGATCGCCGCCTCGCGGCTGGCCGTGCGCAGGCACAGCTGCTGCAAGGCCTCAACCAACTGCTCGGGGGAAAAGGCCACGCGCTCGCGCACGGCCACCGAGGCGGTCTTGTGGTTGATTCCAAGGGCAATAAAGGCCATGCACAGTCGCTGACAGTAAGGGAAGCGCGCAATTGTCCTACTTCGCCAGATTGAGAACAACCACCCTGACTTATTGTCGCAATCGGCGCGCATGGTGTGCCCGCCGCCTATCACGCCTCGCCCCATGTGCTTGCCTGGCGGCTTGTGTCATGATGATCCGACCGTTGGTAAGTCGCTTTACTCCTTATGAATAGATTCCTCGCGTCCTTGACTGCCCTGGCCCTGTTAGGCGGCTGCCAAGCATTTGCTCCCTCTGCACCGGACAGCATGCCACCGGTGGAGGAATCCTCTCCGCCCAGCGAACCGGCAGAGCCCCAGGAATATGCATCGTTCAGTGAGGAGACCCTGTTCGCCCTGCTCACCGCCGAACTGGCGGGCCAGCGCAACCGTTTCGACATTGCCCTGGGCAACTACGTGCAGCAGGCCAACGCGACCCAGGATCCCGGCGTCGCCGAACGCGGCTTTCGCATCGCCGAATACCTGGGTGCCGAGCAGGCGGCCCTGGATACCGCACTGATCTGGGCGCAGAACGCCCCGGACAACCTCGACGCGCAGCGCGCCGCGGCCATTCAACTGGCCCGCGCCGGGCGCTATGACGAGTCCATGGACTATATGGAAAGCGTCCTGCAGCGCCAGGGCGATACCCACTTCGACTTCCTCGCCCTGTCTGCCGCGGAAACCGACCCGGATACCCGCGCCGGCCTGCTGCAAAGCTTCGATCGCCTGCTGCAGAAGCACCCTGCCAACGGCCAGCTGCTGTTCGGCAAGGCCCTGCTGCTGCAGCAGGACGGCCGCCCGCAGGAAGCCCTCGAGCTGCTCGAGGCGCAACCGGCGAAGAAGAACGAAATTGCCCCGCTACTGCTACGCACCCGCCTGTTGCAGGGTCTCAAGCGTGGCGACGAAGCCCTGCCGCTGTTGCAAAAGGCCGTTCGCAAACACCCCGACGACAAGCGCCTGCGCCTGACCTACGCACGCCTGCTGGTGGAACAGCAGCGCCTGGACGATGCCAAGGGTGAGTTCGTGGCACTGGTACAGCGTTTTCCCGAAGACGACGACCTGCGCTTCTCGCTGGCCTTGGTCTGCCTGGAGGCCGAAAGCTGGCGCGAAGGCATCATCTACCTGGAAGAGCTGATCGAGCGCGGCAGCCACGTCGACGCTGCCCACTACAACCTGGCCCGCGCCTACGAGGAAATGGGCGAGCCAGAAAGTGCGCTGATCGAGTACGGACTGGTTGGCCCGGGCAACGACTTCCTGCCTGCACAGGCGCGCCAGGCCGAGCTACTGCTCAGCAGCCAGCGCGGCGACGAGGCATCGAATCGACTGAGCAAGGCCCGCGAGAGCCAGCCCGACTACGCCATCCAGCTCTACCTGATCGAGTCGGAGGCGCTGTCCAAGCAGGATCAGCACGAGCGCGCCTGGCAACTGATCCAGCAAGCCCTGGAGCAATACCCGGAAGACCTCAACCTGCTCTACACCCGCGCGATGCTGGCGGAAAAGCGCGACGACATCGAGCGCCTGGAACAGGACCTGCGCTTCATCCTCGAGCGCGACCCCGAAAACAGCATGGCGCTCAACGCCCTGGGCTACACCCTGGCCGACCGCACCACACGCTATGCCGAAGCCAGGTCGCTGATCGAGCAGGCCTACCGGCTCAACCCGGACGACCCGGCCATCCTCGACAGCCTCGGCTGGGTAAATTTTCGCCAGGGCAATCTGGACGAAGCCGAACGTTTGCTGCGACTGGCATTGAGACGCTTCCCCGACCCCGAGGTCGCCGCCCACCTCGGTGAGGTCCTGTGGGCCCAGGGCAAGCAACGCGAGGCCCGAAAGATCTGGGCCAACGCGCTCAAGGAACAACCCGACAGCAGCATCCTGCGCAGCACCCTGCTACGCCTGACTGGATCCGAGACACTCTGATGCCCGTTCGCCAGCTTATCGTTTTTGGCCTGATCGCCCTGCTGGCTGGCTGTGCCGGCCTCGGCCCACGCGAATCCCTCGAGGGCCAGGGCGACGCCGCCCAGTGGAAGATCCACCGCGCGCACATCGCCAGCCTCGACGCCTGGCAGATCAGCGGCAAGGTCGGCATCCGCGCCCCCAAAGACTCCGGCAGCGGCACGCTGTTCTGGCTGCAGCGCCAGGACTACTACGACATCCGCCTGTCCGGCCCACTAGGACGCGGCGCCGCCCGCCTCACCGGCCGTCCCGGCGACATCCTTCTGGAGGTGGCCAATCAGGGCCGTTACCAGGCGGCCTCTCCGGAAGCCCTTTTGCAACAGCAACTGGGCCTGAACCTGCCGGTCTCGCACCTGCTCTGGTGGATCCGCGGGCTGCCCGCCCCCGACAGCAAGAGCCGCCTGACCCTGGACGGCGACAGCCGCCTGGCGCAGTTGACGCAGGATGGCTGGCAGGTCGAGTACCTGCGCTACGCCGAGCAGAATGGCTACTGGCTGCCCGAGCGCCTCAAGCTCAATGGCCATGACCTGCAGGTGACCCTGGTAATCAAGGACTGGCAACCGCGCCAGCTCGGCCAATGACCGGCCCCGCAATCCCCGCCGGCGCCGAACTGCTGCTGCCGGCGCCGGCCAAGCTCAACCTCATGCTGCACATTCTCGGCCGTCGCGCCGACGGCTACCACGAGCTGCAGACGCTGTTTCAGTTTCTCGATCATGGTGACGAGCTGGGCTTCGCCCTGCGCCAGGATGGCCAGATCCGCCTGCATACCGAGGTGGCCGGCGTGTCCCATGACAGCAACCTGATCGTGCGTGCCGCCCGCCAACTGCAAGCGCAATCGGCCTGCGCCCTAGGCGCCGACATCTGGCTGGACAAGCGCCTGCCCATGGGCGGCGGCATCGGCGGCGGCAGTTCGGATGCGGCGACCACCCTGCTCGGCCTCAACCACCTCTGGCAGCTCGACTGGGATGAGGACCGCCTCGCCAGCCTGGGCCTGAGTCTGGGCGCCGACGTACCGGTATTCGTGCGCGGCCGCGCCGCCTTCGCCGAGGGCATCGGCGAGAAACTCACCCCCCTGCAGCTGGATGAGCCCTGGTTTCTCGTAGCCATACCGCAAGTACTTGTCAGCACTGCGGAAGTTTTCTCCGACCCCGAGTTGACACGCGATACGCCGCCCATTAAAGTTCGCAGCCTTCTTGAGGGGGGCGGTCATAACGACTGCCAGCCGGTGGTCCAGAAGCGTTATCCAGAAGTTCATAACGCTTTGATCTTGTTGAACAAATTTGTTCCAACCAGATTAACCGGCACTGGAGCTTGTGTGTTTGGGTCCTTCCCAAACAAGGACGATGCTGATAAAGTCGCCCGCCAACTTCCAGTCACTTTGCCAAGCTTCGTAGCCCAAGGTCGTAACGTCTCGATGTTGCACCGCAAGCTGGAAACATTGGCCAGGAAGTAGATGCGTTGAGTTGCACCATGTAGGGGCGTCGCCAAGCGGTAAGGCAGCAGGTTTTGATCCTGCCATGCGTTGGTTCGAATCCAGCCGCCCCTGCCATTAACGCCTTAGGGCAAATGAGCAACTCGACAGCATTAGCAACAACACAGGATACAGGGGCGTCGCCAAGCGGTAAGGCAGCAGGTTTTGATCCTGCCATGCGTTGGTTCGAATCCAGCCGCCCCTGCCATTTTCTATACTCATCCAGGTATACCCTCAGCCGGCAGGTACTGCGCGTGTCCAAGATGATGGTCTTTACGGGGAACGCTAACCCCGATCTGGCGCGACGTATCGTACGTCAGCTGCACATTCCCCTCGGTGATGCCTCGGTCGGAAAATTCTCCGACGGCGAAGTCATGATTGAAATCAACGAAAACGTCCGCGGTAAAGACGTCTTCCTGATTCAACCGACGTGTGCGCCAACCAATGACAACCTGATGGAACTGGTGGTAATGGCTGACGCCTTCCGCCGCTCCTCGGCCACCCGAATCACTGCTGTCATCCCCTACTTCGGCTATGCCCGCCAGGATCGCCGCCCGCGTTCCGCTCGCGTGGCCATCAGCGCCAAGGTAGTGGCCGACATGCTCACCGTCGTAGGCATCGATCGGGTACTCACCGTCGACCTGCACGCCGACCAGATCCAGGGCTTCTTCGATATTCCGGTAGACAACATCTACGGCTCCCCGGTTCTGGTGGATGACATCGAAGACCAGCGCTTCGACAACCTGATGATCGTCTCCCCCGATATCGGCGGCGTGGTGCGTGCGCGTGCCGTGGCCAAGAGCCTGGGCGTGGACCTGGCAATCATCGACAAGCGCCGCGAGAAAGCCAACCAGTCCGAAGTGATGCACATCATCGGCGACGTGGAAGGCCGCACCTGCATCCTGGTCGACGACATGGTCGATACCGCCGGCACCCTGTGCCACGCGGCCAAGGCGCTGAAGGAACATGGCGCCGCCAAGGTCTTCGCCTACGCCACGCACCCGGTACTGTCGGGTCGGGCGATCGAAAACATCGAAAATTCCGTGCTCGACGAGCTGGTGGTGACCAACACCATCCCGCTGTCGGCCGCCGCGCAATCCTGCTCGCGCATTCGCCAGCTGGATATCGCCCCGGTAGTCGCTGAAGCGGTGCGCCGCATCAGCAATGAAGAATCGATCAGCGCGATGTTCCGCTAAGCCGGCACACTCGCTGAACGAAATGCGCCCCGCACCCTGCGGGGCTTTTTTACCTCACCGTCCGGTCGCTGGTCGCAAGCGTGAAGGACGGTTTGGTTATTTTGGAGAAGTGAAATGACTGTTGAATTTGCCCTGAATGCCGAAGTGCGTTCCGACCTGGGGAAAGGTGCGAGCCGCCGCCTGCGTCGTAACGTAGCCATGGTTCCTGCCGTGATTTACGGCGGCGAGAAAGCCCCGCAATCGATCAGCCTGCTGGCCAAAGATTTCGCCAAGCTGCTGGAAAACGAAGCGGCCTTCAGCCACGTTCTGACCCTGAACGTAGCCGGCAGCAACGAAAGCGTACTGATCAAGGCCCTGCAGCGTCACCCGGCCAAGGGCTTCGTCCTGCATGCCGACTTCCAGCGCGTGGTTGCCGGCCAGAAGCTGACCGCCCATGTACCGCTGCACTTCCTCAACCAGGAAGGCTCGGTTGGCGTCAAGCAGCAAGGCGGCGAAGTGTCCCACACCCTGGCCGAAGTAGAAGTTTCCTGCCTGCCGAAAGACCTGCCGGAATTCATCAACGTCGACATGGCCAAGGTTGAGCTGGGCCAGATCGTCCACCTGTCCGACCTGACCCTGCCGCAAGGCGTCGAGCTGGTTGCACTGGCTCACGGTAACGACCTGGCCGTGGCCAACATCCACGCCTCCCGCGTTGCCAAGGAAGCAGAAGAAGGCGAAGGCGAAGCCGAAGGCGCTGCCGAGTAACCTGCGCACCACCGGAAAACAGCCTGCCTGCCAGCGCGGGCGGGCTGCTTCCTAGAAAGGGCTCCCGACATGACTGCCGTACAACTGATCGTTGGCCTGGGCAACCCCGGCCCCGAATACGACCAGACCCGGCACAATGCGGGGGCCCTTTTTGTTGAGCGCCTGGCCCGCAGCCAGGGCGCCAACCTCAGTAACGACCGCAAATATTTCGGCCTGGTGGGCAAATTCAGTCACCAGGGTCGCGACGTTCGCCTACTGATCCCCACCACCTACATGAACCGCAGCGGCCAGTCCGTAGCGGCGCTGGCGAATTTCTTCCGTATCCCGGTGGACGCCATTCTGGTGGCTCACGACGAACTCGACATGCCCCCCGGCGTCGCCAAACTCAAACAGGGTGGCGGGCACGGCGGGCACAACGGGCTGCGCGACATCATCGCCCAGCTTGGCAACAAGAATAACTTCTACCGCCTGCGGCTTGGCATCGGCCATCCAGGCCACAGCAGCATGGTCTCCAGCTTCGTTCTGAGCCGCGCCCCACGCAGCGAGCAGGAACTACTGGACAGCAGCATCGACTTCGCCCTCGGCGTACTGCCGGAAGTACTCGCCGGCGACTGGAGCAAGGCGATGCAGAAGCTGCACAGCCAGAAAGCCACCTCTTAACTCTTTACCGCCATTGCGCACGAGGGACACACCCATGGGATTCAATTGCGGCATCGTCGGCCTGCCCAACGTCGGCAAGTCCACCCTGTTCAACGCCCTCACCAAGTCCGGGATCGCGGCGGAGAACTTCCCCTTCTGCACCATCGAGCCGAACAGCGGCATAGTACCGATGCCGGATGTACGCCTCGACGCCCTGGCCGAGATCGTCAAACCCGAGCGCGTGATCCCCACCACCATGGAGTTCGTCGACATCGCCGGCCTGGTCGCTGGCGCCTCCAAGGGTGAAGGTCTGGGCAACAAGTTCCTCGCCAACATCCGCGAGACCGATGCCATCGCCCACGTGGTGCGCTGCTTCCAGGACGACAACGTGATCCACGTCGCCAACAGCGTCGACCCCAAGCGCGATATCGAGATCATCGACCTCGAACTGATTTTCGCCGACCTCGACAGCTGCGAGAAGCAACTGCAGAAGGTTGCCCGCAATGCCAAGGGTGGCGACAAGGAAGCTCTGGCGCAGAAGGCCCTGCTGGAGAAGCTGATCCCCCACTTCACCGAAGGCAAGCCGGCACGCACCCTGATGAAGAGCCTGGGCGACGACGAGAAACAACTGGTGCGTGGCTTCCACCTGCTCACCAGCAAACCGGTGATGTATATCGCCAACGTTGCCGAGGATGGCTTCGAGAACAACCCGCTGCTGGACATCGTGCAAGCCATCGCCGACGCCGAAGGCGCGCCCGTGGTACCGGTGTGCAACAAGATCGAGGCGGAAATCGCCGAGCTCGACGAGGACGAGGAAAAGCAGATGTTCCTCGAATCCATGGGCATGGAAGAACCCGGCCTGAACCGGGTGATCCGCGCCGGCTACGAACTGCTCAACCTGCAGACCTACTTCACCGCCGGCGTGAAGGAAGTACGTGCCTGGACGGTCAAGGTCGGCGCCACCGCCCCGCAGGCGGCCGCCGTGATCCACACCGATTTCGAGAAAGGCTTCATCCGCGCCGAAGTGATCGCCTACAACGACTTCATCCAGTACAAGGGCGAAGCCGGCGCCAAGGAAGCCGGCAAGTGGCGCCTGGAAGGCAAGGAGTACATCGTCAAGGACGGCGACGTCATGCACTTCCGCTTCAACGTCTAAGCGATTGATCGCGCGCAGAAATTTTCGCAACTCGGGCTTGACAGCCAAGCCCAGGACGCGAATAATGCGCGCCACTCGGCTACGTAGCTCAGCTGGTTAGAGCATAGCATTCATAATGCTGGGGTCCGGGGTTCAAGTCCCTGCGTAGCCACCAAACAAAACAAGGGTTTAGCGAAAGCTAAGCCCTTTTTTGTTTGCGCCAGTGACTACCAAGTGACTACAGCGCGCCCACACCTCTCGAAACGGCAGGATGCCAATGAAAACGATCGCAATGCTCACCTTCTGGGTAAGCCTGTCGCTCGGGGCCCTTGGATGGCTGGCCCTCACAGGGCTCTCAGCTGATTGCTACTTTTTCCCTCCTCCTGCACCAGCCAACGTAATGTACTGCTACGCAGTAGCGTTAACAGTAAGCAGATTACTTTTCTTTATTGCAGCATCGCTAGCTGCCATCGCATACCTCTGGATTCCCTGGAAAAGGCAGCGCTTAGTTTTTCTAACCGTTATCGCTCCAGCCCTGCTTCTACTCACTCACTCTCTATAAGCACAGCTGCTTCAGGCTTCCCACGGATTGATTATGGGAACGCTCAGGTAGTCGAAGTGCCTCACATTGCGCGTGGCGACGCGCGCATCATGCAAAGCGGCAATCGCAGCAATTTGCCCATCAGCCATATCCACGACCTTCCCTTTCGCCTCACTCTCAGCCGCTAGGCCTGCATAGTGAACAGCCGCCTCTGTATCAAACGGAAGAATGCGGCCGGCAAAATCCTCTTCAAACATTAGCGTCGCCAGCTCCAGCAAACCTTGCTTGCGTTTTCCGTTATCCATGCGGGCGATACCGTAGAGAATTTCGGCGACGGTAATAGAGCAGGTATACAGCTGGCCTGATGGCTGGGCATCGACCCACGCCAAGACCTCAGGCGCAGGTTTAGCCCGCATTAACTCCGACAGCACGTTGGTATCCAGCAAAATCATTCGTCAAAGCTCGCAGCACGGGCTTTGTCCTTGCGGGCAGGCACCTCTATATCAGCCCCACCAACGGCAGCAAATCGAGCGTGGATGCGACTGCCTAAGCCACCACTTTTTTCTGACTTAAACAGCGCTTGACGAATAATTACCCTGGCCTCTTCTTCCATCGAGCGACCATGGCTTGCGGCAACCATACGCAATTGTGCCTTGAGGTCGTCGTCTAAGTTTCGAATAGTGATGCTGGCCATATCGCCCCCAAATGAAATCATTGATTGCATTGAAATCATCCAGGAGTATAGACGCACTGGGCAAGGGGTGACAGCCTCAGCGCTGACTCCAGGTGATCCGGCGACAGATGCGCATATCGCATGGTCATGGTGATCGAGGAGTGGCCGAGGATTCGTTGCAGGCTGAGGATATCCCCTCCCCCCATCATGTAATGGCTGGCGAAGGTGTGACGCAGGATGTGGGTTAGCTGCCCTGGGGTTTGAAAACCGCAGCGTTCATAGGCGCTACGGAATGCCGCCCGGCAGGACATGAACATCCGACCGTTTCCAGGCATGGCCACCTTGAACGCGGCGTCTTCGACATCCTTCGGGATCGGCACCGAGCGAGACTGCCGATTCTTCGTCCGGTGAAAGTGGGCCTTACCCCCGAAGATCGCGCCCCGCGTCAGGCTCTCCGCTTCATCCCAACGCGCACCGGTCGCCAAGCAGATTAGGGCAACCGGGTAGGTATGGTTGTTCGTGGACTTTCGGCACTCCTCGAGGAGTTGCCCAATCTGATCCAGGGTCAGGAAGGACAGTTCGGTTTGATCAGTCTTGATCTGGCGGACATTGGCCAACGGGTTGATGCCCGACCAAGCCCCCAGGCGAATCAGCTCAGAGAACACGGCGGACAGATAGCGCTGTTCATGGTTAACCGTGCTGGGCGTGGCATCTTTCAGGCGTGACTGGCGATAACGGGCCCAGGCCAGGGCATCGAAGTCGGACACCCGAGGATTGCCCAGGCGCTCTACTACTGCCAGGGTGCGCGACAACCGAGCCTTTTCATCCTTGAGCGAGCAGCCGTGCAAGGCATGCCAGACGCTGACCAGATCCGAGAGGCGATCATCGAGCGGCCTGCCGGTCTGATTGAGAGAGGCGAAATAGTCCGACTCGTAGCGCTGAGCAGCTGACTTGGTGGCGAAGCCCTTTTTACGGATACGCCGACCGGCGCGACCGTTCTCATAGAAATCAGCGGTCCAAGTTTTCCCATCCTTGCGAACCGTCATACCGCCCTGCCCCATCTGACATTTCGCTCCTCGAGCAATGCCTTGATGTGCTTGTACAGGTCGTGCTCGCTCATTTCCTTGGCGGCATAGTGGTCGCGGATCACCGGCCAGCAGTCCCATTGCTGGAGGGTGTCAAAAGCCTTTTTTGCGCCCACCCGCTCCCTTGCCAGCAGGCTGACGAAGTTTCCCAGGAACAGCTCCACGTTCTTGCCGGAGAAGCCTCGCGAGGTTTTGTAGTAGCGCTTGTACTCGGTGTCATCCAGCAGGGAATCCACCGGCAGATCGACCCGCACGTCATCCCGAATCAGGGTCCAGATCGGCGCGAAATAGCCAGGACGCGCCAAGAGCTTGAATTGCCCCAGGCCATAGCGCCACAGGCCGTCCAGATGGCCCGCAAAGGCGGCAAACGACCGGGTGTCGATGGCTTCACCGGTTTTCAGGTCGAGCGAGCCACTGGCGAATTGCTGGATGATCGAGTGGTGATAGCGCAGCTCTACCCGCCAGACGTCTTGCGCCGGGTTGTAGTTGTCCGGGTCGTCTTCGTCGAAGCTGTCACGGCGTTTCCAGACGCTTTCCCAATAGTCGAGCTTGTCGGTGGCGCGGGCCTGCTCGGTCTTGTTGTAGATCGCCAATTGGACGCCACCAGCAGAGCCGAACATCGAGGTTTCACCGCGTCCGTAGACACTGCTTTTGGTTGCCCAGTTGATTTCATTGATGCCAGAGATATCGCGGTGGGTGCGAGCCTTGCAGTGCATGCGGGCCACCAGATCGGCAGGCGGCGTCCAGCCCTGCAGATCCAAGGCCAGATGCACGGCGCACTGGTTGATTTCCACATGGGTCAACACGGCGTCGGCGTAGTGATCCAGGCGTGCTTGCAGACGCTCGGGCGACAGCGCGTCGATGGCATGGGGCGACACTTCGATTTTCAGGTGCGGGCCGATGCTGTCGAGCTTGGCGTTGAAGTTCTTCACCAAGAGGATGATGCCCAGGTCGGCGTTCTGCAGTTTGTACTGGTAGCCCGAATCACGGCCGACGCGACCGGAGTGCCAGCGCTGGCCGGCGAAATCGACCATGACACCCGGTGTCTCAAACAACGCCATGATTTCCGGGCGAATCATGCCCCGGTACAGCTGACGCACGGTGTCGACGCCACAGCGCAGCAGGCGAACGCCTGACAGGTCGGCGAAGCCCATATGGCCCGGATCAACGAAAAGACGACTTTTCGAATCCTCCAGTCCAGTCAGCAGATTGATTCGATGAAAGTCCTTTGCCTTAGCCATATATCACCCAATAGTCTGGTTTAACGTGGGAGTTCATTTCTGTTTATCTGACGTGTTACAGGGACGTCAGCGCGCGCTTTTGGCGCGGCGCTCGTGCCTCGCGCATGCGCCCAAAAGCGCCGAGCGAAGGCGCTGAGCAATCACCACAGGAATTGCCCTTTCTCGTAAGGAACGCGGGTCACTGTGACTCCTGAAGGTTTGATCTCGGTCGCCGGGGCGGAACCGGGCACTGGGGCCGATGGCCTTGGTTCGGCCTGGGCGAGCATCGGGTTTTCTCCTGGCTGGCGGTCAGGGATGGTCGGATCGAAATAGCCATCCCGGGCCACACCAATGCAGAAGTCGAAGGAGGTCTGGTACTTGGTCGACTGCTGGGTGTAGCACTGGCAGGACACGCCATCCTTTACGGTCTGCGGCGGCCTTCTGGCCACCAGCTCGGGGTCACTGCTGGACAGGCAATAGAGCCTCGGGTGGGAGACAGGAGCGGTGAGGTGGTCATAGACCGGCGCCGAGGACGGCAGGTCGGGCACCCGAGGCAGGCGACTGGCCAGGTAGCCGGCAACCGTTTGCACCGGGTTGGCTGGCTCGGGTGAGCTGACCGGGGTGATGAAGGCGCCCACCGTGGATTTCACCTGTTCGACCATGCCGCCCGTATCCGGGCTGGTAGTGCTGGCTGCCAGGGTTCCGCTGTCGGTCTTGGCTTGTGCATAGCGGTCGTAGGCGCGATAGACCAGCACGCCGGCAGTCATGATGACCAGCGTGGCCAAGATGAACTTGGTTGGCAGCTTGGTCTGGAAGTGGTGCTTGGCGTTGCTGCTGGTGTAGGCGGTGAAGTAGCGCTTATCCAGGCGCAGGGACTTCTTGTCGGCATCCTTGAAGCTGGTTTTGACTTCGACCTTTTCCACCACCACTTCGGATTCGAAGCGCAGCAGCTGTTGCGATTTGAACACCCGCCAGTAGTGGACATGGCCGTTGCACAGGCGGCGCAGATGCACATCGAGGTAGCGCGGATCCTGGGTGACCAGATGCACTTCGTGGCCCTGGTGACGCATGGTTTCGAAGCGGGTGATGTGTTCCGCCGGACGCTGGCGAGGGTCGCGGCTACCAAACCAGCCTTGGGCCTCATCCACCACGACGATGGCGTCATTGGGTAGCTCATACCACTTCTCGGGATCTTCGAAGGGATACCAGGGCGCTTGCAGTTGCTCGGGCTTGAGGCCGTTGATGTTGTGGTAGTAGACCAGCCGCCCTTCGGCGTGGGCCTTCTGGTCGACTTCGCGGATGGTGTTGAGGGTCTTGCCGTGACCCGGTTTACCGGTGCGGATGTAGAGCATGAGGCGCTCCTTTAGGCGTCGATGGAGGTGCCGCCCGGCTTGCGCCAGACCTGATTGCGTTTGCGGTCGGTGGCCTTGTCGATGCCGGCCAGGATGAAGCGGGTGGCGATCGCGGCGAAGAAGATGTTGATCACCACATCGAACTTCGCGAGGCCGAGAATCTGTTGGATGATCGGCCCGGCTTCACCCATGCGGGCGAACACGTAGCTCTGCGCCTGACCGATGATCAGGTTGAAGCCGAAATAGGTGACGAAGCCGAAGCCCAGGATGCGCAGGACCATCTTCACCAGGGGGCCGACGATCATGATGAGCAGTTGGGCGATGAACAGGTATTGCATCACTGACCTCCTACGGAGCGGCCGACATAGAGCGCGGCAAAGACACTGGCAGCCACCAGGAACAGCGGACTGAGGGCGCTGG
Source organism: Pseudomonas zhanjiangensis (assembly GCF_041027545.1). Classification (NCBI taxonomy): domain Bacteria; kingdom Pseudomonadati; phylum Pseudomonadota; class Gammaproteobacteria; order Pseudomonadales; family Pseudomonadaceae; genus Pseudomonas; species Pseudomonas zhanjiangensis. The sequence goes on along the minus strand of NZ_JBFTEG010000003.1, from coordinate 362,399 downwards.
CGGCGTTGCACAGGGGTTCGTAGCTGATCGCGAAGGTGCGACCGCCAGCGGTACTCAGGGAGAAGCTTTCCGCCGCGGGACAGCTGGAGGGCAGGAAGCGGGTGCCTTGGTTGATGAAGGACGGCAGTTCGATCTCGCCGCCTTCCTGCAGCTTGAATTTGTCGCCCTGCAGGAGCGCTTCGATATCGGGCTTCTGCTTGGCGAAGTCGTCTTGTTCCTCGACGTGGCAGCGCAGTTCCTTTTGCTGCTTGAGGATGGCGCACTGGATGACGTCACCCGAGCAGGTCAGATCCCCTTCGCAGCTTTCCCCGCCGACGCTGGCTTCACCGCACTTGTTGGGGTCGGTCGCGGGATCGCAGTCGCCTTCGTCTTCGCCGTCGCCTTCTCCGTCCCCATCGCCCGAGCCGTCGCCATCCCCATCACCCGAGCCGTCACCGTCGCCGCTGCCGTCACCGGAGCCATCGCCGCCACCATCACCGCCACTGCCGTCTCCTGAGCCATCACCCCCATCGCCAGGGTTGGTTGGGTCAGTGGGATCGGAGGGGTCGCCGCCGTCGCCAGGATCGCCACCATCGGACGGCACGCAGGTAGTGCCGGACCAGCTGTAACCGTCGCCACAATTGGGCGGCGGCGGATCGTCGGGGTTGTCGGGGTCGGGTGGAGGCGTACCACCGGTAGGGGCATCGCCTGGAGAACAGGCGGCGCCGGTAAAGGAGCCGGTGCCATAGCAGATACCCGGCGTGGCACCCTCGGGGGTGGCGGCGCAAGTGGAGGTGCCTAGCGAGATTCGGCAACTGTCGGAGCAGCCGTATTCGATATTGCCGAGGCCGTTGGTGTCGGGGCGCAGTAACGACCAGGAGGTTGATTGGCCCGACTTGGCGGCGCATTCGTCAGGGGGTGGCGGGTCCTCACAGACGCCCGTTTGCTTGTTGTAAATCTGGCCAGCGGTAGGGCATGAATCGCCAACCCGGCGAATGTGACCGTTCGTGGTGCCGCCTGATGAGCTCGTCTTGCAATAACCCTCTGTGCCCGCCTCAGAGATGTACTTGACGCCGTAACCGCCAATACCTCCGGGGGTAGGACCACACAAGGTAGACGGAGAAGGCGCTGATCTTTCAAAAAAGTCAGAAATCCAATAGTAGCCAGCGGCACTCGTACCCTGAGCAAAGAACAGCAGGCACAGTGCGAGTAATCCCGAGCGATTGATAAGCGCCATGATCAAACCCGCCCAAAGAAAACGAGGTAGAACGCCAGGGTGGTGAGCAGCAGGACGTACAGTTGGTAGTTCATGGCGTTCTCCAGAAAGAGAAACCCCGCCGGAGCGGGGTTGGGTTGCTTCGGCACTGGTGAGTGCGGTGTGGCCGGGTTACAGGGCGCGGCGCATGTACTTGAAGGCCATGGCGGCGATCAGTACGGCGAACACGGCCCAGCCGATGGTGCCGACGTCGGTACCGGCGGTATCGAGGGCGGCGGTGGCTTCGGTCGGTACTGCGGCGTGCACCGAGCCGGCCAGGGCACTGGCGCCGACAGCGGCACCGCTGGCCAGTTGACGGGAGCGACGACCGAAGCCGGACGCGACGTTTTGCAGCTGGGTTTTCAGGTGTTGCATGGGGTGTTACCTCGCTATTTCAGGACTTTTCTCAGGACCAGGAAGCCGAACACCAGGGCGAACAGGGTGATGACTTCGCCTTGCAGTTCGCCGACCTGATCCCAGGTGAGTGCAGAGCCGCTAAGGGCCTGCATTTCCTCGCTTGTGAGCGAAACCAGGGAGCCGGAGCAGATGGGTTCGCCACCAGCGCCCGCCGACCAGTCGCCCTCACAGGCCAGGAAATTCATGCACCGGCCTCGATCAGGTCGGTGGCTGGTACTTCGCTGGAGTCCCAGCAGTCAGGGCAGACGGTGAAGTCAGGCGCTTGGCGCAGATCGGGCAGCCGGTCGGCCTGGGGCGCCGGTTGGTGGTGCAGTTGGCCCATAGGGCCCCGACACAGGTCACAGATCACGCGGTCGACGATCAACACGGCCTGCCCCTCCGGTTACGACTTGGCGGAATCAGGCGCGGGCTGTTGGGCCGGACGCTGAGGGCTGTGCGGCTGCTGGCGGGAGGCCGGGCGCTGGTCGACGGCTTCGATGTGCAGGGCCAGATTTTTGCCCTTGTTCTGGCCGCCACGGGCGACGTCGAAGGTGATGCGGACCTTCTGCAGCGGGTCGAAGTGGGCGCCGGCGGCGAAGACCTCATCGGCCACATCTTCCGAAATGGCCATGCCGATGATGGACAGGCCATGTTCGCTTTTGCCGTCCGGGTCATCGCCATAGAAAATCTTGGCGTACTTGGCATCATCGACCTGAGTCATCTGGGTGCCGAGAAATGCAACTTCCATAGTTGAGCGTGCCATTGGTGTTTCCTCGTTTTAAGTGCGCCTAAGTGCGCGGTTTTGCCTTTCTGCAGGCCGAGTTATCCCGAGCAAGTGAACTTTTTGAAAGTTCCTACTTACTTGGCTTAGCGGCTTGCGGTGACATTATTTATACGCTGTAACAGGGCCTTATTTTCACTAATGGAAAAATGTCATGGCCTTACTTCTTACTGAGTAACACTGTGTAGCAATGAGTTTTATTGTCGACCCGGTAATTAGTTCTGTTAATTGATATCCCAACACCAAGGGCCACGCCCTTGTCATCCCGTTTCGCCACCTGTGCCCGCGACTGGTAAACCAGCCCCGGACACAGGCGGCGACCGCCTTTCGGGTGGATCGGTGCCGAGGGCGCAGGCGTCCGCCACTCGACTGATGGAGGCGTCCAGGGCTTGGTCGAGCAGATCGACGCCTTCGCTGACGCCCTGCAGGGCCAGCACGGAGGCGAACACGCCGCCGAGGGAGAACGGGATCGACCAGTGCCAGAGCAGAGCCAGCAGGTAGCGGCCGATGCGGAAAGAGACGGTCATTGGCTCAGGCCTCCAGCTCGAACAGATCCCAGCGCGGGACGTAGGGCGTGGGCTTGCCGCTGTCCTGCACAACGCTCCAATACTTCGGCGGCCGGAGCGGTGGCGTGTGTTTCTCGCAGATAAAGGCCGGTGTCGCTGCCCATTCCGAGAGCAGGACTTTCCAGACGCCAGCCACGCAACCCATCTTGAGGGTGCGCACAGGTCGGGCAAATGCGCGGCGGCAGTGGGCGCAGGGTGTGGACGGGCAAGGATCGGGCTTGGCCATTTCGGCCTGAGACCAGCAGACAGAGCAGGCGCAGTTCTCGGGATGCACCAGACGGTTGTAGCTGGACTGATTCATAGGTCATGCCCTCGCCTGGGCGCTGGGAAATGGCGTAGATCACAGCTGAGCCTCCTGCTTTGGCCTTTCCTGGGCGAAGCTCGCCTCAAGGCGGATGACGATTTCAGCATTGAGGGAGCGGCGGGCCTCTTTGGCGGCCTGCTCGACCTGGGTCCGAAGGGATGCCGGCATACGCAGCTTGAATTGCGCGTCTGCCCTACTCATCGGCGTAATCCCCGGCACAGAACACAGTTTTGCCCCGGTCAATGTCGCGGCGGATGCGGTGCAGGTTGATGACGCCGCGGCGGCCGATCTTCACGGTGGGGATGGCTTGAGACTCAACCCAGCCGTGCACTACGTCCGGGCTGACGTCTTCAATGCCGAGCATTTCGGCGAAAACCAGTTGGGAGCAAAAAGGCGAATCACGAAAATCGGTGATGCGCTCTGCGTTTCCCTGTGCGTTGAACCCCACTACTCCAGACTGTTCCATAGCGTTTGCCCTATACTCGTCCAATCAATCGACCCAGATACTTGAGTCAAACTATTTGAACAAAGCATATGAATAAGCCGGCTGACTTTCAAATTATTTGAGCAAGATATTTATACGAAATGAGCATGATAAACGAGCGCGTTAGAACAGTTGCGTCCATGGCTGGCATGGATCGCCTTGTACGAGAGACGCCGATCGGCTCCAATCGCTGGAGAACGGTGCTCTACAACAAGGACGTGCGGATTAGCACAGACGAGATTGAAGCGCTGGGAAAACTGTACCCGGCGTATCGGTGGTGGATGGTCAGCGGCGAGGTAGCACCAGAAATTGGCCAGACGAGCCCCGAATACGACGAAGCCAATCGAAACTTGGCCAATCCAAACGCGGGATAGCGATCTCCAAGGAAGTGACTAGACGCTGGTACGCCCGAAGGAATAGAGGCAAGGAGTAGAGCAATGGGACGTCAGGTGGCCGCGGCAGTCGTTCATCTAGATGGAAAAATCCTAATCACACGCCGCGCACCAGGCAAGAAGCTGGCCGGCATGTGGGAGTTTCCTGGCGGCAAACTCGAACACGAAGAAACTCCACAGACCTGCATCACTCGCGAACACGGCTTTCGACAAGGTTAAGAACAATGCTTAGAAGACTGTACGTGGACAACTTTAAGTCCTGGGAAAATCTAGATATTAACTTTAGCCCAATCACAGGGATATTTGGCCCCAACAGCTCAGGCAAGAGTACAATACTACAATTCCTACTCCTACTAAAACAAACAAAGAATGCAACAGACAGAGGATTAGTTCTCGACTTCGGAAGCACAGATGACTATGTGAACTTGGGTGGATTTCAAGATGTTGTGCACAAACACAATATAGACAGCGAAATCCTCTGGAATGTTACGTGGGAACTACCTAAAAAAACAACAATCAACGACCCACTTGGAAAGAGAACAGACGTACTGGCGACAGATGAGAACCTGAGCATCTGGAGTTCAGTTAAATATCAGAAGAAACAAATAATATGCCAGCACCTCGAATATTTCTTTGGCAACTACAGCTTCTATATGAGCCCAAAGAAGAAAACCACCACCGAATACGAACTCATAGCAGAGTCGGATGACGAGAACTGCAAGTTTCGATTCAAGAGAGTCAAAGCAAGGGCCTGGGCACTCCCTGGACCAATTAAAACCCATCTATTCCCAGACCAAGCAAAAACTTACTTCCAAAACTCGGACTTCCTGAGCGTATTCGAAACAGAGTACGAAAGCCAAATGGACAAAATTTTCTATCTGGGCCCTTTAAGAGAACCTCCGAAACGAGATTATGCCTGGTCTGGCGCAAGCCCGTTAGACGTAGGAAAGAAAGGAGAGCACACAGTAGCAGCTATTCTTTCAGCGACTCTCCGAAACGAAAGGCGAAACCTCGGAGGGCGCACGCACTATAAGTCCTTCCAAGAAATGATAGCCTATTGGCTTAAAGAGCTAGGTTTAATAAGCGATTTCTCAATCACTGAAATCGGAGAAGGCTCAAACCTGTATAGAGCCTTTGTCAAGAAAGATCAATATAGCACCCCTGCATTATTAACGGATGTAGGATTTGGTGTTTCGCAAGTACTTCCAGCGATTGTTCTACTGCACTATGTCCCAGAAGGAAGCGTAGTACTGATGGAGCAACCAGAAATACATTTACACCCAGCGGTCCAGAGCCGATTTGCGGATCTAATATTAAACGTATCAAAAACGCGTCGCTTACAAGTCATTATTGAGAGCCATAGTGAGCATATTCTAAGAAGACTGCAACGTAGAGTCGCAGAGAACCATACCAACAACAAAGATGTTGCACTATTTTTCTGCGATCAAATACGCGGCAAGTCGGCACTATCAAAACTACAATTGAATGAGTACGGAGAGATTAGTAATTGGCCAGAAAACTTCTTCGGGGATGAAATGGGAGAGATCTCAGCCGCCAGGAAAGCAGCCTTAAAAAGAAAAATATTGGCTTCTAAGCAATGAGCATTATCGAAACCAATGTAGCCATTGCAGCCAATGGTCGACACACACATGCTTGCTTTGAGTGCCAACTTGCCTGCGTAGAGCTTCTTGAAGGATTAGTTAGCAGAAAGAGAAGAATAACAATAGACAGTAACGGACTAATGCTGGACGAATACGCGAAGTATTTGTACCACAGCGGACAACCGGATGTGGGAGACGAGTTCTTCAAGTACCTACATGACAATCAGTACATTGACGAGAGAGTACAAAGAGTAAGCATCAACCAAAATAGTGATGAAAAAACTGGCTTTGATGAGCTCCCACCAAACTCTATGGACCCGTCAGACAGAAAATTTCTGGCAGTCGCCATAGTTTCTGGCGAGATAATCTATAACGCGCTAGATAGCGACTGGCATGAACACATCGAAGAAATAGAAGCAATGGGGGTAGCCATAGTACAGATATGCCCCCAGCATGCTATTAAGAATAGGCAGGTGAAAGCTTGAGGCCTATAACTCTCTAGAACCATAAAAGGGGACAGATTTAGTTTCTTCCCCAGCCTCTTCAAACAGGGATGGTAATTCCCCCAGTATTCGCCAGAAGTAGAGATCAGGCCAGGGCTATACGGCACCATTCTTTCGGCACAACAGCCAGATCCACCCAGAGTACGCATACCCAGTAGGCGAAAACTAAAACATAGATGCCTCGAAGAGGAATCCTAACGAGGTAGATCAGGCGCTCGCTCCTTTGCTCCCAGTGTCCGTTAGACCTCAGACCCTTTGCAACCTCTGCAAAACCGGTCATGAACCCATCTAGCGTGACCTCAAGCCAGAAAAATATACCTGTTACGAGGATCCCAGCCATCGGAAGGAGGATCGCGGGGATTCTGCTGGGGTCCCCAGCATATTGGCCAATAACCAACCCACTGATAGCACCTGAATAGAGGCCCAGCATTGCAAAGCGCAGGGTGCTGTAATGACGGATGCTGAGCATCACCTCTGTGTATTCGTGAGCTTTCTCTCTTGAGGTTTGCATCGAGACCTCCACCGATCCTTCAGGGGGTGACTACATTGGCCTGTTTTTCTTGAAAGCTCTGCTTTGGCTAGGACAGAGACGGGCCACAAGCCCCGGTTTATGGGCTTTTCTGGCAAACAGTGTAGCCGCTCAGGTGATTCTTAGTCCTGAATACCACCTAGGTGCAAGAACATGTTCTGATCAGCACCCGGATAAGTAGGCAGCCACTCAGAATCATTTTCATCCCCTGAGTAGTGGTATTCAGTAGTGGAAAATACAACTTGTGTGCCGTGCTGACTGCATAGTTGTTTAAGAGCATCTAGATATCTACCAAGGTCATCATTATTAATATCATGCTGCTTTGGCGTATCTAAGATTATAAATCTAAATCCTGAAACCTCTCGCTCAGCAAAAACCTGAAACACTGCTGCATGATAGGCCAGCACAGTGCGTATTTTAGTACTGCCTTTGATCTGGGCAATGCTTTCAATGCCAAGTAATGGCGTGAAGTCATCTTTAAAGGTTATATCCCTACTAACGTTGTATGTATGCAGTATGTCGAGCCACTCTATAAAACGCCGGCGAATATCCGCTCTGATCTTGATTAACTCAGGCGATGAAGACCTATCGCTAGAGAACGACTGATATAATGTGTATGCTTTGTCTCGCTCAACAATTGAATTGAAATGTTTTTCCTTGAGCGTCGCGACTTTATCAAACTCATTGAGTTGCATCTGCAACTCAAATATTTCTGACTTTAGCTTAGTTATAGAACTGACTAGAGCGGAAATTTCGCTGCTGGCACTTGAGGTATTTCGTTCATCCACAAGCTGCTGGATAACGACCTCTTGAGCGGCGCGCTGCTGTTTTAATTCATCAACTCTTAGTTCGTCAAGGCTGGCGTTGCGCTCTAGATCCTTGATCTGATCACGAAGGTAAAGCAGGTTCTTAGTATAAGACTCTGAACTGGCGGAAAATAGTTGACAAATTTCGGAACCACATACCTCTTGGAAAGATAAGAAAACCCTACGAGCCTCTTCGTTAAGATTAAGGGTCTCGATTTCAGTGTTGATTTCGTGGACTATTCTACCAATGCCTTCATTACGCATCTGGAGTTGGCGGATTTCGTCTGATATTTCGCGGATAACATTTCTACGGCCAGATATAAGGCGATCAATCGCATCGATGGAATCATCACGGCTTGCGCCAAAGCTTTGAAGACTCTCAACTTGAGTTTCGAGCTGCTCTATTTCAGCTACTAGTTCGGCTCTTGATTTATGTATTCCAGAAATACTCTTTTGAGCCGATTCAGCCATTCTGGCTAGTGTTTGGGTTTCTTTATCTAGGTAGTCCAAATGCTCCTTGGCTCTGAACTTATCTTTTTTTACATCAAATGAGTTTTTAACGGGTAGATCAAAGACCATTCTCATCATTTCTGAGAATTGATCCTTAATAAATCGACTTGGTGGGCAATAAATCTCCGCATACCCAATGTCTTGGTCTAGATAGTAAAGTGGTAGAAAGGAGGAAAGGTAGGGGGAGCCAAGTTGATTGCCGGTAGTGACTAAATTGTGCGCTGTTAGATTCAGCCACTCAAAAAGATAGCGAGAATAATCTAGCTCATTAAAGAAGCGCTGCGTAACTCCAGAGGGCTCTGTAACCTGTAGATCAAAGTCTCTGCTGTATACTCGGCGAAGTATCAGATTACCTTTTCTAGATGATACAGTAAGCTCAACATGTTTGCACTTGTCGTAAATGTCATTCCTAAATATACTAGGAAAACCTAAGCAATACGGAATGGATTGCACGACGGGAGTCTTGCCGCAGCCATTAGGTCCGTATAGTTGCGTTATATCGCGGCCGAAATGCAGTAGTGGTGACCCCCAGCCTGAGGGGCCATTTGGATAAATTTTTAAACTTATGAGGTTCATTCCAACTCCAAATCTAGCTGCTTAGCAACACAGATATTTCTATATGCTCTAGCAATCTGGGCAAGATTATAGGCAAGGTCATTATCTTGGCTTGTAGCTCTTGCTATCACTCTTTTGCCTATATCAGTAATGGCAAGGCGGCTTTTTCTGTTGTTGACCTCAATAAGAGAGGTGCTCTCAAGGAAAGTAATAGCCTTAACAGTTCTAACCCTTAGGTTTGCAGACCAGCCTAAGTGCTGAGCTGAGCCTTTAAAGCCTGGCATGGCACCTTCAATACTCTCACCTACAAGCTGGCCTAGTTCAGAAACCCTAGGCTTTCTCTTGTCTTTTGCCATCAAAAGAACGATCAAGCAAATGAGAGGAAGCTGGAAAAGAGCTTCGTTACCAATGTGGTATTTACTTACCGTCGCAGTCTCGATTGGTAAGAGCAAATCGCTCTTTTCAATCGCAGAGAAAAAACTATCAAAGTTCATGACTTACCTTTGACGAGTGCAGAGAATATGCCGCCTAAAACAAGATCATCATTTAGATCGAATTTTAGATCCTTAGTGTCAAGCTCGCTCAGAAAATCTTTGACAGGTTGCCGCAAACTGCTAACGGATAGCATGCCTTGAGGAGTGACGGCAGTCCAAAGTATAGATCCGATTCGTTCGGAAATAAATAAAAGATCCAATTCAGGGATGATGTGTCGTGCATTTCTAAACCACAAATCCCAATCTATTTTGCATCTTGAGCAGTACATGACGGCAGATATGTCTGCGCCACTGTTGCGCAAAGACCTCTGAATCATAGATGCCGACTTAATAGCGTTAGGGTCTCCCCCATCAAGCAAGGCTAAGTAGGCCTCTCTGGATATACTCAATACAGATAACAGGTCATCAATAGAGATTCCTGCAAAAGTCTCGATGGACTCTGCACTCCAGGTTTTTATGATTCCACTTGATTTTCTCTCAACCAGGTCAAGTAGCCTGAGCAAAATCTCCCTGAATTCAGCGCGCTCAAGTTCGATTTCGCTAAATTGATAAATTTTCTCTTTTACAACCAAATCAAAAGAGCTGTCATTTTCTTTTAGGTAGGAAACGTCTGGGCAAAGCTTTAACTTAGAAAGTCGCTCTTTTATTTCTTCTAAAGTGTACTTTTTAGGGTCTTCACTAAAGCATTCGTTAAATCGATCAATGAGGACTCTTGTAAATTTATGAGCAAAGGCGCCAGACTCTATATCTTCCAGCAGATCTATAACTTCATCGCTATTGTGAATATTGCTTTGAAATACAACAGAGTTGCAGTACTGATCAAAAACAACTGTATGTAGCAAGAGCTTGCCAATGAAGCTGTCTTTTATGGCCTTTGAACATTGCTTGGACTGGTCTCTTAGCGTGGACTTGAGCCCGAATAATTCATTAACGGTCCAATTATGGTTTTGCTTGCCCTTGGTTTTTACTTGGTAAAATATATAGGTAAAACCATTGCTATCTTTCTTTCTGATGACGAAGTCGTCATGCAAGTCGCAGTAAACCCTATCGATATCGAGCCCTTCAAGAATCGAGAGAGTTGCTACCGCTGCTGAGCGAACTTGTGCGCGATATCTGCTGAAAGAGTCTCTGCCACTTTGCTCCCTTGGGCTTTTATTCTCAAGCATCATCCTGGCCTATAATTGCTTAGCATTATTGCAGACATACAAGTTAGGTAGGGCATATATAGGATATGCCTGAACTCGTAATAGGAGGGGGTCGCGATGGGTCATCCTGACGTAGCTCTAGTCCGTTGATTGGCAGATTGCCATTAGCGAAAACTATCTCGCGAGAGCAGGAAGGTAAAGGGGGCAGGGTGACTACATTGGGCGAATTTTCTGGAAAGCTCTGCTTTGACGAGGGCGAGGCGGGCTGAAAGCCTTGCTCTATGGCGTTTCCTGGGTCAGTGTGTAGCCGCTCAGGTGATTCATAATGCTGGGGTCCGGGGTTCAAGTCCCTGCGTAGCCACCAAACAAAACAAGGGTTTACCGAAAGGTAAGCCCTTTTTTGTTTGCGCGAGTAATCACAGCCCGCTCAGCCCCCAGACAGGCAGGAAGCCAATGAACATTCTCAAGACCGTACTCGTCGCAGGTGCGCTGTTCGCAGCTGGCACGCTCCTCTACCCCACTCTCCCGCAACGCTATCAGTACGAGATAGCCGACTGGTATGAGCGTCTGGGCACCCCTACATACGCAGAATCCCCGGATTACTTTTCTGCACGCCCTCAACACGAGGTCATAGGCGAAAACAAGGCACGCGGCCATGAGCTCAAGTGCTACGGCAACTTGGGCCCAGCTGAACGCATTGACGCCCACGATGATTACCTGTGTTCGGCCCACATCAGTCATGCGTACGACAACATTCCGGCCCGCCTGGTAACCTTCTTCTTTTCCGACGGCAAGCTACACAACGTACGTATCGAGTTCGCTGCAGGGAGCTTCCCTAAGCTGCAGGACTACCTCACGAGAAAACTCGCCGACTACACCCGCCTCGACCAGCTTCCAGGCGCCAGGTTTGGCACCGACCCGTTCGGAAAGAAGCTAGTTGTGTGGCGAGTGAAGCAAGGACTAATAACCGCTGCCGCCGAAGATACGCCTGGGCAGCCGCCCATCATCCTGTGGAGCAGTTACCGGTAGCCCCAGACGCGAACAGCCAACTGGACCGGCACTATGCCCCTAAACGTCAAATGAATAACATGGAGACCGGCTGCCCCCACATCATGGGCTTCTCTGGCTCAAGGTGTAGGCGCTCGGGTGGCGCACAAGGCTGCAGAGGCGAGCTCCGCTCAGGAGACACTGGCGGTACTGAGGCATATGCACACCGCTGCCCGAGCCGATCGAGCTGTCGGCATCGCCAGCGTGGAAATCAAGCACCGCGCCACCAGAACCACAAGGGAACGGGCGCCACGGCACAGGCCACCAGCGCGAGATAGCCAGGAAATGGCACCAGCCTGCTCATACCGACGATCAGCCCAATACCACCACCGCCGCCGATCAAGGCATTACCCGGCAGATTCAGCAGCAAGGCGATCGTCAGGTAGCGGTGTTCAAGCAGAAACGGGGCGACTGCGGTAGGGATCTTGTCGTTCAGCAGTTTCAATCGCGCCTTCGAGTCGAGCGGCTCAAGCTGGCGGATCAGGTCGCCGGCACGATAGAGGTGCAGCCAGTCGAGCATCAGCCACAGCAACCTTGGCGGCAGGGCGCGCCCCACGGCGAAGCTGAGCGACAGCGCCGCCAGCGTACACAAATAGATGAGTAACGCGCCTTTGCTGCCAAGCAGGAACATCAGCGTCAGGCCGACCTCGATACCCGGCATGAAAGGCGTGGCCATTAGCAGCACATAGAGCAGCGCAACGCCCAGCACCATGGCATGCATGAAGGGCTCATGCCGAGGGAAGAGCTGAAAGTCGATCTGTCGCATCAGCCAGGAGCCAGCGACATTCAGCCCCACCACCACCGCGACAAACAGCGCGACCTTCAGGTAACGCGCCCAACGCAAGGGCAGTCGTGCCGTATGCCGGGATTGGGCCATTGCTGGGTCTCCGTTGCAAAATTAATGCAGCGTCCGCGGCCCTCCTACTCCTTGAGCGTACCCTCGAACCAGTATTCACGACGGGTATCCCAATACCAACGCTTCTTGGTCCAGACAAAGGTGGCGCGTGCGGTATCGCCTTCGACCACGCCCTGCCAGGCAATCTGGCCATGGCTGGGGCTGGTGGTGAGCGCCTCGAAGTAGATTCGCTCGCCGTCGACTCGGGTCGAGTACTCGCTGCTGCCAAAGCTGTAGGGCTCGCAAGAGGCAGAGGTGAACAGGCCGTCGGCGAAGATAAGCGCCTCCTGCTCATCGGTCGCCAGCGAATGGCCTTTTTCGCCATTGCGGCCGATGAAGGTCTTGCCATCGAGAAGATGGGAGGGCTCTGCGGCGTAACCCGCCTGCACCGCCAAGCTCCCCAGCATCGCAGCAGCCAGCACACAGGCAAACACGTGTCCGATCATCGGCAACCTCCACCCACCACGCCGGCCCTGAACTAGCGGGCTCGTACGCTCGGAGCCTGTTGCTTGCCAGTCTAGCAAGGCAGCGCAGCGACGGCGCAGCGCCAGCCCGGCGGTAACGCGCGGGGACAAGGTCGGCGACCCGAGCCAGCGCCTGGGTCAACGGCTCCGCGCAAGGCGTAGGCGCCGGGGCTGTCGCTGCGCGCCCAACAGCAAGCCGGCGAAGATCATCCCGCCGCCAACCCAGTGAAAGCCCTGCAAACCCTCACCCAGCAGCAACCACCCGAGCAGGGCGGTGAAGACCGGCATCAGGTAATTGGTCAGCGCCGCCTTGGCAGCACCGACCACCCGCACGCCGTGGTTCCAGGCCAGGTAAGCCAGCAGGGAGGCAAATACGGCCGTATAGCCGATGGCGCCGAGAGTGCTGGCACTGATCGCAAAGCGCGCGCCCTGGCTGAGCTCATACAGGTAGAACGGCAGGATCAGCGGCAGGCCAAGCAGCATCAGAACGCCGAGCAGGGCCAATGCCGGGATCGGCACCAGGTAGGCGGCCCAGTGTCGCAGCAGCAGTGAGTACAGAGCCCAGTCGGCCACCGCCACCAGCATGATCAGGTCGCCAGGGTTGAAGGCCAACGCCGTCAACGCGCTCCAACTGCCCCGGCTTATCAGCACCAGCAGGCCGCTCGCCGCCAGCCCCATGCCCCACCAAGCGCGGGGCTGCGGCCACTCGCCGAGCAGCAGGCCGGCGCCAATGAAGGTCATCAGCGGCAGGCAGGTGTTGACCAGGGTGATGTTGATCGCCACGGTACTCTGCGCCGCGCTGTACAGAAACGAGTTATAGCCGGCGATACCCAGCGCGCCGAGGACCACCAGCCGCCAGCCGGCATACCGTAGCGCCGCGCGATGGCGCCATAGTGGCGCCAGAACAAACGGCAGCAACAAGCCCAGGGCCAGGAACCAGCGCCAGAAGGCCAGGGCGAATGGCGCGATCTCACCGGCGACGGCGCGGGCGACCAGGGCGTTGCCCGACCAGCAGAGCACCGCAACCAGCAACCCCAGCAGGGCCAGGCTGCGCGAGCTGTTGGCCATCTCAGCTCTGGCCGAGCGGGCGCAGGCGGTATTGCGGGGGTAGCTGCTCAATGCCGCTGACGGTGACGTTGAGGTTCTTCCAGCGACCGTCCTTGATGCCGTAGATGCAGCCGTGCACCGACAGCGACTGACCACGATGCCAGGCATTCTGCACGATGGTGGTGTGGCTGACGTTGGCGACCTGCTGGATCACGTTGAGCTCGCAGAGGCGGTCGACCCGCTCCTCCTCGCTCGGCAACTTCGCCAGGTGCTCGCGATGTTCGTAGTAGAGGTCGCGAATGGTCCGCAGCCAACCGTCGATCAGGCCGTATTGAGAATCCTGCATGGACGCGCGCACCCCGCCACAGCCGTAGTGGCCGGTAACCAGGATGTGCTTGACCTTGAGCACGTCGACCGCGTACTGAATCACCGAGAGGCAGTTGAGGTCGGTGTGCAGCACCACGTTGGCGACGTTGCGATGGACGAACAGATCGCCCGGCAGCAGCCCGACGATCTCGTTGGCCGGCACCCGCGCATCCGAACAGCCGATCCACAGGTATTCCGGCACCTGCTGACGGGCCAATTTGGCGAAAAACTCGGGATCCTCCCGAGTGATCGCCTCGGCCCAGCGGGCATTGTTGTCGAACAGTTCTTGCAGATCGTTCACGCTTGCATCCCCTCGCTCGATGCCTCACCACAGGTGAGGCGTAGGCGGCTTTGACACCCCAGCCGAGTGCCTGGGTCACAAAGGCTCCGCCGACGAACCTGCGCACGTCTGAGGATTGCGCGCAAGGTGCTCGCCATCTACCGAGCTTGGCGAACCAGGGCAAGTCGGCGCGCGGGGGACCCTGCTCCCGCTATCTCAATCACAGGGACCGCTAGGTGCCCAATTCGCCGCGCAGCACCTGTAGCAGTTGAGGCAGGTCGAAGGGCTTGAGAAAGAAATCCACCACATGCAGGCGCATTGCCTCGATGGCGTCCCCCACGCCTGCGTCGCCGGAAACCATGATCACCGGTATCAGCGCATGCTCGGAGTCGCGCACCTGTCGAATCAACTCCAGGCCGGCCCCCTCGCCGCTGACCCGCAGATCGATGATCATCAGACCGATGTCCATATCGGCGCTCAGCGCCTCCAGCGCCTTCTGCGGACTCGCCGCGACGAGGTAAGCGATATCCGCCTGGCCGAGCAGCTTGGCCAGCTTACCCAGGGTATTGGGGTCATCCTCGACCAACAGCACCTTGCTCGTGGTTCGATCAGGCACGCCAATGGCTTCGGCCAAGGCATCGATCTCATCCATATTTAGAGCGGCATCATTCGACATCCCTGCTTCCCCTTCGAGGCAGCTCTCTTGCCTCATTGACCAATTGCCCGCGTCTTCAGCCCAATGGCTTTCGATATACTCTGGAGTCGGCGTCGAGCGACGGCGGCTTGCAGCCGGGCGATCCACGCAGGGCTCAGGCCGGCTCCAGCCGCCCGCCACTGCGCGGCCATTTGCGCCGCACCAACCCGATGATCAGCAGCAAAGCGGCCAACAGCGCCACGCTCGCCCCCCATTGCATAATGCCAGCATAGCGATATAGAGCGGCCGGAGAAAGGCTCGGCTCGCGCAACATGCGCAGTTCGGCTGCCGCGCCATGGGTGGGAATGTCCGCCAGGCCATCGCCATCGAGGTCCGCCAGGCTGCGGATATGGTCGAGCAGGCCCTGCCACTCCTTGTACTCCTGTACACCTGGCTTGGCGGGATCGGCATCGATGATCGCCGGCCTCAGATCGGCCAGGGGGCGACCCTGGGCGTCCTTGGGCTGCACCTGGAGCAGCCCCTTGCTCAGATCGCCGATCAACCAGGTGAAGCTGCCGACATAGCTCGTCGCACCGATGCTGTAGAGCCGCTCATCGCTCAGGTCCAGGGCGCGATAACCCTGCTCGGCATCGCCCAGCTCGATTCTGCTTACCCTGTCGAGTGGCGCTCGATAGGGGTTGTAGGCAAAGCGAAGGCCCGATACGCGCGGGTAGTAACTCGCGCTGTCACGCATCTGGTAGGCGACCAGCAGCACCTCGAGAATATTCTTCAATTCCCGGCCGGTGACGTACACCTTGAGCAGCGGGTAGCCCGGTACATCGTCGAACTCACCGATGCCCAGCGGCGCCAGCCGAAACAGGTCGGAGACACTCTGCACACCGCCACGCCCCTGGACCAGATTGTCACGCAGGGTACCGTTGCCAGTGAAGGCGATATCGCTGGCGGCGGCATGGCGCAGCGCGTCGGTGACCAGATTGCCGAGCACGGGATCATCGAACTCGCGGGTCAGGCTACGGTCGACCTTGGCCAGCGGCTGGTCGAAGCGATACCCCTTGGGCGCCAGCATTCGCGCCTCGACTACTCGCTTGAACCCCTCGACCTCGGCGGTAATGGCCTGGTCACCGGGTATCTGGTCGTTCAATGGATTCAGCCGGTATTCGAGCACATGGGGCTTGCCACCGGCGTCCAGGCGCATGCGCAACTCGCCGAGGTACTGGATTTCCGAACCGGCCTGCATCACCGGGGTACGCCCGTTGACCAGCAGCGGCTGGGCCAGCGCCGTGTGCGAGTGACCGCCGACGACGATGTCGATACCCGGCACCTGCTCGACCAGTTCCACCTCCTCGCCGCGCCAGCTGCCATCGGGCTGTTGAACAATGCCCATGTGCGACAGCAGGATGATCACCTCGGCGCCTTCCGCCCGCAGCTTGCGCACCATGGCCCTGGCCGTGTCCACCGGGTCGGCAAAGGTCAGCGGCTTGATCATCGGGCTGACCGCTACCGCATTGTCACCGAGCAGGCCGAACAGCCCGAAGCGGATGCCGCCCTTGTCGATCAGCTTGTAGGGCAGAATGCGCCCCGCCTCGGCATGTGCCTGCAGGCTGTCATCTTCATGGCGCGCCGGGTCGAACTGCAGATTGCTCGCCAGCAGCGGCACCAGGGACGGTCCCGCGACCCGCTGCGCCGCCGTAATCATTGCCGCCAAGCCGGCCGGCCGGAAGTCGAACTCGTGATTGCCCAGGGTCGCCGCGTCGTAACCCAGTTCGCTGAGCAGGCGCAGTTCGCCACCGATCTCGCGGCTGACCGTGTGAAACAGCGTGCCCATGCTGAAATCGCCACCGTCGAGCAACAGTACTGCCTGCTCGCCGGCAGCCGCGCGCCGCGCCTGCACCAGGGTGGCCAGGCGCGCCACGCCACCGACGGTGTCGTCGTCATTCACGGTGGCCGGACTGTATTCGTTGTTCGGGCCGAAGCCGAGCAGACGCGACTGCCAGTCATTGGTATGGAGGATGGTGAACTCCCGCTCGGCGGCGGGCGCCAGGCCGGCCAGCAACAGGCAGCAGGCAGCGAGCCAGGGACGGAGCAATGGCATGGGCGTTCCTTCAGCAAGAATGGCGGGCGGCCACCCTGGCAGGGCGGCGGATGGGCCGGCAGTATGGGCCAGGCCAGCGGCCCAGGCAGCGACGGATCGGGCCGCCGCCACTCGCCAATCGGGCCAACCCCGGGCGCCTGCGCCGCCAGGCCGCGGCCTCTGAATGCACAAGGCCCGCCAATTGGCGGGCCTTGTGCATTCATCGGGCCGATCAGACGCGGAAGGCACCGATCAGCTGCTTGAGCCGCGAAACCAGTTCGGACAGCTCGCGACTGGCCCGCTCGGTCTGGCTGGCGCCCTCGGCGGTACGCTCGCCGGCGCGGTTGATCTCGACGATGTTCTGGTCGATATCGTGGGCCACTGCGGTTTGCTGTTCGGCGGCCGCGGCAATCTGCTGGCTCTGGTCGACGATCATGCCCACCGCGCCCAGGATATTTTCCAGCGCGAGCTGTACCCTGCCCGATTCGCTGACCGTGCCATCGGCCATCTGGTGGCTGACGTTCATGGTCTTCACCGCTGCACCCACGCCGCCTTGCAACCTGTCGATCATCTTCTCGATTTCTTCGGTGGACTGCTGAGTGCGCTTGGCCAGATTGCGCACTTCGTCGGCCACCACGGCGAAACCACGGCCCTGCTCGCCGGCCCGCGCCGCCTCGATCGCCGCGTTGAGCGCCAGCAGATTGGTCTGCTCGGCGATCCCCTTGATCACGTCCAGCACCTGGCTGATCGACGCACTGTCGCTGGCCAGTTGGTTGATCACCGCAACCGACTGGTCGATCTCGTCGGCCAGCCGCTGGATGCTGCCGACCTGGGACTCGACCAGGGCACGACCGCTGACGGTTTCCTGATTGACGCTCTGCGCACTGTCCACCGCAGCCGCCGCGCTACGCGCCACTTCCTGGGCGGTGGCGGACATCTGATTCATTGCCGTCGCCACCTGCTCGATCTGGCTGCGCTGGCTGGCCACCGACTGGTTGCTCTGACCCGACACCGTCTCGACGCTGTCGGCCTGGCGCTCGACCTCCACCACGGTCTGGCCGACACGCTCGATCAGGTCGTGAACCTTGCGCACGGTCTCGTTGAAGACCAGGCCGAGCTCGCCCAGCTCGTCTCGACTCTGGGGGCTGAAGCTGACGGTCATGTCGCCGGCCGCGACCTTGTCCATCACCTGACCCAGGCTCTTCAAGGTGGTACGTGTCGACACATAGAAGCCGCTGTAGAGGTAGACGATCAACAGGAATACCAGCACCAGCGCGACCGCCAGCAGCAGCATCTGGCCACGGTTTTCCTGCAGGCGAATCTGCAGTTGCTGATCGAGGAACGCCAGCACCGCATCGTTGAACGCATAGGTCTTGCCCAGCGCGCCGCTGACTTCATCGAAGAACTGCGGCCAAGGCGTGTCCAGGCTGTCGGCGATCACCACCCTGTCCTCGAACAACTGCGCGGTGTCCTTGAGGGTTGCCTGGCTGGTCATGGCCAGAGACTCCAGCGCCGCACGTGCGTCCGGGTTGGCATTCAAGGCGTCCTGCAGGTTCAGGCCGTACTCTGCATGAAGTTTTTCCAACTCCAGGAGCAAGTCGTCGAACTTGGTGCTCGCCGCCGAGTTCAGAAAGCCCTGGCCCAATGAATAGGCGCCGACCGCGCGGCCCTCGCTCAGGGGCGCGGTCACCATTGGCGTCACCACCGTGACCAACTCGGCCATCTGGCGCACCTCGCGCTGGCGGTCCTGGCTCAGCCCCGCCTGGCTGGCGACCAGCTTGATGAATACCTGCGACTTGCCCAGCAGCTTCCTGGCCGTCGCCGTCTTGCTCTGCAAGGACGTGTCGCCCTCCAGCGCCTTGAGCTCGGCGAGCATCTCGTCGCGCTTGGCATTGAACTCGGCGATTTGCTCGGCCTCGTGCACCACCGGCATCAGCCCCTGCAATGCGCTTTCCAGATCGCCGTGCAACTGTTCGATGCGCTTCTCGAGATCACCAGCCTGACCTGACTGGCCGATCATTTCGTTGATCTGCAACAGGTCGGCAAAACTCTCCAGATCTCGCCGCAGCGACAACGAGGCGCCGAGCAGATCGAGGCTCTCGAGAGCGGCCTGGGTACCGACGAATTGGCGGTAGGAGTCACGCACCAGGTAGAAGTTGGTCACCAGCATGGGCAGAAAGAACAAGACACTGATCAAACTGAACTTCATGCCGAAGCTGAGGCGATTCATTAGCGCGATGGCCGGATACAGCACGGTCTTCACAGGACGTCTCCAGTTCTAGTTATTTTGGCGCGAAACAGAAAGCCGCCCGGCGGGTCACAGGGCCACTTTGCACTCCTCAGAGCTCGATCCGAGACGCAGGATCAACGCAGTGCATCCAGGCAGATGCGCACTGACCACGCCGCGATAGGCGAACCGAACACAGCCACCTATATACCCGTTATCGACGCGATGCACTGTAACTTAAGGTTAAGAATGGCGCGGCCTTGCGCTGGACGAAATGGGACTCGCGCCGCTCGCTCGGCGCAGCCCCGTCGCGAAGGATATGACCATGCCCCGGACAGCTGTACATGCAGGGCACGGCGGCAGCCGAAGCCGCTTTACCGGGGAAAGCTCCTGGCATTGCGGCAAGAGCATGACTGGCACCTAGAACCGCCTGACCAACCAAGCGCTGCACCGGCAGGAGCAGGCGCAGGCGTCGGTGCGACGCCTGGACGCATCAGCCAACCAGACGGGCGTGCCCGCTCCGCCAGCAATGTCCTAGTAGAACAGCGCCCACAGGGCAAACACCGCGTACCAGAGCACCGCGGCACGCACCATCAACTGCCACAGACCATCCAGGCTGGCGACGCCAGCCTCGCCGATCTGCGGCTCAGGCGCTTCACTGGCGGCGCGGCCGACGTTGATCACCAGTTGCGCCGCGGAAATGTCCCAGCTCAACAGTTCATGCAGCAGCGCCCGATTGACCGCTACGAAGTCGCCCACTATGGCGAAGCTCACCGCCAGCACGCGCACCGGCAACCAGTCGAAGGCATGACGCAGGGCCACGGCGCGCTCGCGAACATTCACCTGCTGGCCATGCTCGGCCATCATCGCCAGCAGCCGATAGGCCAGCGCCGCCAGGGGGCCGAGCAAGGCATACCAGAAGATCACCGCAAAGAAGCTCTGGTAGGCCTGCCACACCATGTACTTCTGCACCGACTGCAGCAGCGCCGACTCGTTTTCGGCCTCCAGCGCCAGGTCGCGCCGGGCCACCAGATAGGCCGCCTCGCCGTCACTGCGGCGCCAGCTATCGCGGAAGGGCCCCAGTGCCGCCTGCAAGTCGCCACGTCCCAGGCTGTAGACCAGCACCAGCAGGTGCACCGGCAACACCAGCCAGCCGTAGAGCAGTGGCTGCAGCACGGCCAAAACAATCCATAGACCCAGGAGGGGCAACAGCACCAGGACTATGACCGCCAGCCACGGGCTCTCGACGAAATCATTCTGCCGTTCGGTCCAGGCCAGCAAGCGCAACCAAGGGCCATCGTGCTGGATATGGGTACGCCACGAAGAGAATTTCTCGACCCAGAGCACCAGTAGCAACACCAGGAAAGTCATACCCGCTCCTTTTTGTCCATGAGTGCGGCACGCAAGCGTGGCCAATCGAATGCCGGCCCCGGATCGGTCTTGCGTGTCGGCGCGATATCGCTGTGCCCGCAGATTCGCTCTAGGGTGATCGCCGCAAAGCACCGTTGCAAGACAAGTGTAAGCTCAACCAGGGCCGCGTACTGGACATCGGTAAAGGGCTGCTGGTCGGTTCCTTCCAGCTCGACACCGATGGAGTAATCGTTGCAGTTCTCGCGGCCGTCGAAACAGGACTGGCCGGCATGCCAGGCCCTCTCGTTACAGGAAACGAACTGGGTAATCACCCCGTCGCGCTCGATCAGGAAGTGCGCCGATACCTGCAGCGCCGCAATCTCGGCAAAGTAGGGATGCTCCGAGGCGACCAGACGATTCTGAAAGAACGCCTGCACCTTGCCGGTGCCGAACTGGCCCGGTGGCAGGCTGATATTGTGAATGACCAGCAGGGAGATCTCGCCCGGCGGACGCGCATTGAAATTGGGGGAGGGACAGTGGCGTATGCCGTGACACCAACCACTGGTGCAATCCAACTGCATAAAGGCTCCTCGTCAGAGCCATCACTCTAGAGCACCCTCACCACCAGGCCAAGCGTCAGCCGCCCAGGAAACCGGCAATGGACGGTGGACTCGCCGCGCACGCCATTGCCGGCAGCCGACTAGGCCCAGGACAATCGCCGCGCGCGCTCAGGCCCCCTTGAGTTTGCGCAGGTTGCCGATCACCGATTCCAGGGCGCGGTCGAACAACAGCGCATCGTCGAGCAGGCGAATGGCATTGCGGCGAAACTCCACGGCCAGCCCCATGCGGGTTTTCTCCAAAACCTTCATGCCGGTGCGGTTGACGAAGATGTACTTGCCGGTCGGCTTTATCACCGCCGCCAACTTGCAGCGCAACCGGTGCTCTTCGTCCTCCTGAAACTCGACCCAGCTGCCTACCCGCAGGCTATCGACCTGCGCCAGGGTGGCGTCATCGACCGCTAGGCTGGCCTCGGGCTCCGGCACAGCGGCCTGCTCGGGCGCCCCCAGAACGATCTCCTCGACCACCTCGACCATCGCCGGCTCGTCCGCGGCCTCGACAGCCCCCAGCGCCAACAGCGCCGGCTCCGCTGCGCCGTTGGCGACAGCGGTCTCATTCGCCTCGAGGGCAGGCTCAGCCGCTTGCTCCGACTCATGTGTCATCCGCTTGAAACGGTGGAACGCCTGCACATGCAGCACTTCCAGCTGGCTGAAGAACTCACCGGTGGAGAACGGATCGAAGGCTGCACTGGCCAGGCCTTCGCGCAAGGCCTTGAGCAACCCGGGCACCAGTTCGAGCAGGCGCAGCCTGGCCTCGGGATCCTCGTGGGGCGCGACGCTCCAGATCAGGTCGTCCATGGTAGCTAGGGCCGCTCGCCATTCGGATGAGTCGACTCCGTGCTTGAGGCAGGCCAGCATCAGCACCTTGCTCCAGGCTTCTTCGAGCAAGCGCACTACCACCTCTGGCAGCTTCTTGCCTAGCAACCGCTCGTTCAGCGCCAGTTCGACCTGGCGCCGGGCCAGTTCGGCCCTGGCGCTGCCTTCCTCGGCGTCGCGGGTGCGTTGTTCGAGCAACTCGCTGCGGCGTCTTTCGTTACCGGTGAATGCCAGAAAGTCGGCCAGCAATTCGGAAAAGATCAGGGGATCGTCGACGAAATCATTGAGCAGGCGCTGCACGACCTGCTCGATCTTTAGATACAGGCTGTCGCGCTGGCTGTCGTCATGCTCGCCCCAGCCCAGGGCGGCGGAAGCGATTTCATTGAGCAAGCGCCGGGCGGGATGACTACCGCGGCTGAAGAAGGTCTTGTCCAGCACCGCGACCTTGAGCATGGGAATCTGCAAGCGGGCGATCAGCGCCTTGAGCGAATCGGGCAGCACCCGGTCGTCGAGAATGAACTCGAACAGCATGGACACCAGGTTGATGACGTCCTCATCGACCTCCCCGACCACCCGGGCCTTGCCGCTCTTGGCGCTGGCGCGACCAAGCAGCCGTTCCAGCTGCTCGCGCAGGTCGAAATCATCGCTCGCCTGCGCCGGTGCTCGTTGCTGCATATGCGAGAGCAGGCGCATCAGGTCGTTGCTGGAGATGGGCTGCGCGCCAGCAGGCGCCGGGCGCCGCGGCGCGACCGTACCGCGCACCTCGGCCAGCAGCTCCTGCAAGGCACCGAAGACCTCCTGCACTTCCTCATCGCCGATCCCGCCTGCGTGCGCCGACATAGACGCAGCAGCCTCGACACGACCGGGCGCCGAACGGCCAGGATTGCGCCGCAATGGCACCGACTTCAATTCCGGCAGCACGCCGGCGGCGATCAGCGTCTGGTTGGCTTCGGCATACAGCTGCTCGAGGTCGGCCAGCACGTACTTCTCGAACAATTTGAGGATGATCAGCTTGACCCTGATCTCCACGCCCAGGCTGCTGCACGCCTCCAGGAAGAAACCGCAGAGCGCAGAGGGCCCCAATGGATTACCGCGATCATCGAGTTTCTTGCTGACCAGCACGTTCATCCGGGTGGTCAAGTGGCTGACCGCTAGACCATCGCGGCTCATCACCTTGGCGACCATGGCATCGAGCGCCACGGACTCTTCCAGCTCGTCGTTCTGTACCAGCGACAGGCTGTCGAAGGACAGGCCATCGAGCGCCGCCGGCTTGCCGACCTCGTATTGGTTGAGCGCGACGAAGGCCTCGAAGACGTTTTGCAGGAAGCCACGCTCGATGCTCTTGCGCTTCAAGCGCAAGTCGCGCATGGCCTCGAAGAAGGTATTCTGCTCGGGGTTGCTCAGCGCACGGTCGGCCATCTCGAACAGGGTGTCGTCGGCGTTGTCGAACAGCGCCTGCAGTGCCTGCTTGAGTTGTTGCGCAGCCTTGTCACGGACTTGGGTGAGCGCCACGGGCAGCCTTCCTACCGGCGAAGTGTGAGACTGCTCGGAGGCCACCTTGTTCAGGTGCACCACTTTCGCTTCAGTCTTCATTGCAACTCTCCAGCAGATGGCACGACAGGGCGTGACCACCTGCAAAACAACAGCTGGGCGTCGTCCGTAACGTCAAGGGTGTGGCGTCAATTTTTAACGAAGAGCAAAGCCATTATAGGGATGCACCAACACATACCAAAGCGGGCTTCTGCTCCAGATATGACCCAAGTCACAGTTAGTGCAAAAGCGCTCCTCACTGGCCGAACCACGCGCTGCCCGGCAAGCGTCACCGCGAAAATTGCCTGCGCCTAGACGGGCGCGGCGACTGGCGCCACTCCAGTAAGCATAGTCGCTGGCCATCTGGGAAACGCCGCCCCAGGGCGACCCGCCGCAGCAATCCCGCTTCTGTTGCCCAGGCCAACTCGATGGTGCACCCGATACAGTGCCCGGCAACAGGCTGCCCGCAGGCCAAGCGCCCGGCATCGCCCCTCCGTTGACCGCCTGTCCGATAATCCTGCGCCTTTCCCGCTGCAGCGCACGCCGGCAATCCCTATAATCGCCGGACCCAGCCCCTGGAGCCCGACATGCCCAATCTCACCCTCGCCGACCTGTCCGCCGAAATCGAGGCCAACGTGCGCCGCGCCCTGGCCGAAGACATCGGCAGTGGCGACATCACCGCCCAACTGATCCCGGCCGAGCGCCTGGCCCACGCCAGCGTGATCACCCGCGAAGAGGCGGTGGTTGCCGGCACCGCCTGGGTCGACACGGTATTCCGCCGGCTAGACCCGCGCGTGGCGGTGCACTGGCAGGTCCGCGATGGTGAACGGGTAAGCCCCAACCAGCCACTGTTCCACCTGGAAGGTCCGGCCCGAGCCCTGCTCAGCGGCGAGCGCAGCGCGCTGAACTTTCTGCAGACCCTCTCCGCGGTGGCGACCCGTTGCCGGCACTATGCCGACCTGGTGCAGGGCACCCAGGTCAAACTGCTCGATACCCGCAAGACCCTCCCAGGCCTGCGTCTGGCGCAGAAATACGCGGTCACCTGCGGCGGCTGCCACAACCACCGTATCGGCCTGTACGACGCGTTCCTGATCAAGGAAAACCATATCGCCGCCTGCGGCGGCATCGCCCAGGCGGTGCAAGCGGCCCACCGGATCGCCCCGGGCAAGCCGGTGGAGATCGAAGTGGAAAGCCTGGAGGAGTTGCGCGAAGCGCTGGATGCCGGCGCCGACATCGTCATGCTCGACGAGCTGTCGCTGGACGACATGCGCCAGGCGGTGGCCCTCAACCAGGGCCGGGCCAAACTGGAGGCTTCCGGCGGAATCAACGAGAGCACCCTGCGTACCATCGCCGAAACCGGCGTGGACTACATCTCCATCGGCGCACTGACCAAGGATGTCAAGGCGGTGGATCTGTCGATGCGGCTGAGTTTGTAAGCCGCAGCGAAAGCAGAATTACATAGCAATCGCCCCGCCAAGTGCGGGGCGACAGCATTATGAAGATTAGGCCGGCACCCTGGCCGGCACCGGCGCTTTCGGCGATTCGCCCCCGCCGGATGCACCCTCGAGAATCTTGAAGAACACGGTCTCCAGCGACACCGCCGGCTTCACCGTCAGCAGATGCCCGCCCACCTGGTTCAACTGGGCGATAAAGGCCGGCAGCGACTGCTGGCTGACTTCGCACTCGAACTCACCGTCGCGCAACTGGCGCGCTCCCGGCTCGATCGGCTGCTCGGCATTGAAACGCACCAGCATCTGATCGACCCGCTCGGCCGCCAGCTCGCGGGGCGAACGCACGGTCAACAGCTCGCCCTTGTTGATGAAGCCGAAGCGGTCGGCGATGCGCTCGACATCGTGCAGCACATGGGAAGTGAAGAAGATCGCCCCGCCCTGGCCCTTGTATTCATTGAGGATATCCACCACGTCCTTGCGACCGACCGGGTCGAGGCCGGACAGCGGCTCGTCGAGCACCAGCAATCTAGGCTCTACGACCATGGCATGGGCCAGGGCGACGCGCTGCACATTGCCCTTGGACAGCTCGCGAACACGCCGGTTGGCATTTTCCGCCACCGAAAAGCGCTCCAACCAGCTCATGCACCAGACTTTTTCATCGCGGCGGCGAATACCGTACATCGACAGGGCCATGCGCAGGATTTCCAGCGGTGTGAACTGCTCGTACAGCGCCGGGGTTTCCGGCACATAGGCGATGCCCTCACGCGACCTGGGGTCGCGCGAGGAGGTGCCGTAGAGTGTCACCTCGCCGGAATAGTCGTTGATCAGGTCGAGCATCACCTTGATGGTGGTGGACTTGCCGGCACCATTGGGTCCGACGAAGCCGAACACCTCGCCCTCAGTCACCCTGAGATTGACATCGCGCAGCGCCCGCACCGACTTGCCCTTGGCATGAAAGGTCTGGCTGACGCCGTGAAACTCCAGTGCCGCATTCACGACTGATCCTCCACTCCGGCAACTTTCATTTTCTTCAGGATGATGCGCCCGTCGCGCAGCTCGTAGCCGAGGCGCAGCGGGTCATCCGGCAGGGCCTTGAGCAAACCAGACTCTACCAGCTGCTGCAGATCATGCAGGGCGCCGTTATCCGCCTCGAAGCGGCGCTGCGCGTCGCGCAGGTCGACCAGGCCTTGCAGGCGCACAACACGCTTGTCGAGCATCTGCTGCAACTTGGGATCGTCGCGCGCCGCGTCGCGCTGCTGAATCAAGTAATCCAGGGCCAGCTTCTCGTCGGCGAAGGACTCCGCCTGCAGCATCACCGCCAGCTTGCGAAAGCCCGCCGCATTACCGGTGGCGCGCTGGGCCGCCAGGTTCAGCGCACGGCTGGCCTCGGCGATGTCCTTGTTGAAGAACGCCTGGTTGAAGCCATAGAAAAACGGCGGCAGCTCGTCCCAGAAGCGGCACTGCATGGCTTGGCGTAGCACCTCGGTGCCCTCACGATCCGCCCCGCCCCAGGTCAACAGGCCGTTGGCCAGGTAGTAGTTATCTTCATGACAGGGATTGAGCTTGGCTACCTCCTGCTGGGCACGGATTAGGTAGCCAGTATCGGCCTGCCCCCAATCCACCCCAGTAGCCGCTAGGCGCATGGTTTCCAGACTGGCCGCCAGGAAGCGATCGCCACCGAACAGCGCCAGCAATACTGGCGCGGCTATCACAACCCGCCCTTCAACGGTGGGCGCGACAAGCGCAGGCGCCTGGGCGCGCCATTGCGAGGCGGCAGAAAAAAGGGCGAAGCCGACCAACGCTAGCAGCAGGGGCCAAGAGCGACGGTTGCGCATAATCAGGCGAACCGCTTGCGCTGCAGCGCCCACACCGCCAATGCCAGTAGGGCGACGGCGTAGGCCAAGTTACTCAACAGCATCCAGGGCCAATCGGCCGGCAGAAACTCCGGCTTGCCGTAGAGCGCCAGCATCCGCACGTCCAGCGCGCCGAGATCTGGTAGCAGATAGCCCAACACGCCGAGACTCGCGCGATAGCCTTCAGTATTGCTCACTAGTCCTGACTCACTGCTAAGCAGTTCGATGATGGCGCCATAGGAGCGCGCCACCAGCATAAATCCGAAGGTGCCGATCAAAACGAAGCTCTGCGTCGAGGCGACTACCGCCAGCAGGGTCGCCAGCGCCGCAAGCACCAGCAGGTCCAGGGCCAAGAAAGCAAGAGTGATAAGGTAGGGCTCGCCCAAAGCTACCGGCGTGGCCTGGGGATAGAAACCTCCGATAAAACGCACCAGGCCGACTTGAAACAATCCCAGTATTAGCAGCACCCCCAGCACCAACATCAACACCGCAGAGAAGCGCCCTAGCAACAGACTGCTACGCGCCCGCGGGTAGGTCAGAGAACTGAGGTAATAGCGCCTGTCGAATTCGCGCGACAGCAACTCCTGCACCAGCAACACGATCAGAAGCGGCAGCAGCATACGGATGGTGGAGAAACCCACATCCAGCGCCACGGTGGCCGGCTGACGACCGCTGAAATAGGCGGACAATAGCGTGGCCAGCGCCACCACCTGCAGGATGCCAACCGCCATCCAGCCGAACTTCGCCTTAAACGCCAAGCGTAGTGCAGTCAGGAAATCACAGGAAATATTCATTTCTTACAAAACGGAATCTGAATCAAAAAACGACCCGCCAAGATGATCCAATCGCCAAATATATAGAGAAAACAAAACCAGCCCCATTAAATGGCGACTATTACCGCCCGCAGTAAACGACGGAAGCGCCTTCGGCGATTCCAACCTAGCGCCTGGGATCCGACATAGCGCGATTCAGAAACAGCTTGGAGCCTCTCTGAGCTCATAGAAGGGAGGCGGTTAGCCTCCCTACTTCACAACTAAAGTCACTTAGTTCAGATACTGATTGAGCGAACTGCCATCGTCAGCACAGTTTGAGCCATTAAGGGGTTGAGGCCCAATAGCACCACCCCCAGTCCTTCCAACAAAAATAGCAGCCCCTTGGTTGCTAGCAACGTTAACACCAGAACCGGTGCCGTCGCAGGCGACCTCACCGGGTTGCAGCGCTACACCACCAGAGGTATCTACACAAGGGGTTTCGACTGTACGGGTTGCGGTCCGCCCTGCGGTATGGCAAGTAGCAATCGTGATATTAGAAACCACACCTGCCCCGGTGCGGCAAAAATAGCCTGCTTGAACTCGGTTCGAGAGCGAGACAGTCACGTCATCGGCCAGAAGCGAACAATCGCTAAGGATAACCTGCTGACCGCTCGCCAGAATTTCCTGAGTATTGTCCGCCACAGCGCACTGAGCAAAAATAGAAGCCAACAACAACATACCGCCTGTAATTTTTTTCATTCTTCTAGTCTCCGACTCAGCGTTGAGCTGCAGCAAAGGAAGTTACAAGATTCTTGTTATCAGCAAGAGCCAACGAATCATTCGCTTTTGCGCGATATTCGTTGAATTGCGGAATGGCGATGGCAGCCAAGATGCCGATAATCGCAATCACGATCATCAGCTCGATCAGGGTAAAACCCTTTTGCTTCTTGAGAGACTTCATTGGCAAGCTCCTAGTTGTGGTTAAGGTCGGTGACCTGGCAAGGAAAAAGCAGATACCGTGCCAACTCCCCAGAGCGCGCCAAATACGGGGATCACCCTCCCCACTACCGCCCCGCCAAGCCCGGCCGCGACAGGTACTGACCTTTTTTGTCACCCGTTCACTCTACACTTGGGCTTGGCGCGCCAGTAGGCTATAAATCAGCAGCATCCGCCGCCCTTTACCATTAGCAGAGTGCAATGAACGAATCCCCCGCCCTGACTGGGCTCGCCCGCCAACTGGTCACCGCCGAACTGCTGGAAGAGCGAGCCGCCTGCCAGGCCCAGGCCCAGGCGCTACGCAACAAGATCCCGCTGGTGTCCTACCTGGTACAGAACAAACTGGCCAAGAGCCGAGCTATCGCCGAGATCGCCGCAGAGCAGTTCGGCGTGCCGCTATGCGACCTTTCCGCCATCGACAAGGACAGCCAGCCGCACGAATTGGTCAGCGAGAAGCTCTGCCGCCAGCACCGCGTGCTGCCACTGTACAGGCGCGGCAACAAGCTGTTTATCGCCCTGTCCGACCCGACCAACCACCAGGCGGTCACCGACATCCAGTTCAGTACCGGCCTAAGCACCGAAGCGCTGCTGGTGGAGGATGACAAGCTGGGCGACGCCATCGACAAGTTCTTCGACGCCGGCACCAGCGGCATGGAAGACCTCGCCGACGTCGACCTGGAAGGGCTTGACGTGCAGGCGGTGGACGACGACAAGGACGACGGCGTGCAACAGGACGCCGACGACGCTCCGGTGGTGCGCTTCGTCAACAAGATGCTGCTGGATGCGATCAAGGGCGGCTCCTCGGACCTGCACTTCGAACCCTACGAGAAGGTCTACCGGGTGCGCTTTCGCACCGATGGTATCCTCCACGAGATCGCCCGCCCGCCGATCCAGCTGGCCCCGCGCATCTCCGCGCGCCTGAAGGTGATGGCTGCGCTGGATATCTCCGAGCGGCGCAAGCCGCAGGACGGGCGGATCAAGATGCGCATCTCCAAGACCAAGTCCATCGATTTCCGCGTCAGCAGCTGCCCGACCCTGTGGGGCGAGAAGATCGTGATGCGGATCCTCGACCCCTCCAGCGCACAGATGGGCATCGACGCCCTGGGCTATGAAGAGTCGCAGAAAGAGCTGTATATGGCGGCGCTCAAGCAGCCGCAGGGGATGATCCTGGTCACCGGCCCGACAGGCTCCGGCAAGACGGTGTCGCTGTATACCGGCCTGAACATCCTCAACACGGTGGATGTGAACATCTCCACCGCCGAAGACCCGGTGGAGATCAACCTGGAGGGCATCAACCAGGTCAACGTCAACCCCAAGCAGGGCATGGACTTCACCGCCGCGCTACGCGCCTTCCTGCGCCAGGATCCGGACATCATCATGGTCGGTGAGATCCGCGACCTGGATACCGCCTCCATCGCGATCAAGGCGGCGCAGACCGGGCACATGGTGATGTCCACCCTGCACACCAACAGCGCCGCGGAAACCCTGACCCGCCTGCGCAATATGGGCGTACCCTCGTTCAACATCGCCACCTCGGTCAACCTGATCATCGCCCAGCGCCTGGCGCGCAAGCTGTGCAGCAGCTGCAAGAAGGAGGTACAGGTCCCTCGCGAAGCGCTGCTGGAAGAGGGCTTCCCGGAGGCGCAAATCGGCACCTTCAAGCTCTATGCGCACCACCCGAGCGGCTGTGAGAACTGCCTGGGCGGCTACAAGGGCCGTGTCGGGATATATGAAGTGGTTAAAAACACGCCCGCCCTGCAACGGATTATCATGGAAGAAGGCAATTCCATTGATATCTCAGCGCAGATGCGCAAAGACGGCTTCAATGACCTGCGCGCCTCGGCCCTGCTGAAGGCCATGCAGGGCATCACCAGCCTCGAAGAAGTTAACCGCGTAACCAAGGATTAACCGATGGCGGCCAAAGCGCTCAAGACCAGTACCTTTATCTGGGAAGGTACCGACAAGAAAGGCGGCAAGATCAAGGGCGAGCTGGCCGGGCAGTCCCCTGCCCTGGTCAAGGCTCATTTGCGCAAGCAGGGCATCAACCCGCTCAAGGTGCGCAAGAAGCCCGTCGCGCTGTTCGGTGCCGGCAAGAAGATCAAGCCGATGGACATCGCCCTGTTCACCCGACAAATGGCGACCATGATGAAGGCTGGGGTGCCACTGCTGCAATCATTCGACATCATCGGCGAGGGCTTCGACAACCCCAATATGCGCAAGTTGATCGACGAGGTGAAGCAGGAAGTCGCCGCCGGCAACAGCTTCGCCGCCTCGCTGCGCAAAAAGCCGCTGTACTTCGACGACCTGTATTGCAACCTGGTCGACTCCGGCGAACAGTCCGGCGCCCTGGAAACCTTACTGGACCGTATCGCCACC
Source organism: Pseudomonas zhanjiangensis (assembly GCF_041027545.1). Lineage (NCBI taxonomy): Bacteria > Pseudomonadati > Pseudomonadota > Gammaproteobacteria > Pseudomonadales > Pseudomonadaceae > Pseudomonas > Pseudomonas zhanjiangensis. The sequence continues at coordinate 331,306 of NZ_JBFTEG010000003.1, read as the reverse complement.
TACAAGGAAAAGACCGAAGCGCTCAAGGCCAAGATCAAGAAGGCCATGACCTACCCCATCGCGGTGATAGTGGTCGCCATCATCGTCACCGCCATCCTGCTTATCAAGGTGGTACCGCAGTTCGAGGAAGTTTTTCAAGGCTTCGGCGCAGAACTGCCCGCCTTCACCCAAATGGTGGTGGGTATGTCCCGCGGGCTGCAGGAATGGTGGTACCTGTTTGTATTCGGCATTTTTGCCGCCGCGTTTGCGTTCAAGGCCACCTACAAGCGCTCGGAGAAATTCCGCGACTTCCTCGACCGCACCCTGCTGAAGGCTCCGATCGTCGGGGATATCCTGTACAAGGCGGTGGTCGCGCGCTACGCGCGCACCCTGGCGACCACCTTCGCCGCCGGGGTGCCCCTGGTCGAGGCGCTCGACTCGGTGGCCGGCGCCACCGGCAACGTAGTGTTCCGCGATGCCGTGCACAAGATTCGCAACGATGTGTCCTCCGGCACCCAGCTCAATTTCTCGATGCGCACCACCGGTATCTTCCCCAGCATGGCCGTGCAGATGACCGCCATCGGCGAGGAGTCCGGCTCGCTGGACGAGATGCTCGACAAGGTGGCGGGCTTCTACGAGGACGAGGTGGACAACGCCGTCGACAACCTGACCACCCTGATGGAACCCATGATCATGGCTGTGCTCGGCGTACTGGTCGGCGGCCTCATCGTCGCCATGTACCTGCCGATCTTCCAGTTGGGTGCGGTGGTTGGCTGACCTATGACCCTGGACTTTCTGGCCGGCAGCTTGCCGGCCTTGCTTTTGGTCGCCCTGCTGCTGGGCCTGCTGATCGGCAGCTTCCTCAATGTGGTGGTCTATCGCCTGCCGCTGATGATGCAGCGCGACTGGCAGGCCCAGGCCCGGGAAATCCTCGAGCTGCCGGCGCCCGCCAGCACGCCCACCTTCAACCTGATCCTGCCCAACTCACGTTGCCCGCACTGCGGCCACGAGATCCGCCCCTGGGAAAACATTCCGGTCATCAGCTACCTGTTCCTGCGCGGCAAGTGCTCCAGCTGCAAGGCCCCCATCAGCCTGCGCTACCCGCTGGTCGAACTGGCCTGCGGCCTGCTGTCGGCTTTTGTCGCCTGGCGCTTCGGCCTCAGCTGGCAGGCCGGTGGCATGTTGCTGCTGACCTGGGGCCTGCTGGCGATGAGCCTGATCGACACCGACCACCAGCTGCTTCCGGACTCTCTGGTACTGCCGCTGCTGTGGCTGGGGCTGATCGCCAACTACTTCGGCTTGTTTACCAGCCTGGAAGCGGCGCTGTGGGGCGCGATCGCCGGCTACCTGAGCCTGTGGTCGGTGTACTGGCTGTTCAAGCTGATCACCGGCAAGGAAGGCATGGGCTACGGCGACTTCAAGCTGCTGGCCATGCTCGGCGCCTGGGGCGGCTGGCAGGTGCTGCCGCTGACCATTCTGCTGTCGTCGTTGGTCGGCGCCGTACTCGGGGTGATCATGCTGCGCCTGCGCAACGCCGCAACCAGCACCCCCATCCCGTTCGGCCCCTACCTGGCGCTGGCCGGCTGGATCGCCCTGCTCTGGGGCGACCAGATCACCGCCAGCTACCTGCACTTCGCCGGGTTCCGCTAGACCTCCGGGCGCTTGAGGCGCCCTGGGGCATTGACCCGAGCGCCATTGGCCAGTGAGCCGACTGCTGCTCTACAATTGGAGCCCTGTTTATGGGCCACGAGAGCCGCTCTTCCTGATGAAACCCTGGATTCTTGGCCTTACCGGCGGCATCGGCAGCGGCAAGAGCGCTGTCGCCCAGTGCTTCGTCGATCAGGGCGTGCACCTGGTAGACGCCGACCACGCCGCCCGCTGGGTAGTCGAGCCTGGCCGACCGGCATTGGCGAAGATCGTCGAGCACTTCGGCCCCGAGGTGCTGCTGGCCGACGGCCAGCTGGATCGCGCCGCCCTGCGTGCCCGCGTGTTCGCCGACGCCACTGAACGCCGCTGGCTGGAGACCCTGCTGCACCCACTGATCGGCGAGGAAATCTCGCAGTATCTGGCGCGCGCCGAGTCGCCCTACGCCATCCTGGTGTCACCCCTGCTGGTGGAGTCCGGCCAGCACCAGCTGACCCAGCGGGTACTGGTGGTCGACGCCCCCGAGCAGCTGCAGGTGCAACGCACCATGCTGCGCGACCAGGCCTCGGCCGAGCAGGTCCAGGCCATTCTCAGGGCCCAGACCAACCGGGAAGAGCGCCTGCGCCACGCCCACGACGTGCTGGTCAACGATCGCGATCTGAGCTGGTTACGCAGCGAAGTCGAGCGCCTGCACGCTTTCTACCTGACCCTACGCGGAGGCCAAGCATGAGCACCCCTACTACCGTCGCCTGCCCGACCTGCGGCGCCCCTGTCGAGTGGGGCCCGCAGAGCCCGAACCGGCCGTTCTGCTCGCAGCGCTGCAAACTGATCGACCTGGGGGCCTGGGCCTCCGAGGAACACAAGATTCCCGGCAACGAACTGGAGGACGACCTGTTCTCAGGCGAACTGCCGCCACGCGAGCACTGACGACGCGCCTCGGCCAGCCCAGGCTCGAGCGCTCAAGGGCGCATGAAGCCGTAGTCCTGGTCATCGGCCAGGTTGTCGGCGAGAAATCGGAGTTCGGCCGCGAGGTCCGCGCCATCGCGTCCGGCTCTATTGCCCTCCACCACCGCGCTGAGCAGCGCACGCATGCCGAGCAGGGGGTCGAAGCCCTGCTCGTGCGCCCGCTGCAGCGCCTGGTCGATCTCCTGCCTGGCCCATTCGTGTACACCCATAACCTGCTCTCCTCTGCGCTGATTCCCCAAGCGTGACTCGGATCCCCTTGAAAGCCATAGGGCAAAGCCGCTCACTCGCCCGGCAGATTGCCAGAACCCAGCGCCTATCTGTTGACCTGGAACAAATTCAAGGTGCCGATTCATCCGCTGAAGCCAGCGTCATCAACGCGGCGTCTCGTCATCCTTCCAGGGCGCCGACAGGTAGCGCGAGCGATTGAAGGTCTCCAGCCAGTCCGGATAAAACACCACCAGCGCGGTAACCAGCATGCCGTTGATGAAGGCCTCGGGGAAAATCACCAGCCACAGATAGCCGACGAAATCCGTCAGCCACACCGGCATCGGAAAGAGCCCGTCGAGCCAGAGCACGCCCAGCCCGGCGAGGACGCACAACAGCGCGGCCAGGGCGGCGGGAAAGAACCCACAGAAGAAGATGTAGACGAACAGGTTGCGCGGCTGCGCCCGCTCGACCAGCAAGGCACATACCTCGGTCACCAACACCGGGATCAGCACCAGCAAGACGCCATTGACGCCTAGCGCCGCCAGCGCCTGATAGCCGACCAGGAGCATGCCCAGTTGCGCGGCCAGGCCGACCAGAATCGCCAGCGGCCAGTCCAGCAGCAGGGTCACCGCCGTCATGCCGATCAAGTGATAGGACAGGCCCGACTCGAAGTCGCGCCGCACCAGCCACAAGAGAAACAGCGCGACGGCAGTGCCGAACAGCAGGTGCTGGCGGCGCAGATCGCTGAACAGCTCCAGCCAGGGCGCCCGCCACAGGGCCCAGAGCAATGCGGGCAGGTACAACAACCAGCCAGCCACCTGACTGGTCGGCGAAAGCAGTTCGGCAGCGATCATAGAACGATATCCAGCGGCCTGACGATGACCCGGCCAGTCTACACCGGCCCACCCCTAGCGCCTGCGCCCTGCATGCGACCAAAGCGCTCGCGCGGGCCTGCGCAGGCACGCCGGGACTACCAGACAGCCGCGCCAGCGGGCTAAGCTGTCAGCTATGGACGATTCCGACTACTTGCGCCTGCTCACGCATCAGGCCGAACAAGCCAACGCTTTTTTGTCCAACGCCCGCAAGTGGGAGCGTGAGCGCTGGGTCTGCCAGCGCCTGCTGCAAGCCCTCAACGTCGGCCACCGCCTCGATGAGTTCAGCCCCTCGGATCAGGAGCCCCCCGATGTGCTGTTTCGCGATGCCAACTTCGAGGTATTTTTCGTGCTGGACGAAGGTCGGCGCCTGAACGATGAGTGGCGCGCCGAGCTGGAACGTCGCCGCAGCGCCTTCTCCCTGAGCCAGCTGGTTCGCCGCGAAGCCAAGCCGCGGCGCATCCCCACCGCCGAACTGCAGGCGCGCCTGGCGCCAACCCTGCGCAAGAAAGCCCACAACTACCAGGAGCGCGGCCTCGACCTCGGCGAGCTGGACCTGCTCGCCTACGTCAATCTCAAGCGCGCCTCGCCCGACTTCAACAGCCACTTTCCACCGCCTACCGAGTACCTGCGCCAGGGCTGGCGTTCGCTGTCGCTGGTGGGGCCGACCTTTGCCCGCGTGCTGTTCGCCCACCCCAACGCCCCGGACTTCCTGCGCGGCAACCTCGGCCGCAGCGTATTGTTCGACGTCGGTATCAGCCTGTGAGCCCGCTGCAGCAACTGCTTGCCACGGTGCCCCAGCAAGGTCGCGTGCGCTGGATAGGGGTACGCCCCGAGTCGCGCGCTGCAATGCTCGAACTGGACGCGGTGGAAGCTCGCCGCGAAGCGGGCCTGACCGGCGACCATAGTCGCGCGGGACCACGCAATGCACGCCAGGTCACCCTGATCCAGTGGGAACACCTGGCGGTGATCAGCGCCTTGCTCGGCCGCCCGGAGGAGCAGCCGATACACCCGCGGGACCTGCGCCGCAACATCGCCATCAGCGGCATCAACCTGTTCAGCCTCAAGGGCCGGCGTTTTCGCATCGGCCAGGCAGTGCTGGAGACCACCGGCTGGTGCCAACCCTGCGCGCGCCTGGAGGAGCGCCTGGGCGCAGGCGCCTTCCAGGCGATGCGCGGCCACGGCGGCATCACCGCACGCGTACTGCGAGGCGGCATTATCTGCCTGAATGACGACCTGTGCGTTGAGCCCTTGGCGAACCCACGGCTAGAATAGCCACCATTCACAGGCCCCTGACGACAACCGTGCCAGCCACGCGTCGATACCGCCTGATCCATCGAGGTCCCCATGTCCAGCCGCCTGAGCCCCGACGACCAGCAACGCGTCGAGCAGTACCTGAGCGCCCCCCAGCATCAAGTCGAACGCCAGCCGTTCAAGCCCTGGCGCCTGCTGTTGGTGATTCTGGCCGTGGTGATGGGCCTGGGCCTGCTGAGCCGCCTGCTGAGTCGCCTGGTGCTATGAGCTGCTTCGCGCTCGCCCAGCCGAACTCCCCCTGCTTTTTTCAAAGCCTTGTGAGAGTGCACCATGTCCCATCGAATCGTGATCGTCGGCGGCGGCGCCGGCGGCCTGGAGCTTGCCACCCGCCTGGGTAAGACCCTGGGCAAACGCGGCCAAGCCAAAGTCACCCTGGTCGACGCCAACCTGACCCATATCTGGAAGCCGCTACTGCATGAGGTGGCCGCCGGCTCGCTCAATTCCTCGGAAGACGAACTGAACTACGTGGCCCAGGCCAAGTGGAACCATTTCGAGTTCCAACTCGGGCGCATGACCGGACTCAACCGCGCCGCCCGCACCATCAGCCTGGCCGCCACCCTCGACGAGCGCGGTGAGGTGCTGGTGCCCGAGCGCGAACTGGGCTACGACAGCCTGGTACTGGCCGTCGGCAGCAGCACCAACGATTTCGGCACCCAGGGCGCCGCCGAGCACTGCCTGTTTCTCGACACCCGCGAGCAGGCCGAACGCTTTCACCGCCAATTGCTCAGCCACTACCTGCGCGCCCACGCCAGCCAGGACGGCAGCACCGGACAGATCAGCGTGGCCATCGTCGGCGCCGGCGCCACCGGCGTGGAGCTGGCCGCCGAGCTGCATCACGCGGCGCGCGAACTGGCGGCCTACGGACTTGACCGCATCCGTCCGGAGAACATGCGCATCACCCTTATCGAGGCCGGCCCACGGGTTCTGCCGGCGCTGCCGGAACGCATCGGCAAGCCGGTGCACAAGACCCTGGAGAAGCTCGGGGTAACGGTGCTGACCAACGCCGCGGTTCGCGAAGTGACCCGCGACGCCCTGCACACCGCCCAGGGCGAGAGCATCAGCGCCGGGCTCAAGGTCTGGGCGGCCGGCATCCGCGCGCCCGGCTTCCTCAAGGACCTCGACGGCCTGGAAAGCAACCGGATCAACCAGCTGCAGGTGCGGCCAACGCTGCAGACCACCCGCGACGACAATATCTTCGCCTTCGGCGATTGTGCCGCCTGCCCGCAACCGGACAGCGAAGGACGCAATGTACCGCCACGCGCCCAGGCGGCGCACCAGCAAGCCTCGCTGCTGGCCAAGTCGCTGAAGCTGCGTATCGATGGCCAGCCGCTGCCGACATACCACTATCGCGACTATGGCTCATTGATCTCGCTGTCGAGCTTTTCGGCGATCGGCAACTTGATGGGCAACCTGACGGGCAGCGTGATGCTCGAAGGCTGGCTGGCGCGGGTGTTCTACGTCTCCCTCTACCGCATGCACCAGATGGCCCTGTATGGCCCCCTGCGCACCCTGCTACTGATGCTCAGCGACCGTATCGGCCGCAGCACCGAGCCGCGCCTGAAGCTGCACTGACGACGCTCCAGCGCACTGGCCGCCATGCGGCCAGTGCGGCCAGTGCGGCCATGGCCAGCCGGAGCAGAAACGCCAGACAACAAAAAACCCGCACTTGGCGGGTTCTTTGAATTCAAGCGAGCTTGAAGTGGTGGGTCGTGTAGGATTCGAACCTACGACCAATTGGTTAAAAGCCAACTGCTCTACCAACTGAGCTAACGACCCGAAAATGGTCGGGGTAGGGGGATTCGAACTCCCGACATCCTGCTCCCAAAGCAGGCGCGCTACCGGACTGCGCTATACCCCGGCTGGAAGATTGGCTCCGCGACCTGGACTCGAACCAGGGACCCAATGATTAACAGTCATTTGCTCTACCGACTGAGCTATCGCGGAACTTCGTGCCTCCAAGTCCCCGATACCGGCTTTGGCGTGAACCGTTTCCCGTATCAGAGGCGCGCCATTTTACGGTTCCAGAAGCCCCTGTCAACCCCCTAAATTGCTTTTGTGACAATGCTTTGCAGGTCGGCGGTGGGCTGCTATATGTTTCCTATGATCGTGATCTGTGCAGCACATGCCGGCCGCGCTGTTTTAGCCAGGAAGCTCGGATGAGTACCCAGGACCAGCCCCCGCACACCGGCAAGCCCGGAACCACCCTTGCCAGCCGCGGCATCCAGCCGCGCTTTGGCGAGCTGGCGCAGAGTTGCCGGCAGTTGGTGATGAACAGCCTGGCCGAGCACCTTGGTCAGGTGTTCGGCCAAGTCGACGACACCCTGTTCGAGTGTGCCGACAAGGCCGAGAGCAACCAGCTGCAAAGCCTGTTCTTCGACAGCATGCGCGAGATACGCAAACTGCGGCCCAAGATCGAGCGCAGCTACCTGCGCGCGGTGGCGCAGAACTTCACCGATTTCTTCCAGGGCACACTCAAGCCAGCGACCAGCGCCGGTGACCTGGAAGCCGAGCGCCTGAGTCTGATCGAGAACGAGGAGTACGAAGAAGCCCTGCAGATCATCAATATGGTCAGCCGGGTCAAGGCGCGTTGCGCGCAACCCTTGTACGCCCTCGAGCAACGCCTGGCACTGCTCAACAACGGCACCAAGCTCAGCGAGGACGGCAACCCGTTCGGCCCGCAGATGATTGCCCAGGCCTTTCGCGAGGCCCTGACGCCCTGCCCGCTGCCGCTACGGATCAAGATCATCCTTTACAGCCTGTTCGACCAGCACGTGATGCGCGGGCTGGACAACCTGTATGCGGCCTTGAACCAGCGCCTGATCGACGCCGGCATTCTGCCCAACCTCAAACCCAGCATCCGCCGCAGCGCGTCCACGCCGCCAGCGGCCAACCCGCCGGCGAGCAGGCCCGTGGAGGAAACGCCCCTCGGCCTGACGCCGCCACCGGCGGGCACGCCGAGCAGCGAGGCGACGCCCGCCTCGGCTGCGCCGCCCAACCTCGGCGGCCCGCCCCCCAGCGATCCGAGCGCACTGCTCAGCAGCCTGTCCGCCCTGCTCGGCGAGCACCGCCGCCACGCCGCCGACGCACCGCTGCTCGGCGGCACGCCGAGTATCTCCAGCTTCGCCCCCAGAGGCGCCACTCGCACCTATAGCGCAAGCGAGCTGCTCGAGGCGCTCAACCGCATGCAGCGCCAGTCCGCCGAGGACCTGGCGCAGCGCATGCGCAATCCGCAGCGAGTCGAGGGCCTGAAGTCCGACCTGCAGCAGCAGCTGGACAGCCACAGCCCGCGACCCGGCGAACAGAAACTCTCCGACCAGGAAGCCGATACCATCGACCTGGTGGGCATGCTGTTCGACTTCATTCTCGACGACACCTGCCTGGCCGACTGCTACAAGACCGCCCTGTCCCACCTGCATACGCCCTATCTGAAAGTGGCGCTGCAGGACAAGGAGCTTTTCACCCAGCACCAGCATCCGGCGCGGCGCCTGCTCAACGCACTGGCCCAGGCGGGCGTCATGTATGGCGAAGGCGACGAAGAGCGCGGCCTGTTGAGCAAGATGCAATGGGTAGTGGAACGGGTGATCAATGGCTTCAGTGGCGATCTGCTGCTGTTCGAGGCCTTGCACGAGGAACTCGATCAGTACACCCAGACCCTCCAGCACAAGGTCGAGCTGCGCGAGCGCCGCGCGGTGGAGGCCGCCAAGGGCCGCGACAGACTATTGAGTGCCCGCCAGCAGGCACTCGAAGTGATCGCCGGCTGCCTGGAGCAGCGTGAGCCACCGCCGATCATTCGCAACTTCCTCGAGCTGACCTGGACCGATGTGCTGGTGTTCATCCTGTTGCGCCAGGGGGCGCAAAGCGGCGAATGGCAGCGCGCCTGCGAAGTGGCCGAACAGCTGGCATGGAGCGGCACCCTGCTCGACGAGGCCGAGCGCGAGCGCCTGCAGGCGCTGCGCGTGCCTCTGCTGGAAGACTTGCGCAAGGGCCTGCAACTGCTCGGCGGCTACCACGAGGACGGTATTCGCCGCCTGCTGCAGGATCTGGTCGCCTGCCAGCACGCCGTCCAGGCCAAACAACCTCAGCTTGCCGCCAAGCTCAACCCGCCGCTGGCCGCCAGCACCTTCGGCAGCATGTTCGAAGAAGATGCCGGCGAGCCTGCTCAGCCCGAACTGTCCAGCACCGCCAAGCAGCTCAGCGAGCAGCTGATGCACATCGAGTTCGGCACCTGGTTCGAGTTCGACGAGAACGGACAGACGCGCACGCTGAAGCTGTCCTGGTTCAGCCCGACCACCCGCAACTACATGTTCGTCGACCACAGCGGCCAGCGGGTCGCGATCAAGCCCCTGGCGCAACTGGCTCGCGAAATGGAGCAAGGCCAGGCGCGCATTGTCAGTGACGAACGCAACTCGCCGCTGATGGATCGCGCCCTCACCGCCATCTACCGCGTGCTGCAGCGCTTCACCGGGCGCGCGGCAACACCCCGCTAAGGAGCCATTCATGGAAGATCGTCGACAGAACAGCCGTCATACTCCCGAACTGCAACTGGAGGTCTTCGAATTGCACAGCGGCAGACGCCTCGGCCGGATCGTCGATCTTTCCAGCGATGGCTTCATGCTGTTCAGCGACACACCGCAGCGGGCCGACACCCTGGTCGAGTGCCGCCTGGTCAGCGAGCAGGTGATCAAGGGCGTCGGCGAGATCAGGCTGGCCGCCGACTGCCTGTGGAGCCGGCCGGCCGCGGACGATCAACACTGCTGGGCAGGCTTCCATATCATCGACCTGGCGCAGGATCAGGCCGAGGCGCTGGAGCTGCTGCTCGAGCACCTTTAATCCCCACCCGCCAGAAGCGCCCAAGCCCCCCAATGCCGCAGCGAGAGACCGTCAGCGCTTAGGCGCTTGATGCGGACACCCCCCCAAAAAAAGTGGCGACGTCGCCATGAACAATGCCCCGTCCGGCGCATGCCGAGACGGGGCGTTGACGTCGACTCAGGCGAAGACGATCTCGTCGTCCACTACCGTGCCGGTGATGGTGCTGCCGGGCTCGAACTTGCCGGCCAGGATCAGTTGCGCCAGCGGATTCTCGACCCAGCGCTGGATCGCCCGCTTCAGCGGCCGCGCGCCATAGACAGGGTCGTAACCAACGGCGATCAGCTTGTCCAGGGCCTGCTCGTTCAACTCCAGGCTCAGCTCGCGCTCGGCCAGGCGCTGGCGCAGGCGACCCAGTTGGATCTGCGCGATGCCGGCGATCTGCTCGCGCGCCAGGGGCTCGAACACCACCACCTCGTCGATGCGGTTGACGAATTCCGGACGGAAGTGGCTGCCAACGGCATCCATCACCGCGGCGCGCTGGGCCTCGCGATCACCGACCAGCTCCTGGATCTGCACGGAGCCAAGGTTGGAAGTCATCACCAGCACGCAGTTCTTGAAGTCCACGGTACGGCCGTGGCTGTCGGTCAGGCGGCCGTCCTCGAGCACCTGCAGGAGCACGTTGAACACGTCCGGGTGGGCTTTTTCCACCTCGTCCATCAACACCACCGAGTAGGGTTTGCGGCGTACCGCTTCGGTCAGATAACCGCCCTCCTCGTAGCCGACGTAGCCGGGCGGCGCGCCAATCAGGCGGGCCACCGAGTGTTTCTCCATGAACTCGGACATGTCGATGCGCACCAGCGCCTCCTCGGTATCGAAGAGGAACTCGGCCAGCGCCTTGCACAGCTCGGTCTTGCCCACCCCGGTCGGGCCGAGGAACAGGAAGGAGCCGCTGGGTCGGTTCGGGTCGGACAGGCCCGCGCGCGAACGGCGCACAGCATTGGCCACGGCGACCACGGCCTCGTCCTGGCCAATCACGCGCTGATGCAGCAGCCCTTCCATCTTCAGCAGCTTGTCGCGCTCGCCCTCGAGCATCTTCGACACCGGAATGCCGGTCCACTTGGACACCACTTCGGCGATCTCTTCCTCGGTGACCTTGCTGCGCAGCAGCTGGTTTTCGGTCTTGCCGTGCTGGTCGACCATCTGCAGGCTGCGCTCCAGGTCCGGAATGACGCCGTACTGCAGCTCGGCCATGCGATTGAGGTCGCCCTTGCGCCGGGCCGACTCCAGTTCCTGACGGGCCTGCTCGATCTTCTCCTGAATCTGCGCCGAGCCTTGCACCTCGGCCTTCTCCGACTTCCAGATATCCTCCAGGTCGGCGTACTCGCGCTCCAGCCGGGCGATATCCTCGTTGAGTTTGGCCAGGCGCTTGAGCGCCGCCTCGTCCTCCTCCTTCTTCAGCGCCTGGGCCTCGACCTTGAGCTGGATCAGCCGGCGCTCGAGACGATCGAGCACTTCGGGCTTGGAGTCGATTTCCATGCGGATGCGGCTGGCGGCCTCGTCGACCAGGTCGATGGCCTTGTCCGGCAGCTGGCGGTCGGTGATGTAGCGGTGGCTGAGCTTGGCCGCGGCGATGATCGCGCCATCGGTGATCGCCACCTTGTGGTGCACCTCGTAGCGCTCCTTGAGGCCACGCAGGATGGCGATGGTGTCTTCCTCGCTGGGCTCGTCGACCAGCACCTTCTGAAAGCGCCGCTCCAGGGCCGCGTCCTTCTCGATGTACTGGCGGTACTCGTCCAGGGTGGTGGCGCCGACGCAGTGAAGCTCGCCGCGCGCCAGCGACGGCTTGAGCATGTTGCCGGCATCCATGGCACCCTCCGCCTTGCCGGCGCCGACCATGGTGTGCAACTCGTCGATGAACAGGATGATCCGTCCTTCCTGCTTGGACAACTCGTTGAGCACGGCCTTCAGGCGCTCCTCGAACTCGCCACGGAATTTGGCCCCGGCAATCAGCGCGCCCATGTCCAGCGACAGCAGGCGCTTGTCCTTGAGGCCATCCGGCACCTCGCCGTTGACGATGCGCTGGGCCAGCCCCTCGACGATCGCGGTCTTGCCCACCCCCGGCTCGCCGATCAACACCGGGTTGTTCTTGGTGCGGCGCTGCAGCACCTGCACGGTACGACGAATCTCATCGTCGCGGCCGATCACCGGGTCCAGCTTGCCTTCCTCGGCCCGCTTGGTCAGGTCGATGGTGTACTTGTCCAGCGCCTGGCGCGCTTCTTCGGCATTGGGATCGTTCACCGCCTCGCTACCGCGCAGGTTGGCGATGGCATTTTCCAGGGCCTTCTTGCTCACCCCCTGGCCGAGCAGCAGCTTGCCCAGCTTGGTGTTTTCATCCAACGCCGCAAGCAGCACCAGCTCACTGGAGATGAACTGATCTCCTTTCTGCTGGGACAGGCGGTCGGCCTGATTGAGCAGGCGCGCCAGGTCCTGGGACAGGTTCACATCGCCGGTCGGGTTCTGGATCTTGCCCAGATGATCGAGCTCCTTGCTCAAGGCCTGACGCAGGCTGGCCACATCGAAGCCGACCTGCATCAGCAGCGGCTTGATCGAGCCACCCTGCTGGTCGAGCATGGCCTGCATCAGGTGCAGTGGCTCGATGGCGGCGTGGTCCATGCCCACCGCCAGGGATTGGGCATCGGACAGGGCGAGTTGCAACTTGCTGGTTAAACGATCGATTCGCATGGAGAGTCGTCCCTCATGGTGGATGCACAGGCCGGTGCGTTGAATCGCACCTACGCGAAAGCCCGCGAGATGAAGAGTAGATGAGGTCGATTGTGCGGGTTTCAAGCCGCGCAACGTTGATATGGATCAGTCGGCCAACCAGATCAACGAGGCGAAACGGCCGGTGCGAGAGGCGCGGCGGTAGGAATAGAAGCGTGGGTCACTGTAGGTACAGAGCCCGCCGCCGAAGATCGCCGTGACGCCACGCGCGGCCAGCCGAATACGCGCCAGCTGGTAGATATCCGCCATGTAGCGGCCAGGATTGACGCTGGCGGAGAAGGCCTCGCTCGCCTGCGGGTGCACGGCGATGAACGCCTCGCGCACCTCGGCGCCCACCTCGAACGCCCCCGGGCCGATTGCCGGCCCGAACCAGGCCAGCAGCTGATCGGCCGGAACAGCCAGGGCATCCAGGGTCGCCTCCAGCACCCCGCCGACCAGACCGCGCCAGCCGGCATGCGCGGCCGCCACCCGGGTGCCGGCGCGATCACAGAACAGCACCGGCAGGCAATCGGCCGTCATGATGGTGCAGGCGACGCGCGGCCTGGACGTCCAGCTGGCGTCCGCCTCGGCCACCTGGCCGGGATCGGCCGGCGCCACGGCGATGCCGTGCACCTGGCGCAGCCAGGCCGGCTTGCAACCCAGCAGGCTGACCAGGCGCTGGCGATTCTTGGCCACCGCAACAGGATCATCGTCGACGTGATCACCGAGATTGAGGCTGTCGAAGGGCGCCAGGCTGACGCCCCCCGCGCGAGTGGTGACGCAAGCCCTGACCCGGGCGGGTGCGGGCCACTGCGGGGCCAGCCAGTCTTGCGCCCAGCTGCTCACCCGATATAGGCCTCGCGGTCCTGGCGCAGCAATGTCAGCAGCCAGACCAGGTCGTCCGGCAAGGGCGACTCCCACTTCATGCGCTGGCCGGTCAGCGGATGATCGAGCTGCAGGAAGCGCGCATGCAGGGCCTGGCGCGGAAACTCCTTGAGGCTCTGCACCAGGGTCTGGCTGGCGGCCGGCGGGATGCGGAAGCGCCCGGCGTACACCGGATCACCCACCAGTGGGTAGCCGATATGGCTCATGTGCACGCGAATCTGATGGGTTCGGCCGGTTTCCAGCTTGACCCGGGTGTAGGTGTGCGAGCGGAACCGCTCCAGCACCCGATAATGACTGACCGCCGGCTTGCCGCCATCGGTCACCGCCATGCGCTGGCGCTGGGACGAGCTGCGTCCGATGGGCGCGTCTATCTTGCCGCCGGCGGTGATCACGCCGATGACGATGCATTCGTAGATCCGGCTGACCGTGCGCTTCTGCAGCTGATCGACCAGGCGGGTCTGCGCCTCGATGGTCTTGGCCACCACCATCAGCCCGGTGGTGTCCTTGTCCAGGCGATGGACGATGCCGGCACGCGGCACATTGACGATATCCGGCACATGGTGCAACAGGGCATTGAGCAGGGTGCCGTCGGCATGCCCGGCTGCCGGATGTACCACCAGGCCGGCGGGTTTGTCGATCACCAGGATCTGATCGTCCTCGTAGACGATCTTCAGCTCGATATCCTGGGCCAGCCACTCGCCCTGGGCCTCCTGTTCGGCAGACAACTCCAGCAGGGCACCGCCATGGACGATATCGCGCGGGCGCAGCACGGCACCGTCGACGGTCAGACGGCCGTCTTTGATCCAGGCGGACAGCCGCGAGCGCGAGTGCTCCGCGAACAATTGGGCGGCGACTTGATCGAGACGTTGCCCGCCCATGTCGGACGGCACCTCGGCAGCCAGTTGAATGACCTGCTTATTTATAGAAGACATGCTCTGCAACGGCGGGGGGCGTAGCCTTTGGTTTCGACTACACGCTTGTGGTTAAATACGGCGTCTTTGCCCCAGGGATACCGGGGGCGCCCATCATAACAGGACGGCCTTGTCCAAGACAGCCGCCGTCACAGGGACGCAAGCCGCCATGCACGTGAAACACCTGCTGCTGATCGCCATTCTCGCCCTTACCGCCGCCTGCTCCTCCAACGAGGTGCTCGACGAAAACCTCAGCGAGACCGAGCTCTACCAGCAGGCTCAAGCCGATCTGGACAACAGCAGCTATACCAGCGCCGTGACCAAGCTCAAGGCTCTGGAGTCGCGCTATCCGTTCGGCCGCTACGCCGAGCAGGCCCAGCTGGAGCTGATCTACGCCTATTACAAGAACGTCGAGCCGGAAGCCGCCCGCTCTGCCGCCGAGCGTTTCATCCGCCTGCATCCACAACATGCCAGCGTCGACTACGCCTACTACCTCAAGGGCCTGGCCTCCTTCGATCAGGATCGTGGCCTGCTGTCACGCTTCCTGCCACTGGACATGACCAAGCGCGACCCGGGCGCCGCCCGCGACTCCTATAACGAGTTCGCCCAGCTCACCAGCCGCTACCCGACCAGCCGCTACGCGCCGGACGCCAAGCAGCGCATGATCTACCTGCGCAACCTGCTGGCCGCCTACGAGATCCATGTCGCCCACTACTACCTGAGCCGCCAGGCCTACGTTGCCGCCGCCAACCGCGGCCGTTACGTGGTGGAGAACTTCCAGGAAACCCCGGCGGTCGGCGACGGCCTGGCGGTGATGACCGAGGCCTACCAGCGGCTGGCCCTGGACGAGCTGGCAGCCACCAGCCTGGCAACCCTCAAGCTCAACTACCCGGACCATCCGAGCCTGGTCGACGGCCAATTCGTCCCACGCGAAGAGGAAGACGACAACCGCTCCTGGCTGGCCAAGGCCACGCTCGGCCTGATTGAAACCGACACCCCCCTGCCGCCCGGCGTGACCCGCGCCAGCCAGGACGTGATCCATCAGTACGAGGACGCCGAGGAACAGATTCCCGACGAGCTCAAGTCACCGCAGCAGGATGAGGCCCAGACCAAGCGCCGCTCCTGGTTCAGCTACCTGACCTTCGGCCTGTTCGACTGACAGACCCAAAGAACTAAAAAAGGGAGGCCGCGGCCTCCCTTTTTTATGCGTTATGCCCTGCGCCTTGCGGCGGGGCTAGCCAACCGCGATAGCCATCAGTCGCCGATGCGCCAGCCCGAGGTGATCGGGTAGCGCCGGTCACGACCGAAGCCGCGCTGGGTAACCCGCACCCCGACGGCAGCCTGGCGCCGCTTGTACTCGTTGAGGTCGACCAGGCGCAGCACCCGGCGCACCGTATCCTCGTCGAAACCCTCGGCGATGATGGCATCGGCCGACAGGTCGTACTCGACATACAGCTTGAGTATCTCGTCCAGTACCGGGTAGGGCGGCAAGGAATCCTCGTCCTTCTGGTCGGGCGCCAGCTCGGCCGAAGGCGGCCGGTCGATGACCCGCTGCGGAATCACCGGCCCCAGGGTATTGCGGTACTCACAGAGACGGAACACCAGGGTCTTGGGCACGTCCTTGAGCACGTCGAATCCGCCGGCCATGTCGCCATAGAGGGTGGCATAGCCGACCGCCATTTCGCTCTTGTTGCCGGTGGTCAGGACCAGGTAGCCCTTCTTGTTGGAGATGGCCATCAGCAGCGTGCCGCGGCAGCGGGCCTGCAAGTTCTCCTCGGTGGTGTCGCGCCCCAGGCCTTCGAACACCGGCGCCAGCGTGCCCATGAAGGCCTCGACCATGGGTGCGATGGGCAGCACTCGATAGGTCACGCGCAACGCCCGGGCCTCGGCCTCGGCGTCCTCCAGGCTGATCTGCGCGGTATAGCGGTACGGCATCATCACCGCCTCGACCTGCTCGGCACCCAGCGCATCGACCGCCACCGCCAGGGTCAGGGCCGAGTCGACGCCGCCGGACAGGCCGAGCACCACGCCCTTGAAGCCGTTCTTGCGCACATAGTCGCGCACCCCCATGACCAGCGCCTGGTAGACGCTGGCCTCCAGCTCCGGCAGCGGTGCGCAGGCCGCCGGACGCGGCGCGACAGGCGCCTCGGCGAGGTTCAGATCGACTGGATAGAGCCCCTCGCTGAAGGCCTGCACGCGCTGACAGACCTGGCCGCCGGCATCGACCACGCAGCTGCCGCCGTCGAACACCAGCTCGTCCTGGCCGCCGACCTGATTGACGTAGACGATCGGCATCTGCCCTTCGCAGGCGCGCTCGGCCAGCACCTCCTCACGCTCGCGCTGTTTGTCGAGGTGGAAGGGCGAAGCATTCAGGCTGAGCATCAGCTGCGCGCCGGCGTCACGCGCCTGGGCCATGGGCTCGGCGAACCAGATGTCCTCGCAGATGGTCAGCGCCACTGCCACGCCCTTGATATCGACGACGCAGGGCTGGCTGCCAGGAGCGAAATAGCGCTTCTCGTCGAACACCCGGTAATTCGGCAGCATCTGCTTGTAGTAGCTGGCCAGCAGCTGGCCGTCGGCGATCACCGCGCAGGCATTGTAGCGCTGCTCATCCTCCAGCCATGGATAACCGACCACCAGATAGATGCCGCTCACCTCGCTCTGCAGTCGCTGCAGACCCTGCTCGATACGCCGCTGCATGCTCGAGCGCAGCAGCAGATCCTCCGGCGGATAGCCGCACAGCGCCAGCTCGGGGAACACGATGAGGTCCGCCTGCCACTGGTCGCGGGCGCTGCAGGCTGCCTCGATGATCCGCTCGACGTTGCCGTGGACGTCGCCAACGCGCAAATTCAACTGGGCCATCACGACCCGCAGGGTTTGGCTCATGGCCGCCTCCACCAAGTAAATTCCATTTGCGCCGGGTCAGCCGACTCGGTCGCCACATGCCGCTCATTGTCCCGCATCGCCACCTGGGGAAACAATCCACAGCTTAGGGTTTAGGCGCTGTGCTGGGGGGACGTCCTTAGCTAAACTGCCAGCCTTGCCACGAAGAGAGAGCGTCATGGGCCTGTTCCGCCTGCTGTTCTGGATCGCCATCATCGCCGCCGCCATCTGGTTCTGGCGGCGCCTGACCCGTCCAGCACCTCGCCCCGATACCGATCATGCCAGTCCGGCTCCCATGGTGCGCTGCGCCCATTGCGGTGTGTACCTGCCACGCGAGCATGCGCTGAGCAAGGCGAACCGCTGGTACTGCAGCCAGGCACACCTCGAGCAAGGCCCGACAGCCGGTGAGCGTTGAACCCCTAGCCCTCAGCGGGGAGCAGGGCCGCCGCGTTCTGCGGCTCTATCACCTGTACCGCCTGAGCATCGGCCTGCTGCTGGTCGTGCTGATTTCCAGCGACATGGACAGCGAGCTGTTGACCCTGGCTCACACCGAGCTGTTTCGCAAGGGCAGCTGGTTCTACCTGGTGCTGAACATCCTGATCGCGGTGACGGTGCAGCGGCCCAGGCGGTTGGCGCAGATCTTCAGCCTGGCGCTGGTCGATGTAATCCTGCTGTCCGCCCTGTTCTACGCGGCCGGCGGCACGCCCAGCGGTATCGGCAACCTGCTGATAGTCGCGGTGGCCATCGCCAACATCCTGCTGCGCGGGCGCATTGGCCTGCTGATCGCGGCCGTCGCCGCGATGGCGCTGATCTACCTGACCTTCTACCTCAGCCTCAGCCGCCCGGCGGCCAGCGCCCAGTACGTGCAGGCCGGCGCCCTCGGCGCCCTGTGCTTCGCCGCCGCCTTGCTGGTTCAGGGGCTGACCCGGCGCCTGCAGGTCAGCGAGAGCCTGGCCGAACAGCGCGCCGCCGATGTGGCCAACCTGGAAGCCCTGAACGCCTTGATCCTGCAGCGCATGCGCACCGGCATTCTGGTACTCGACGAGCAGCACCGGGTGCAGCTGGCCAACCAGGGCGCCCTGCACCTGCTCGGCTGCGAGGCACTCGCCGGCAAGATCCTCGACCCGCACTGCCCGGAACTGATCAAGCGCCTGCAGCACTGGCTGGACAACCCGACCCTGCGTCCGCCGAGCCTGCAGCCCAAGTCCGACGGACCGGTGGTGCAGCCCAGCTTTATCTCGTTGCACCGCGCCGACCAGCGGCACTTCCTGGTGTTTCTCGACGATATATCGCAGGTCGCCCAGCAGGCGCAGCAGCTCAAGCTCGCCTCCCTCGGCCGCCTGACCGCCGGCATTGCCCATGAGATCCGCAACCCGCTAGGCGCCATCAGCCATGCCGCGCAACTGCTGCAGGAGTCGGAAGACCTGCATGGCCCGGACCGGCGCCTGGCACAGATCATCCAGGACCACTCGCGGCGGATGAACCTGGTGATCGAGAACGTCCTGCAGCTGTCACGCCGCCGTCAGGCCGAGCCGCAACTGCTCGACCTGAAATACTGGCTGCACCGCTTCGCCAGCGAGTTTCGCAGCTCCGCCCCGGCCGGGCAGACGCTGCATATCGAGACCCAGGCAGGTACCGTGCAGACCCGCATGGACCCGCACCAGCTGACCCAGGTACTGACCAACCTGGTGCAGAATGGCTTACGCTACAGCGCAAAGAAAAACCCGCAGGGCCAGGTCTGGTTGAAGCTGTTCCGCGATGCCACCAGTGACTTGCCGGTGCTCGAGGTACTCGACGACGGCCCCGGCGTGCCCGCCGAGCAGTTGCATCATATCTTCGAACCGTTCTATACCACGGAAAACAAGGGCACCGGCCTGGGCCTGTATATCTCCCGCGAACTGTGCGAGAGCAACCAGGCGCGCCTGGACTACAAACCGCGCGAGGGCGGCGGCAGCTGTTTCCGCCTGACCTTTGCCCATCCACGCAAGCTGAGCTGACCATGACCCGCCAGAGAGCCCTGATCGTCGACGACGAACCCGATATCCGCGAACTGCTGGAGATCACCCTGGGCCGGATGAAGCTCGATACCCGCAGCGCACGCAACGTCAAGGAGGCACGCGAGTGGCTGGCCAAGGAGCCGTTCGACCTGTGCCTGACCGACATGCGTCTGCCCGACGGCACCGGCCTGGAACTGGTACAGCATATCCTCCAGCGGCATCCGCAAGTGCCGGTGGCCATGATCACCGCCTACGGCAGCCTGGACACCGCGATCAACGCCCTCAAGGCCGGCGCGTTCGACTTCCTGACCAAGCCGGTCGACCTCGGTCGCCTGCGCGAACTGGTCGCCACCGCCCTGCGCCTGCATGGCGCCCCAGGTGACGAAACCCCGGTGGACAGCCGCCTGCTCGGCGACTCGCCGCCGATGAAGGCCCTGCGCAAGCAGATCCTCAAGCTCGCACGCAGCCAGGCACCGGTGTATATCAGCGGCGAGTCCGGCAGCGGCAAGGAACTGGTCGCCCGCCTGATCCATGAACAGGGCCCGCGCAGCGAGCAACCCTTCGTTCCGGTGAACTGCGGCGCGATTCCCTCGGAACTGATGGAAAGCGAGTTCTTCGGCCACAAGAAAGGCAGCTTTACCGGTGCCATCGAGGACAAGCAGGGCCTGTTCCAGGCCGCCAACGGCGGCACCCTGTTTCTCGACGAGGTGGCCGACCTGCCGCTGGCGATGCAGGTCAAGCTGCTGCGCGCCATTCAGGAAAAAGCCGTGCGCGCGGTCGGCGGCCAGCAGGAAACGGTGGTCGATGTGCGCATTCTCTGCGCCACCCACAAGGACCTGGCCGCCGAGGTCGCCGCCGAGCGCTTCCGCCAAGACCTCTACTATCGCCTCAATGTCATCGAGCTGCGCGTGCCGCCGCTGCGCGAGCGCCGCGAAGACATCGCCCAGCTGACCGAGGTGATGCTCAAGCGTCTGGCCGAAGGGACGGGGCTGAGCGCCGCCAAGCTCGACGCCGAGGCCCTGGAGAAACTCAAGAACTACCGCTTCCCGGGCAACGTGCGGGAGCTGGAGAACATGCTCGAACGCGCTTATACGCTGTGCGAGGACGACCGCATCAGCGCCGCCGACCTGCGCCTGGCGGACGCCTGCGCAGCCGCCGAGGGCGGTCCGGCCAGCCTGGCACAGATCGACAACCTGGAAGACCACCTGGAAGACATCGAGCGCAAGCTGATCATGCAGGCGCTGGAAGAGACCCGCTGGAACCGCACCGCCGCCGCACAGCGCCTGGGCCTGACGTTCCGCTCGATGCGCTATCGACTGAAGAAGCTGGGGATCGATTGAGTCTCAGCCCAGTCGCCCTGCCGGCGCATAGGGCGCCGGATCGATAATCGGCTCGCGCCCCAGCAACAGGTCGCTCAATAGCTGACAGGAGGCCGGCGCCAGCACCAGGCCGTTGCGGAAGTGCCCGCAGTTCAACCACAGCCCCTCACAACCCGGAACCGGCCCGATAAACGGCACGCCGCCTGGCGAGCCAGGGCGCAACCCGGCCCAGTGCCCCGCCACCTCGGCATCGGCGAGCGCCGGCAGCATCTCGACCGCCGAGGCCTTGAGGC
The DNA here is from genome assembly GCF_041027545.1 of Pseudomonas zhanjiangensis. Taxonomy (NCBI): domain Bacteria; kingdom Pseudomonadati; phylum Pseudomonadota; class Gammaproteobacteria; order Pseudomonadales; family Pseudomonadaceae; genus Pseudomonas; species Pseudomonas zhanjiangensis. The sequence continues at coordinate 310,467 of NZ_JBFTEG010000003.1, read as the reverse complement.
TGGCCAGGGCCTGCTCGGTGGGCGTCTTGTCGAAGCCCTGATATTCGAGGGTACTGCCAACCAGCACGTGGCCATCGCGCCGTGGAATGGCATAGCGCCCGTTGGCCAGCACGATACTGCCGAGGAAATCCTCCGCGCATTGGTACAGGATCATCTGGCCCTTCACCGGCTCGACGGGTAACCCGACGCCCAGGCCGCGCAACAGCTCGCCACTCCAGGCGCCGGCCGCGACCACCACTCGATCGGCCCGCAACTCGCCTCGGGTGCTATGCACGCCGCAGATTCGCCCGCCTTCGCGGATAAAGCCGCTCACCGCGCACTGCTCGTGCACCCTGACATTGGACATGGCCTCCAGGGCGGCACGCAGCGCCTTGACCAGGCGCGGATTACGCACGTTGGCTACGCCCGGCATGTATAACGCCTGGGAATAGCGCCGCGCCAGCGCCGGCACCGCCTGGTAGACCGCCTCCATGCTCAGCGCCTGCAACGGTCGCCGCTCCCGCGCGGCCCAGGCCAGCGGCTCGGCCTGCTCCTGGTCCAGCCAATACAGGCCAGTGACATACACTTCGGGGTCAACCCCGGTGTCGGCCAGCAGCCGGGCGCCCAGCTGCGGGTAGAAGTCCTGCGACCAATGCGCCAGGGCGGTGACCGCCGGGCTGTAGCCCCAGGGGTAGAGCGGCGACACTATCCCGCCGCCGGCCCAGGAGGACTCGCGGCCCAGCGCCCCCTGATCCACCAGGCACACCTCGGCCCCCTGCGCGGCCAAAAAACGCGCCGACAACAGGCCGATCGCGCCACCACCTACCACCAAGATCCGCATGGGTCCTCCAAAAGAAACGGGCCGCGAAAGCGGCCCGTTATACGTCATAACCCCGGCAGTGTACTACCAGCACTGCGCCACGGTGCGTGTTGCCCCGTTGAGGGTCTGGGCTCCGGCATGGGAGATGCGAAAGTCGCCGCAAGGGTCACCAGCCATGGTGTTGGCCCGCGTGGCCTGCAACAGGAAGGTGGTGGCGGTCGGGTTGCCCTGGGCCGCCAGGTTGTAATTGACCGTGCCCGAGCCCGGGACCTGGGCGGTGAACACGGCGGCCAGATTGCCGCCGGCATCCAGGTAGGAGCCGTGTATCGAGTAGTAGCGCTCCAGCGCCTGCGCCCCCGCCATCAAGGCCGTCTTGGCCTCGGCGCGCTTGGCTCGGTTGAGGTACTCGGTGTAGTTCGGGTAGGCAATGGCGGCCAGGATGCCAATCACCGCAATGACGATCATCAACTCGATCAGGGTAAATCCGTGCGTGCGCTTCATCGAATCTGATTCCAGGACTGCCGGCCTTCGATCACCTTCAGGGTATTGGCCGCAGGGATGCAGTCGTCCGCTCCGGTACCACGGCACAGCCAGTATTTCTTGCCATCGAGCAGGTCGAATGACCCCGTCGGAATACTCTCCGAGCCTATCCCCGAGACCGGCAGCTTGTTGCCATCGGCATCGATGACGACATTGTCGGCCTCGTCAAACTTGCCGTCCTTGTTCATATCGAACAATACCGTGCTCAAGCGACCGCCTGTGGCCAGATCGACCACCATGGTCCAGCCGGTTCCACCCGCCAGACAGGGGTCTGCCGATGGGATTGCCGTTTCGAAGACCAGGCGGTTGAGCAGGATTCGAGGGCCGATTATCACCCGCTCGCCCTCGGCGCCGTTCTTCGGTGAACGCAGATCCAGGTACCAGCCGCGCTTGCTCGCCCAATCGATTCCCCCGGCACTGGTCGGCGTATCCAGGACCCGAACCCCGCGGTCGAAGGCCTTGCCCTCGAACAGAATCGTACGCCCCTCCAGCAATGATCGCCCGCTGAAGGCGGAGGTGGCGCCACCACTGCTGGGCTTGTCCCAGATGCCGTAGAAGGTCTGCCCGGACTTGTCGCTCGCATCGCCGGAGGTATACATGCGCCCGGTACCGAAATAGACCATCACACCGTTCACGTGGCCCGTCGGGTGATAGGCGATCTCCGGCTTGACCGTGATGGGTTGACGCGTGCCGGCAGAATCCTTGGCCACATACAGAGGCTGGGGCTTACCGGCCGACTTGAAGCCGACCTCGAAGTCATCCACGCCGCTACCGGAGCCGTTGAGGTTGAACTTCCACAGGTTGCCACTGAGATCACCGGCGTAGATATCCTTGACGTAGAGATTGCCGCTGCCATCGACCGCGTAGACGAAGGACGGGCTGGAGAGTCCACCGGTCGCGGTGCCCGCCCTGACCTTGTTGATTGCGCCAGTGGCCAGGTTGACGATGAACAGCACCGAGTCGTCATTGCTGCTGCCATAGCCGTTGGCGAAGATAGCCGCCCAGCTGCCATCCTTCATCCGCCCGACCAGAGGCTCACCGAAGCTATAACCGAGGTCGGCATCGTCCTTGACTTCCCACAGTACCTTGCTGGCGCCGAACCCACCGCTGCCGGCATCGGTGACATCCAGGGCGAACACGCTCTTGCCGCCGGCTCCCAGGCTGCCCAGCAGCACGGTCTTCCAGGCACCACCGAGGATGGCGTCGCGCACGTGCAGCTTGCCGTCGACGAAATAGCGGTGACTGTAATCAGTCTTGGCCAGGTTCTTCACCGCAGGCAGGGCAGCATTGGGCATATAGGCAAAGAGCTCATCGCCGCTGTTGGCATTGAACGCATGCAGGAAACCGTCGTTGGCCCCGACGAACAACGCAGGCGCCTTGGCGGCCTTGGCCGCGACGAACTGGGCGTAGGTCTGCCCGCTGGCTGGCGAAGGTACCCGCCCGTTGAAACCCCAGTCCTGCTTGTTGGCGATGACCAGGGTGGAATTGACGATATCGCCAAGCACGGAGCTGCGCTTGCGGTACTTGAGGCCGGCCGGCGTTTCGTTGGCGCGACTGCCCATGACGTACTCGAACAAGGCCTGGTCGTTGTCGAAGTAGGCCTTCATGGCGGTCGAAAGACTGCTCCAGGAAAGCGCTACGCCCGCCGTGCCGCTATGGGAGAACAAATTTCGTGTCGGGTAGCTCAACTTGCTGCCGGCCTCCCACACCTCGTTGAACACCAGGCCATTGCTGGTCTGTATGGGTCGCTTGGCCAGCAGCTTGCCGGACCAGTCGGCGCTGGAGTAAAGCGCCTCATAGACCAGGCTATCGCTATCCAACCGCCGCGCAGTGGGCACGGCCGCCGTGCTGGAGCCGGTGCGGTTGGCCACCGCCGCCAGCGTTTCGCTCAAGGCCGTGGCGAACTGTTGCGGGTTCTGCGCACTCAAGAACCCGCCACGACTATTGACTCCCGCATGCAATAAGTCGTCGATCTTGGCCGCGGAAGCGCTGTCGGGTACCGGGTCGGACCAACTGATAGCGGCGCCACTCTTGATCGCATCGAAGGCCGTCTTCGGCACGATAGAGCCGGTAACCCCCAAGCCGACGCCGAAGGTCACCATATGCTGCCAGAAGGCCGGGTCATCCGAGCTGGTCGGCACCCGATTGGCTAGATCCGGGTACAGATCACGCTTCCAGTAATGCATGGCCACGTCGGCCAGGGTATTGGAGTGGTTGTCATTGAAAGGCGACTTGGGCGCATAGCGGTATGACTGACCATCGGGCCCCGAGATCGTGTTGCCGTTGCCATTGTCGACGTTGGCCCGGGCATCCGCTTCGGAAGCGGCAGCGCCGTTCCAGTAGCCGTCGGTGGTCAGGATGGTATAGCTCTGCCGACAGGAATAGTCCTGTCCCCCGGCACTCCCCGGGCTTGAACTCCACGGCCCATATTGATCCTGTCGGGAAAAATACTCGCCGGCATCGCCCAGTGCGCGGCGCAATGGTGTGCCGCCATTGCGCTGAACGGCAAACAACCACGTATAGAAGTCGGTGCGCCCGGTTCCCTCGAAGCGCCGCACGCCACGCCTGACCGTTGTGGTACCGACGGTATCCACGGTTACGGCATCCTGATTGATGGAGCCGTAACCAACCCGAATGTCGCCGGGCTGCTTGGAAAAGGCTTCACTGACCCCGGCCTTGGCCACCATCATGCGAGTTCGATAGTAGGAAAACCAGTTGGCGAAGTTCTGCTCGGCAGCAGCCGTGCTGGGCAGCGAAACCCGCTGGTAGCAGGAGTCGGCAGTGGCGCTGCCGCAACCGCTGATGAACGAATAATAGAATGCCCGACTGGTGCCGGAGGTCGGCCCGACCACGAAGCCCTTGTATCCATCCCTGGACGGCAGGTAGAAATTGTCCAGGATGGCCCAGTAATTGTTGCTCAGGTTGATGGTGGTACCGGACTGAGCGTAACCATTCAGATACGCCGAACTGAACACGGCATTGGCATAGCGCGTCCCATCCGCCTTGAGTGGCGGCAGGTAGCTAACGTCCGGATTGTAGTAAATGGTATTCAGCTTGCTGGAGACCAGGTAGCGATGGCCCGCCTCAGTACAGAAGTAGGTATAGGTTCCAGCGTAGCTGCCTCGATCGTTACAGCCACTGCTGGATGGTGGACGCTTGCTTTCATCCAAGTAAGAAGGCCGCAGCTCATCGGGCATGAACCCCCAATCCATTGAGCCAGAATCATCCAGCAGAAACAGGATATTGGGCTCGACCTGCCCCCCAAGGCTCAACGGCACCTGGGAGGGCGCAAAAGCCGCCAGGGCACTCTGGCCAATCGCCAGACTCAGCAGCCCGGCGACCAGCGAACGCAGGGCGAACGTGCATCTCGACATAGTCATCTCAGCATCCTTCTGATCAGTTCTGGCCACTAATGGCGATCGCGATGGTCGACTGCAAGCGAACCTGGATATCACCGCTGCCGTAGCCGGTGGCCTCGACATTGAACAGGTAGGTCCGACTCAGGCAGTCGAACGCCCGGTTCTCGGCGATCGAGCCGTCGGTCTCGCAAACGAACGAGGTCGATCCGGCGGCTCCACCATAAAAGTTGCTGACCTCGCATATGGGCTGTTTCGGCGTGCCTATCAGATCTGCCGGAGGCGACCATTGCGTGGCGGTGACGGCTGGACAGGCACTGGCGGTTTGAAACAACAAAGTGGGATCGGCACTGGCCTCCACCTGCTGACGCACATGGGCCTCCCCCACCCGCAACGCCGCTTCCGCCGCCTGGAACGCCTGATTGTAATCACGCGCCCCGCCAGCCATGCGCTCCTGCAGGGTGCTGTTGGACATCGACGAGATTCCGATCATCGTCAGCACCAGCAACATCACCAGGCAGATCAACAGCACGGCGCCCTCTTGTTTTTGCTTGCCCATCCCTGCCTCGCTAATCGATTCGGTTGCGTAAGGCCACCACGGTGCTGAACACCTGGCGCATTCGCCCATCTGCGGCAACGGCCGCGCCATCGAACTCGATCGCCTGATCCTGCGCACCCGGCGCCCGACCATCGCTGACCATGAGCAAATCGATCTTGACGGTACGTACGTCGCCCCAGCGATTGGCCGCCTCGACCTCCGCGGCGGTCATGTACGACTGCACCCCCACGCTGTTCGTGCTGGCCACGCCGAAACGGGTGTGCATCGACTCGACGCCCTCAACGACCTCCTGGCTCTGGGCGGGAACGCTGGACACGTCGCGCACGTAGAGCGCGCGGACGGCCTGGCCATCGACGTCTTTGCGGCCGGTGTCGGCTACATAGAAGATTTTGCTGCTGAAGCCGACCACCCGTGCTGGATCGGTGAAGGCGATATCGGAAAACTTGAAGCCGCCGCAGCTGGCGGCTTTGTCGTTGGTTCCCGCGGCGTGGGACAACGTGACCACGCCACTGCCACTGGCGTTCGGCTTGTTGGTGACGCGAATGATCACCGCCTTCTCGATGTCCATGACCATCACGGCACGATTCTGCTGCATGCTCGGGCAATAGGCGGTGACCTTGATGTTGGCGTTCACCCCGGGCCTGAGGATCTCTCCAGCAGTCAAAAAGGCGCCGCAATTGTCATTGACGAACAGCGAGAGCTGGTCTGTCCCTACAGCCCCCAAGGCGCCGTTGGCGGTGATGCGCTGCGCCCATATGGGCCGATTCATCGAGTTCCATTCGCTGGCGGCGCCATTGGTGCCGACCACGCAGATGCTTTCCTCCGCCAATCGAACGCCCATTCCCACGCCAGCTGGACGAATCTCGGCGGCAAGGTACTGCAGGGCGAATCGCCCATTCTCCTGCAGGTGGCCGCTGGCATTCTGCAACTGAAAGGTATTCTTGTTGCTGATAAACACCTGAAGCACGGCACCACTGATGATCAGGCCGATGACCATGGCCACCATCAGCTCGATAAGGCTGAAGCCTCGTTGGCTCTGCATATCCACTCCGTCAGATTCGCGACACAAAGGAGAAGCGTTGGGCATTGCTGCCGTTTACCCGCTCTTCGCTCCACTGGACGATGACGGTGAACTGATCGCCATTCATGACGACACCGCCGTCGCCATTGGGCAGTTGCCGGGCAAGGTTGCTGCGCCACTCGGCCAGATCGCGCTGAAAGGGCAGGCAGCTCTCCTGCGCCGGATCGCAGGGCAGCGCGGCGCCCACCGCCAGGTTGTAGAAGCCGGCCTGCGCATCGCCTCGCGCGGCGCGCATGCGATCGCCCATCTCGTAGGCCAGGAAGGTCGCGTGGGAACGCACGGTGGCTGTCTGGCTGGCCTTCATCGAGTTGAGCTGCAACGCCGCCAGCCCGAGCAGGCCGACCGAAAAAATCAGCACGGAGACCAGCACCTCGATGAGGGACACGCCTTTCTGCAGTTGCCGATCCATCAGCAGCCTCGCTTTCTCAGTGATGCCGCACCTGACAGCTCGATGGCCAGGGTGCGGTTATAGACATCGCAGTTGAGTTCGGAGTCCTTGGCCAGCAGGTCAAAGCTGACTGCCGCCCCACCGGCCAACTGGCCTCTGCTGTCGAACTCGACGCTTTTCACTCCAGCTGGACTGACGGCGAAGGATGCCAGCGCAGGAAAGACACGCAGTTCCAAGCTGTCACTGCTCCTGAGCACCTGCCAACTGCCATCGGCAGCCAGGGGGCCCTGAATCTTGATGACTTGCGCGCGCTGCACGGCCTCCCTACGGGCAAAGGCAAACATGCCGGCAAACGAATTGATCTCGGTTGCCGCCCGGTTGTTGCGCAGCAACTCGGCGACATTGGGCGCGGCCAAACCGAGGAGCACCGCCAGTACAGCCAGGGTGATCATCAGTTCGATCAGGGTAAAACCTTTCTGCGACATCGCATCCACTCCATAGATGTCATCCAACCAACGTGCGCAGATCGACTCTCCCTTCCCTGCCAAAGCCCCTTCCCTGGACAAACGGCCCAATACTCCAGACCGACGGCTATTTTGCGCCCGAGGATGATACCCGAGTGGTACGACCGTTTTAAATTGCTATCACCGAAAAATGCGACTTGGCCCTGCATTGACGCGTGACAGGGAGCACAACCCAACCAACGGCTCACTTGAACGAGGATCAGCTTCAACGCCTGGAGTCAAGACTTTCGCCAGAAAGGCTAGTCAAAAGGGAGTTCAGCCAACGTTTGTGAATGGCCAACAGCTCGATTACACAAGAACCACGGGAAATCGCTTAAGTACCAGGCAGAACTGCGCAACTGATTCTTGCAAAGCCACAATCACCTCAGATCGTTATGACGCGCCGCCATGTCGAAGTCACACGGCATACACCTATAGCCCCAACTTAAGTGCTAGCAACTAGCATTGTTGGTCTTGCTGACAGAGGCTCGCCCCGTGGCTGTGATGTTGACCACACGCTCCTGACCGCCGACCTCCGGGGTCGCACGACAGACAGTGAGCGTCGCAGGGGTGGCTCCGACGCCAGTTGGCTGGAAACGCATGGAAGCAACGGAGCCGATAATCTTGAAGCCGGATGCAGCCATCTGGTGACGCATAATCACGGTCTCACCCGCATCCAGCACCCCATCATCATCGGCGTCATGAAATACCACCCAGCCCTGATCCCATCCCCCGGCAATGCAGCTCGCACCATCTGCTGACACGCACATCCGAACAAATGCATTGCGCTTTATCGCTTCACTGCGCGCCAACACCGCCCCCGCCACCAGCTCATTAGCCTGGGAGCGCAGCTTGCTACCCAAGGTCATGTCATTGTATGAGGGCATGGTTACCGCCAATAGCGCCGCGAATACGGCAAGAGCGATCATCAGCTCGACCAAGGTGAAGCCGAGCTGACTGGCCGCTGGCATAACAGTCCCGTTACAGGACCGCTGCGAGACCTTTTCCTGCACGCTCCCGATCATTGTTCGATATTCCAGAATACGCGTGCTTTAGGCCGTGCCAGGGAAGAGTACTCGGGAGGCGGCTCGAAGCAATCCAACATGCATATGAACGGAACCTCTTCATCGTTATCTAGCTTCACCGTACCGGCCACCGGAGACGGCGAAAGCCCCCCGCCCTCGAGCACGACAAAACGGTCGCCTGATAGGTTCGAGGCGTCCTTGTATGAAACACTGTAGGCCCGATTGGTTCCCAGACTTGTACAACTGCCGGCAGAAGGAGCGGTTGGCTGATGGGTATTGAACGCCACTTGTCCGAACACTGTAACAGCAGACGTCACCACCTGCTCTGTCGAAGCCAAGCCCAGGTGCCAACCTTTCGGCTTACTATCCAAATCCGCCTGGGACGGAGTCGCACTGGTGGTAATAGCCAGCAGCGAGTTCAGGCAAATCAAATTTGCAGAGCAATTGGCGCTTTCTGCAGTCAGCCAACCAGCATCTGTCGGCACATCCTTCAAGTTAAAGAAGTAATTGGTAACTCCTGCTGCTGAGGTAAAGCTGGTCAGAGGCTTTTCCCTGTCACCAGAGCCGAGCTGCAGGTAATAAGCCCCCTGCGACACAACCACTTCAGGCCCAAACATGAACTTGCGATTTGCCGCACAGTTCGCCGTAGTGGCGCACCCAAGAGAGGCAATCTTAGTAATCGTCCAGCTTGCAGGCGCCGCGGAACCTATGGTGATCCGATAAACATTGCCCCCCATGTCGGCCGCATAGGCATAAACAGCAAGACCACTGCTGTCCGGCACGACAGTGACATCCCCGACCACGCTGCGATCGGTATCCAGCGTTTTCAACAGGTCCCCGGTGTCTGCGTCCAGCACATAAATCTTATTGCCCTTGCTGGAAGCCGTACATGAATTAGGGTCGGCATCCTCGCAAGTATCGTAGCCTCCGCCCATGATCAACATCGGAGACGCACCAGAGCCGTAACCCGAAGCGTTCATCACATGCGCTGATGACCAGGTCTGGCCAATGCCTGTCAAGCCGGTCGAGCAGCCTGTATCGTTGCCAAGATTCGGGCAACCCTTCTTCCACTTCAGCGATGGGCTGGCAGGGTTTGTTACATCGAACGCATAGATCGCCCGCCCGCCACGGCGCATACCGGCGTAGATAAAGGTTTTGTCGACTCCGGCCAGAGTACCTTTGAACGCGGTGATGGGCCCATCGATGCCATAGGCCTTCGGCTGCGGAGCCGGGCTCACAGCGGTGTTCCCCGGATAGCTAATGGTGGTTGTATTGTCGCGGAGACGCTTGATGTTGCCGTAGAACTCTGGCGGGATGAAAGCCCACAACTCCGCCCCGGCGGCTACAGAGCCAAAACCTGCGGTGCGATTTCCATTGATGGCGCGCAGCACACCGTCATTGCCGCCGTAGAACACCACCACCTGTGGAGAGGCCTCGGTACCATAGTTAATTGCTACCGGACGCGAATGAACGATATCGCCATGGGACGAAGGACGCATTTCCCCCGAGGTGACTGCGTCGGTATCTTCATCATTCAGATCCAGGCCGCGCGCCCAATTGATCAGTTCATTTTTCTCAGTTGCGGTGACCGTTGCACCAAACAGTGACGGGGTGATCGCCGCATTGCTGGTATCGAAGTTGGTCAAACTGGTGCAGGACGCAAAGGTCGGATCACAGGTCTTGACCGTGCGCGCGGTTCCTCCACGCAGCAAATAACCCTGCCCGCCCTTCTCGACCACATTACCGTCTGGGTAATTGGATACGTCCGAGTCGGCCACGGCCAGACAGGCGCCTTTCGGCCTGAATGCCCAGTAATTGTCCTTCGTCGTGGGCGTCCAGAAACTGCGAGCGCACTCGGTCACGAAGTTGGTCGAAGTATTGATGGCCGGCTGGCTATCCGCATCCTGCAACTTGAGTACGCCGTTGGTGCGCCCCAACTTATACTGTTTCAGGTTGCCAGCCCAACGTGGAAAGGAATCCTGATCAGGACGGAACATGCCGATAAACACCTGATTGAGATAGGTACCCTGGGTGTTTACGCTGACGGGCAAACTTACCGAGGCAAACACGCTGTTAACCGACTGGATTTCGGAAAAAATCGCGTTCAAGGCATCGGCAATCTGAGTTCCGCTGGCAGTCACATCGAAATACTTGCCATCACTTACGTTCGCGGCGCTCTTCAGCAAAGCTGTCCAGCCGGGCCCCTGGCCAGTCGTGACCTTGTTGATATCGACCGTATAGGTAGTGATACCCATGCTGCTCTTCTTCATGAAGCGCGCCCATTCATCCACGGCATTATCCTGGGAGCCCGAAGGGGAAATGGGGATAGCCGTCTTGCTGCCGCCGGCCGCGACCAGCAGCGCTTCCGCTTCCGTGGTATCGCTGTTGCTATCCTGGTTGGCACCATTGCTGATGAAGATGATGAAATTCTTCGCACAGCCCGACGCTATGGGGTTGGCGTAGGTCGTTCCTGTCTTGGAGGCAAGCGCATTGCCTGTAAGCTCCCAGACTGCCCGCGAGGGGGCCAGTGCTGCGCCTACAGCGGCCGGGTTGGGGTTGTAGGTGTTTCCGGTGTAGTCCGTTTTGTTCTTATTGTTGCCCGCATAGGGCGCCCCGGCGGAAAAATAACGATAGGCCTCGGCCATGGCCTTGGCACTCTTGCCCGAGTTACCCTTGTCATTGTTCGAATCGAAGCTGTTCACCAACGCCTGGTACTTACTCTTGGTGGCGCTATCGAGCAAGCGAATTGCAGCACGCACGTAGGCGCCATCGTTCCCCGAGTTGCCGCTGCCCGTCTCGGTGTACATCATCAGGCCCACTCGAAACTTGTCGACTGGCAATCCAGAAATGACCGAACTGAGCGCAGCCATCTCATTGGAGAATGGCGTGCTCCAGTTACCGGTATTGTCGAGAACTATCAACACATTGGGCGCAGCATTCGCGCTAGGCGGCGTCCCAACAAAGAGATCGATGTCCTCCGCATGCACGGGCATGTTTACTGCCAGCAAGGTTGCGGACAACAACCGAAATAACGTCTTCATGACGATCTCCTGCAAAACGCCCCGTTAAGGACAGACTGTATTTTTCTGAGCCTCGGTGAGCAGCACGCGCACCCCGGAACGTATCGTTGCCAGCGCGCCGCTGGCAGGATCGGTGACCTGGGCGCTGATCGCCCAAACGGTGCTCCACTGAGAGTCCGGAGTGACTACGCCGGCGCGAATACCGCTTTCCTTCCCTATCACAACGGCGGGAACCTCAGATTCACTGATGCAGACTGGCGTGGCAATTTGCACTGTGTAGTCCCTGACGCCGTCATTATTGATGTCAACGTCGATCGATTCGGCACCGGGCGACGTTGTGAAAGGTGAACTGACCACTTGTTCAATGGCGATATTGGCGGCGGCTATCGACTCGTCACGGGCCTGCATATTACCGACCGACTTGAGGCTGGTACCGCTAAGCGTAAAGGCGCTGCCAATGACCAGGGTCAGCAACAGCAACATGATCAGACCAACGATCAGGGTCACACCACGCTGGGATCTGGGTGATAGCAGATGGCTCATGGCGTCTCCCTCCTGCCGGAAATGTTGACCAATCGCACGGCGGTGGAAAACACGTGGCGCTTGAAGCCGTCATTGAAGGGGCCAAGCGTGGTAGCACCCAGGTTGTAGGTTTTGCTGTCGGTATAGCCCGTCGTGGCCGTCAGATTACGCACCAGCAAATGGAGCTTGACCGCGACCACATTAGTGAGGGTATTGGCTGTACAGGGGCTGGCCGTGGTGCAGCGGACGAAACTACCGTCTGGACTTCCATTGCCTCGATTGGTAGGTATCGTGTGGTCAGCAGGGTCGGCCCAGTTAACCGCAGCGCCGTAATCCACGGCGGCGCCAGTCTTACTCAGGCTATCAACCCCCAACTCGACCCGAAACCCTTCGATGCCCTCGATCAATGCTTGTGCCGGCAGGTGCTTTAGTTCGCCGCTAACCGTATCCAGATCAAATTGGGATCGCATCAAAGTCGGAATGCCGTCGCCCGGCGTGACGGAGTAATCGCGAATGTAATAGATACTGGAAATAAACTTGCGCTTCGGCGCGAATAGCGTCGAAGCGGCGTCGGCACAACTTGCCAACCCAGCTGGCACAGTGGTGCGTGGATGAAGGGTGAAGCCGTTGGTGCCGAGCACATAGGCACCGACATCGTCTTCACAGAATGATGCCTGAAAATACAGCTTGCCAGCAGTATCCGCCTCACAGTTGCCCACACCTGGAGTACAGGTTCCCGCATGTCGAACCACAAGGACATCGGTGTTTGCTTGCAGGTTCGCCACGACTCCAGAGCAGTTCCCGGGGACGCCGTCGTGTTCGTAAGCCTGTATCGGAATACCCAGAAGATTGGTTATGTAAGCTGCGCCCCAGGAAGCGTAGGCCGCACAAGGATCTGGGACCGCAGTAGGTACATCGCTGGGCACACCGTCCTCGGCCAAGTCATCAAACTGAGGAATATAGCCATTCCAAAAGCCCGCATGGGCCAGATCACTCTGTATCAACTGAACGGCGAATCGGCCACTTTCGATCTGGGCATTGGTCTTCGCCATCTCATCGTTGGTGCGGGTCAGATCTAGAAACAGCGTCAGTATCGCGCCCATGATCAGCATGCTAATGATCATGGCGACCATCAATTCAATCAAGCTGAACCCCGACTGCAAGCGGCAGCCAATCACACTGGTGCACCTTCCCCGCCAGGAAGCAATCGAACTTGTCATAGCGTAGCCACTCGAACGATGGTGGTGACGACACGACGACAGCGATCATTCGAGCAAACCGAGCCGGCTGGACCGTCATAACTGTTGGCGCCACAAGCCACCCCTGCCGGTGGCGCTGAGAGAGGGGTCAAACCTTGCCAAGTGACTGTCACCATATATTGACCGCTCCCCAGAGACTCAACACAGCCACGACCACCGACCATGGCGCCAACGCTGGCGCCTGAGGAAGTTTCAGCCGCCCCCTGAAGCGCGGCGCACCACTCGCCAGCATCGCGCTGCTGACGCGTAGCGGTGGTGGTTGGACAGGCGCCCCCTACCCCTAACGGACTGGCCGTGCCAGTAACATAGTTAGCTGCGTTTGCACGATTGGTGGCGATACGATTGGCCATGTCATTCAGTAGCATCAACGCTTGAGCTCGCTGATAGGCCTCCATTTCGGACGTCTGCAGACGCGACTGCAAACCGGCGATTCCCAGCAGCCCAACGGAAAGGATGATGATAGTGACCAGCACCTCGATCAGGGTGACGCCGCGCTGGCTAGGGAAAATGACTGACATGGGCATGATCACCACTTCGCAATCGGGGTCTTGACCCCTTGACTGTCGAGAGTAAGGTTCCCATCGCTAGCCTGAGGCCCCGTGGGCACAAATGTAATCGTAAAGGAAGGCACCGCCCCCGCTCCCAGAGTGATGCTGAAGTCATACCTCGCAGCCACATCTGTCGGCAGCACATAGCCGGTGCTGGCCTGGAAAGCGGCGGCATTGGCGGCGGCAACATATGTCCGATTAGCCAGCAATAGCTGCTGCTCGCGATTGGCAATATCCATCATCGCCGACTGCGCCGCTGCGCGATTGCTCTTGATGATGTATTCCTGATAATTCGGATAGGCGATCGCAGCCAGGATTCCGATGATTGCGATAACGATCATCAACTCGATCAGGCTAAACCCGCGCTGCTTCATTCGCCTCACCTTGCTCCCTCTCGCCGTCTGATTGACCAACCTGCCCATGCCTGGGTACGAATCTTTATCCTCGAATACCGCTAACCAGCAGCGAATTTCGACAGCTGGCGCTTTCGCGCCTATGAACGGCCAGCGCGGGCGAAGAACCCGGCGAGCCCGACCAGTCGAAGACCGCTACTTGCAATATCGGCCATGCCAGCTAGAGCTTATAGGCCGGCCGGAGAAATACACCGTCCGGCACGACAGCCGGAGCCGCATCGGTGACGATCGGCACATCCCCTGCCAGGACGGCGGGATACTCGCTTCAGAGGCACGGATGCCATGCACCGTCTCGCTTACGGCTTCACCCTTCCAGAATTACTCACCACGCTGAGCGTCCTCGCGTTGCTGACCAGCATCGGCGTGCCTGGCGCGCAGCAACTCATGGGCAGCCAACAGCTGGTCGCGACCAGTAATACCCTGAGCGCTACTCTGGCCTATGCTCGCAGCGAGTCGATCAAACGGCGCTGGCCGGTGCTGGTCGACAATGGCGACGGCGACTGGACAAGCGGCTGGCAGGTATACGTCGACTCGAACAACAACGGCCAGTTCGATGCAGGGGAGCCTCTCCTTTTGCAGCAAGCCAATCAGCCCAAGGGCATCGTCGTCAAAGGCAATACGCCGGTCCGGCGCTATATTCGCTACACCGCGTTAGGCAACGCCGAATTGCTCAGCGGCGCCTTTCAGGCCGGCACCCTGACTCTCTGCCATGCCACGGGCACGCAGGCAGTCAGGCGCCTGGTGCTGAGCGCCAGCGGCCGAGTGCGCCGGCAGAAGGATGCGCCAGGGACCTGCTGAGCAGTGGCGAACCGGGCACCGGGGTCAGAGCTGCTGGACGCGCAGCTCCTTGGGCATGGAAAAAGTCACGTTCTCCGGCCGGCCCGCCAGTTCGCTTTCAGCCGTCGCCCCCCAGGCCCGGAGCTGGGCGATCACCCCGCGCACCAGCACTTCCGGGGCCGAGGCGCCGGCGGTAATACCGATGCCGTTGACGCCCTCGAACCACTCACGCCGGAGGTCTTCGGCGCCGTCGATCAGGTAGGCCGGGGTACCCATGCGCTCGGCCAGCTCGCGCAGGCGGTTGGAGTTGGAGCTGTTGGGGCTGCCTACCACCAGCAATACGTCGCACTCGGCAGCCAGTTGCTTGACCGCATCCTGGCGATTCTGCGTCGCGTAGCAAATATCGTCCTTGCGTGGCCCGCCGATGCCAGGGAACCTGGCGCGCAGGGCATCGATGACCTTGCTGGTGTCGTCCATCGACAGGGTGGTCTGGGTGACGAAGGCCAGAGCCTCGGGGTTGCGCACCTGCAGCCGCGCCACATCCGCTTCGTCCTCGACCAGGTAGATGGCGCCGCCGTTGCTAGCGTCGTATTGGCCCATGGTGCCCTCGACCTCCGGGTGACCGGCATGACCGATGAGAATGCACTCGCGGCCCTCGCGGCTGTAGCGCACCACTTCCATGTGCACCTTAGTCACCAGCGGGCAGGTCGCATCGAACACCTTCAGGCCACGTCGCTCGGCCTCGTTGCGTACGGCCTGGGATACACCGTGGGCGCTGAAGATGACGATGACGTCGTCCGGCACCTGGTCCAGCTCCTCGACGAACACCGCCCCGCGCGAGCGCAGGTCTTCGACCACGAACTTGTTATGCACCACCTCGTGACGCACATAGATCGGCGGGCCGAAGACCTCCAGGGCGCGGTTGACGATCTCGATTGCGCGGTCGACGCCGGCGCAGAAGCCGCGGGGGTTGGCGAGTTTGATATGCATGGTGACTCTCGGCACGCGGAGACTGGATTGGCAGTGTAATACGACAACGGCGCGGGAGCGCTGATGGCCGCCGGGCGGAGGCAGCGCGGCCAAGGCGCTGCCACTGGAGCGGTGACCCCGCCTAGAGCGCCTTGACCTCGATGATCTCGACCTCGAAACTCAGGGTCTTGCCGGCCAGCGGGTGATTGAAATCGATGGTCACCTGGCTGTCATCGAAGGCCTTGACCACCCCCGGCAGCTCGGCATTGGCGGCGTCGTTGAAAATCACCAGCAGCCCCTCCGAGAGTTCCATGTTCTGAAACTGCGAGCGCGGCATGACCTGCACGTTCTGCGGATTCGGCTGACCGAAACCCTGCTCGGGCAGCACTTGCAGCGCCCGCTTGTCACCGGCCTTGAAGCCGAACAGGGCCGATTCGAAACCCGGCAGCAGATTGCCATCGCCGACCTTGAAGGTCGCCGGGCGCTTATCGAAGGTGCTGTCGACCACCTCGCCGTTTTCCAACTTGATGGCGAAATGCAGGGTGACTTCCTTGTTCGGGCCGATTCGTACATCAGTCATGGGTGACTTCTCCCGAAGGATTGCTTTTGAACATGTCCAGCGCCAGGAGGATGGCGCCGAGGGTGATGGCGGTATCGGCGACATTGAAGGCCGGGAAGTACCAGCGGTGCTGCCAGTGCACCAGGATGAAGTCGACCACATGGCCGAGCAGCACCCGGTCGACCAGGTTGCCCAAGGCGCCGCCGAGCACCAGCGCCAGCGCCGCGGCGAGCCAGGTTTCCCCGGGCTTGAGGCGCTTGAGCCAGACCACCAGCACGGCGCTGACGACGATCGCGATCAACGCGAACAGCCAGCGCTGCCAACCGGAGGCGCCCGCCAGGAAGCTGAAGGCGGCACCGGTGTTGTAGGCCAGGGTCCAGCTGAAATAGCCGGGAATGACCACGACCTGCTGGTACAGACTCAGCACATCCTCGACATAGAACTTGCTGGCCTGGTCGACCAAAAACACCGCCAGGCTCAGCCACAGCCATGGCAGGCGCCCGAATCGGCCGGCATCAGGCATGATGACGGACCTCGCCGGCGCCTTCGATATTCTCCACGCAACGACCGCAGATTTCCGGGTGGGCCGGGTTGACGCCGACGTCCTCGCGGTGATGCCAGCAGCGGCCGCACTTGGCATGGGCGGACTTGACGATCTTCAGCTTGAGCCCTGCTGCTTCTGTGGTTACCGCATCGGCCGGCGCGCTGTCGAGCGGTGCCAGCACGGCAGTCGAGGTGATCAGGGCGAAACGCAGTTCATCGCCCAGCTTGGCCAGGTCGGCGAGCAACGACGCCTCGCCATACAGCGTGACCTCGGCCTGCAGGCTGCCGCCGATGGCCTTGGCCGCACGGAGATTCTCCAGCTCCTTGTTGACCGCGGCCTTGACCGCCATCACCCGATCCCAGAACGCCCGATCCATCTCGAACCCTTGCGGCAGCTCGCTCAGGCCCTGGTACCAGGTGGTGAGCATCACCGACTCACCGCGCTCGCCCGGCATGTACTGCCAGATTTCATCGGCTGTGAACGCCAGGATAGGCGCGATCCAGCGCACCAGCGCCTCGGCGATATGGAACAGCGCGGTCTGGCAGGAGCGTCGCGCCACGCTGTCGGCCGCGGTGGTGTACTGGCGATCCTTGATGATGTCCAGGTAGAAGCCGCCCAGCTCCTGCACGCAGAAGTTGTGCACCTTCTGGTAGACGTTCCAGAAGCGGTACTCGCCGTAGGCCTCCTCCACCTCGCGCTGCAGCAGCAGCGCGCGATCCACCGCCCAGCGATCCAGGGCCAGCATGTCGGCAGCCGGCAGCAGGTGCTGCGCCGGATCGAAGCCGCTGAGGTTGGACAGCAGGAAGCGCACGGTGTTGCGGATGCGCCGGTAGGAGTCGGCGCTGCGCTGGAGGATGACCTTGGACACGGCCATCTCGCCGGAATAGTCGGTGGACGACACCCACAGGCGCAGAATGTCGGCGCCCAGGCTGTCGTTGACCTCCTGCGGGGCGACCACATTGCCCAGCGACTTGGACATCTTGCGACCGTTCTCGTCGACCACGAAACCGTGGGTCAGCAGTTCCTTGTAGGGCGCATGGCCGTCGATCGCGCTGCCGGTCAACAACGACGAATGGAACCAGCCACGGTGCTGGTCGGAGCCCTCCAGGTAGAGGTCCGCGCGCGGGCCGCTGGTATGGCCGAGCGGGTGCGAGCCGCGCAGCACGTGCCAGTGGGTGGTGCCGGAGTCGAACCAGACGTCCAGGGTGTCGCTGATCTTGTCGTACTGCGCGGCCTCGTCACCGAGCAGCTCGGCGGCATCCAGCTTGAACCAGGCCTCGATGCCCTGCTGCTCGACGCGCTCTGCCACCGCCTCCATCAACTCGACGGTGCGCGGGTGCAGGTCGCCGCTCTCCTTGTGCAGGAAGAACGGAATCGGCACGCCCCAGTTACGCTGGCGCGAGATGCACCAGTCGGGACGCCCGGCGATCATGCCGTGCAGGCGCGCCTGGCCCCAGGCCGGAACGAACTTGGTCTGCTCGACGGCGTCCAGCGCGCGGCGACGCAGCGAGCTGCCATCGTTGATGACCTTGTCCATGCCGACGAACCACTGCGCGGTGGCGCGGTAGATCAGCGGGGTCTTGTGCCGCCAGCAGTGCATATAGCTGTGGCGGATGGGCTCGTGCTTGAGCAGGCTGCCGACCTCGGCCAGCTTGGCGACGATATTCGGGTTGGCCTTCCAGATGTACTGGCCGCCGAAGAACGGCAGCGATTCGACGTAGACGCCATTGCTCTGCACCGGGCTGAGGATCTCGTCGTTGCTCATGCCGTAGCCGGTGCAGGAGCGGAAGTCGTCTTCGCCATAGGCCGGCGCCGAGTGGACAATACCGGTGCCGGCATCCAGGGCCACGTAGTCGGCCAGGTAGATGGGGGCGAAACGCTCGTAGAAGGGATGACGGAAGCGGATCAGCTCCAGCGCCTGGCCTTTCGCCGTGGCGATCACCTCGCCTTGCAGGCCGTAGCGCTGCAGACAGCTTGCGACCAGCTCTTCGGCCAGCAGCAGCAATCGGTCGCCGCAGTCGACCAGGGCGTAGTCGAATTCGGGGTGCACGTTGAGCGCCTGGTTGGCCGGAATGGTCCAGGGCGTGGTGGTCCAGATCACCACGCTGGCCGGCTTGGCCAGGCTGGCGAGACCGAAGGCGGTGCCCAGCTTGTCAGTGTCTTCGCAGGCGAAGGCGACATCGATGGCATCGGACGTCTTGTCCTGGTATTCGACCTCGGCCTCGGCCAGGGCCGAGGCGCAGTCGAAGCACCAGTTGACCGGCTTCAGCCCCTTGAACACGAAGCCCTGCTTGACCATCTCGGCCAGGGCGCGGATCTCGCCGGCCTCGTTGGCGAAATCCATGGTCTTGTACGGATTGGCCCAGTCGCCGAGCACGCCGAGACGGATGAAGTCGGCCTTCTGCCCTTCGATCTGCTCGCCGGCATAGGCGCGGCAGCGCTCGCGGGTCAGGTCAGCCGGCTGGTTCTTGCCGAAGGTAGTTTCCACCTTGTGCTCGATCGGCAGACCGTGGCAGTCCCAGCCCGGCACATAGGGGGCGTCGTAGCCGGCCAGGGTCTTGGAACGGGTGATGATGTCCTTGAGGATCTTGTTGACCGCATGGCCGATATGAATACTGCCGTTGGCGTAGGGCGGGCCATCGTGCAGGACGAACTTGGGCCGACCCTCGCCAATCTGCCGCAGCTTCTGATACAGGCCAATGTCATTCCAGCGCTGCAGGGTCTGCGGCTCGCGCTGCGGCAGGCCGGCCTTCATCGGAAACTGGGTGTCAGGCAGGTTTAGCGTGGCTTTATAGTCGGTCATCTCAGGCTCTTCTAAGCGGTTGGCACTAGGTGCTTTAAGTGCGCCAATGGGCACGGGCAGCGGCAATATCGGCAGCAATTGCCGTCTTCAGTGCCTCGAGTGAGGCGAAACGCTGCTCATCGCGCAGCTTGTGGTGGAACGCCACCGTCAAACGCCGGCCATACAGGTCACCGGCAAAGTCCAGCAAATGCACCTCGAGGTGGGCCTGACCATCGCCGGCCACGCTCGGTCGCACGCCAATATTGGCGACGCCGGGCCAGGGCCGGCCATCGATCAGGGTGCTGACCAGATAGACCCCGCTCAGCGGCACCCGGCAACGCTTGAGCTGGATATTGGCCGTCGGCGCCGCCAGTTGACGACCCAGCTTCTGCCCGTGCAGCACCCGTCCGGCAATCTGAAACGGCCGCCCGAGCAGGCGCTCGGCCAGTTCGAAGTCGCCGGCGGCCAGCGCCCTGCGCACGCCGGTGCTACTGACCCGCACACCGTCCAGTTCGACAGTCGCCGCGGCCTCGACCGTGAAGCCCTCGCGCGCGCCGGCCTGCTCCAGGAAGGCGAAGTCACCGTCACGATCACAACCGAAACGGAAGTCGTCGCCTACTTCCAGATGCTGCACGGCCAGGCCGTCGACCAGCACCTTCTGCACGAACTCGGCAGCGCTCAGCTCGCGCAAGCGGCGATTGAAGGCCAGGCACAGCACGCGGTCGACGCCTTCGGCAGCCAACAAGGCCAGCTTGTCGCGCAAGCGACTCAAGCGTGGCGGCGCCGTATCCGGGGCGAAAAACTCGCGCGGTTGCGGCTCGAAGATCACCACACAACAGGGCACACCCAACTCGGCCGCACGCTCACGCATGCGCGCCAGGATGGCCTGATGGCCACGATGGACGCCGTCGAAGTTGCCGATGGTGGCGACACAGCCCCGATGCTGGGGCCGCAGATTGTGAAGGCCTCGAACCAGCTGCATAACGCGCTTCTTGCTCATAAAGTGGTCGATTATACGCACACCGGCCGACGGACAACAGGCGGCAAGCACCCGCCAGTGGCAATCAATTCAATGCCCTGCGGGCGAAGTCTCGCAAGCGGAAGCCGAGCAGCAGCAGCATGCCGAAGTAGCTCACCAACCCGATCGACACCAGCCCCCCCAGACGCAACAGGCGCAGCAACATATTGCCCTCACTCCAGGCCGGCATGAAATGCATGGCCAGCGCCAGCACGCCCCCCATGGCCGCCACCGCCAGCAGCAATTTGACCAGGAACAGGCCCCAACCAGGCTGCGGCTGAAAATAATCGCCCTTGCGCAACTGCCAATAGAGCAACCCGGCATTCAGGCAGGCCCCCAGACCGATCGCCAGGGCCAAGCCGGCATGCGCCAAAGGCCCGATCAGGGCGAGGTTCATCAGCTGGGTGGCGACCAGCGTCACCACGGCAATGCGCACCGGCGTGCGGATGTTCTGCCGGGCATAGAAGCCCGGGGCGAGAATCTTCACCAGGATGATGCCGAGCAGCCCCACCGCATAGGCCATCAACGCGCGCTGGGTCATCAGCGCATCATGGGCGGCGAACTTGCCGTACTGGAACAACGAAACCGTCAAGGGTTCGGCCAGTACCGCCAGGGCCACCGCACTGGGCAATGCCAGCAGAAAGGACAGGCGCAGGCCCCAGTCGAGCAACCGCGAGTACTCCTGGCGATCGGCGCTGGCATGGGTCTTCGACAGGGCCGGCAACAGGATGGTGCCCAGCGCCACCCCGAGCACGCCCGCCGGCAGCTCCATCAGGCGATCGGCGTAGTACATCCAGGACACCGAGCCGGCGACCAGGAAGGAGGCGAAGATGGTGTTGATGATCAGCGATATCTGACTCACCGACACGCCGAAGATGGCCGGCCCCATCTGCCTGAGCACCCGCCATACCCCCATATCCTTGAGGTTCAGCCGCGGCAGC
Organism: Pseudomonas zhanjiangensis; assembly: GCF_041027545.1. Classification (NCBI taxonomy): domain Bacteria; kingdom Pseudomonadati; phylum Pseudomonadota; class Gammaproteobacteria; order Pseudomonadales; family Pseudomonadaceae; genus Pseudomonas; species Pseudomonas zhanjiangensis. The sequence goes on along the minus strand of NZ_JBFTEG010000003.1, from coordinate 288,864 downwards.
ACCAGCATGCCGATCTTCTTCAGGTGCGGCAGCTGGTAGAGCAACTGCAGCAAACCGCCGACCAGCACAGCCCACCCCAGGGCCATGATCGGCGGATTGAAGTAGGGCGTCAGCCACAAGGCGAATACGATCATGCTGACATTCAGCAGCGTCGGCACGAAAGCCGGCACCGAAAAACGATTCCAGGTGTTGAGTACCGCCCCGGCAAGCGACGACAGGGAGATCAGCAATATATAGGGAAAGGTCACCCGCAGCAGATCGGTGGTCAGGGAGAAGCGATCGGGCTCATCGGCGAAACCCGGAGCGGAAATCCAGACGATCCAGGGCGCGGCCAGAATGCCGACCAGGGTGACCAGCGCCAGCACCAGCGTCAGCAGACCGCTGACGTAGGCGACAAAGGTACGAGTCGCCTCATCGCCCTGCTGGGTCTTGTACTCCGCCAGGATCGGCACGAACGCCTGGGAAAACGCGCCCTCGGCGAAGATGCGGCGCAACAGATTGGGCAGCTTGAAAGCCACCACGAAGGCATCCGATGCCACGCTGGCGCCGAAGATGCGCGCGATGATGGTATCGCGCACGAACCCCAGCACACGGGACAGCATGGTCAGCGAGCTGACGGCAGCCAGCGACTTGAGCAGATTCATGTAATAATTCGACTTCCGCGAGCGAACACGCCAGCGGACAATTCACCGGCGCGCGAAGGCGACGAGTGTAGCGGCCTGCCACTGGTCAGGCCAGCAGGGATAAATGCCAACAGGCTTGACAGGCGCCCCTCAGCTCGGCATGATTCGCGGCCTTATTTGTTTGTATCCCCCAGATTTCGAGGAGCTTGACGGTGGCCAATACACCTTCTGCCAAAAAACGCGCCAAACAGGCTGAGAAGCGTCGTAGCCATAACGCCAGCCTGCGCTCCATGGTCCGCACTTACATCAAGAACGTGGTCAAGGCGATCGACGCCAAAGACCTCGAGCTGGCCAAGACTGCCTACACCCTGGCTGTACCGGTAATCGACCGCATGGCCGACAAGGGCATCATCCACAAGAACAAGGCAGCGCGCCATAAAGGCCGCCTGAACGCCCACATCAAGGCGCTCGGCGAAGCTGCTGCAGCCTAACAAGCTGTCAGTTCTCGAAAAAACCGGCCTTCTGGCCGGTTTTTTATGACCCTGAAAAACCAAAATACCCGAGTACGACTCGGGTTTTCTTTGTGATCAGGGCCTGTCCGGCCAAGGCAGGATCGGAATGGCCGTTACCGCATTGTGCGGACTACCCTCGATGACTCGGTCGCTGTAAACCAGGTACACCAACGCATTACGCTTCTCATCGAAAAAGCGCACCACCTGCATGGTCTTGAACACCAGGGAGGTACGCTCGCGAAACACCTCCTCGCCGGCCCGCAACTCACTGCGAAACCGAATGGGTCCGACCTGGCGACAGGCGATCGACGCCTCGGCGCGATCTTCGGCCAACCCCAAGCCACCCGACAGACCACCGGTCTTGGCCCGCGACAGATAGCAGGTCACCCCCTCGACCTTGGGATCATCGAACGCCTCGACGACGATCTTGTCATTCGGCCCCACCCACTTGAATACCGTGGAAACCTCGCCGATCTGCTCGGCGACCGCAACCAGCGGCAGCATCAGCAGTACGCCAAGCAATCCTCGAGCAACCGGCATGACGCGCCCCTAGACCAGAATCAGATTGTCCCGATGAACCAACTCGGGCTCGTCGACATACCCCAGCAACCCCTGGATCGCATCCGACGGCCGACCAATGATCTTCTGCGCCTCCAGCGCACTGTAGTTGGCCAAGCCACGCGCGATCTCGCGACCATCGGGAGCGACACAGACCACCATTTCGCCCCGGCGAAAACTGCCCTGCACCGACTTGACCCCGACCGGCAACAGGCTCTTGGTGCCAGTGGACAGCGCCTTGACCGCCCCCTCATCGAGCACCAGCGTACCCCGGGTCTGCAGATGCCCCGCCAGCCACTGCTTGCGTGCCGCCAGCAGACCACGCTCGGGCGCCAGCAGAGTCCCCAGACGCTCTCCCGCCTTGAGCCGCGCCAACACCTGCTCGATCGCCCCACCAACGATCACCGTGTGCGCTCCCGAGCGAGCCGCCAACCGCGCCGCGCGCAACTTGGTCTGCATGCCGCCGCGCCCCAGCGCACCACCGACACCACCGGCCACGGCGTCCAGCGCCGGATCGTCGGCGCGCGCCTCGTGAATCAGCTCGGCCTGAGGGTTATGCCGCGGATCGGCGTTATACATGCCATCCCGGTCGGTCAGTATCACCAGCAGATCGGCCTCGACCAGGTTGGCCACCAGCGCCGCGAGCGTGTCGTTGTCGCCGAAACGGATCTCGTCGGTGACCACGGTATCGTTCTCGTTGATCACCGGCACCACATCCAGGTCGACCAGGGTGCGCAAGGTACTGCGGGCATTGAGGTAGCGCTTGCGATCCGACAGGTCGTCATGGGTCAGGAGGATCTGCGCGGTGCGCCGGGCGTGCTCGGCGAAGCTCGACTCCCAGGCCTGGATCAGCACCATCTGTCCGATGGCCGCCGCCGCCTGCAACTCATGCATGGTACTGGGGCGCAGCGCCCAGCCGAGGCGACTCATCCCTGCCGCCACCGCCCCCGAGGACACCAGGACCAACTCCACGCCCTGCTCGCGCAGCGCCACCATCTGCCTGACCCACACCGCCATCGCCGCACGATCCAGGCCCCGCCCATCGGCGGTCAACAGCGCACTACCAATCTTCACCACCCAGCGCCGCGCGCCGGTCACCTTGTCACGCATGATCTTCCAACCCCAGCAGCGACCCGTCATTACAAAAACGCCGCAATTAAGCGGCGCTGAATAGTTGCTTAATCCCGGACGTAAATAATTTCCGGGCCATCCTCATCATCCTCTTCATCCCAGAAGCCGTCATCCTCCTCGGCGCCGACTGCCTTGACCCCGGCGCGACGCAGCGCGCGCTGATCATCCAGCGCCTGCAGCTGCGCCCGCGCCTCGTCTTCGATGCGCTGATTAAGGGCGCCCAACTCGGCGGCGAACTCGGGATTCTCCTGAATGCGCTCGGCGCGCGCTTCGAGGTAATCCATGATGTCGTAGCACAATTGCTCGGTACCCTGACGGGCCAGGGCGGAAATCACATAGACCGGCCCCTTCCAGTCGAGCCGCGCGACGATCTCGGCGACCCGCGCCTGCTGCTCCTCGTCGGGCATCTGGTCCGCCTTGTTCAGCACCAGCCAGCGATCGCGCTCGGCCAGCGCCGGACTGAACTTGGTCAGCTCCTCGACGATGGTCGCCGCCGACTCGGCCGGATCGGTCAGATCCAGCGGCGCCATGTCCACCAGGTGCAGCAGCAGACGGGTACGCGCCAGATGCTTGAGGAAGCGAATGCCCAGGCCAGCCCCATCCGAGGCACCCTCGATCAAGCCGGGAATATCGGCGACCACGAAGCTCTTGTAGCGATCGACGCTGACCACCCCCAAATTCGGCACCAGGGTGGTGAACGGGTAGTCGGCGACCTTCGGCTTGGCCGCCGACACCGAGCGAATAAAGGTGCTCTTGCCGGCATTCGGCAGGCCGAGCAGACCGACATCGGCCAGCACCTTCAGCTCCAGCTTGAGGTCGCGCGCATCGCCCGGCTTGCCTGGCGTGGTCTGCCGCGGCGCCCGATTGGTGCTGGACTTGAAGCGGGTATTGCCCAGGCCGTGCCAGCCACCCTGAGCCACCAGCAAGCGCTGACCGGCCTTGGTCAGGTCGCCAATCACCTCCTGGGTCGAGGCATCGATCACCGTGGTGCCAACCGGCACCGGCAGGATCAGGTCCTCACCCTTGCTGCCCGTGCAATCGGTACTGCCACCCTTCTCGCCGTTCTGCGCCTGGAAGCGACGGGTATAGCGGTAGTCCACCAGGGTGTTGAGGTTTTCGTCAGCCTCGATGTAGACCGAGCCACCATCACCACCATCGCCCCCGTTGGGGCCGCCCTTTTCGATGAACTTCTCGCGGCGGAAGCTCATCATGCCGTTACCACCGTCACCGGCCTTTACATAAATCGACACTTCATCGACGAATTTCATGGGATACGCCTCCCGCATCTCGGCGGGTTAACTACAGCAAGGAACACCAGGTTCTTGCAAAATTGACCTGCGCTCTAGACGAACGCTACACCCAGGACAGTTTGGCAAGAACCCCAAGAAACAAAAAAGCCCCGTCGCATGGACAGGGCTTTTCCAGCAACCGCGCGATTAGGCCGCGACGACGCTCACGTAACGACGACCGAAGGCGCCTTTTACTTCGAACTTGACCACGCCTTCGACCTTAGCGAAGAGGGTGTGATCCTTGCCCATGCCTACGCCGTAACCGGCGTGGAACTGGGTGCCGCGCTGACGCACGATGATGTTGCCGGCCTTGATGACCTGACCGCCATACATCTTCACGCCAAGGCGTTTGGCTTCTGAGTCGCGACCGTTGCGGGTACTACCGCCAGCTTTTTTGTGTGCCATGAGTCAATACTCCTATAAAGGGATTAGGCCGAAACGAATCAGGCCTGAATACCGGTGATTTTGATCTCAGTGAACCACTGACGGTGGCCCTGACGCTTCATGTGGTGCTTACGACGACGGAACTTGATGATGGTGACCTTGTCGTGACGGCCTTGGCCAACCACTTCAGCCACAACCTTGGCACCATCAACAACCGGCGCGCCGATTTTCACGTCGTCACCGTTGCCGACCAGCAACACACGGTCGAAAGTCACGGCTTCGCCAGTGGCGAGTTCGAGCTTTTCGACCTTGAGGAATTCGCCTTCGGTGACCTTGTATTGCTTGCCACCAGTAACAATCACTGCGTACATGGTAAATCTCCGTTAATCCTGCTCACCCAGCGCTTTATAGGAATAGTCGTCGGCTGGCATGGCTGCTCGGGGCCGGAAGGACGCCCTTGCAATTGCGTAAGGCAGGGAAATGCCCAGGGGGAAGTTCAGGGTGCGCGATTGTACGCAAGCCAGCGACACCATGCAAGCACCCAGGGGCCTTGCCTTGACAGGCCAACACCCGCCCCCTAGCATGCCGCGCAACCTTCGAGGAGCACTGTCGCTGATGCAACCCCAGGCATTCTACCGCGTGGTGGCGGACGATTTTACCGCTGTCGACGGCATCATCCGCCAGCAGCTCGTATCGCGCGTGCCGCTGGTGGAGAAGATCGGCGACTATATTATCTCCGCCGGCGGCAAACGTCTGCGCCCGCTGCTGGTGCTGCTCAGTGGCAAGGCCCTCGGCCTGAGCGACGACCGCCTGCGCCTGCTGGCCGCCACCATCGAATTCCTGCACACCGCCACCCTGCTGCACGACGATGTGGTCGACATGTCCGACATGCGCCGCGGGCGCAGCACGGCCAACGCCCAATGGGGCAACGCCCCCAGCGTGCTGGTGGGCGACTTCCTCTATTCGCGCTCCTTCGAGATGATGGTCGAACTCGGCTCCATGCCGGTGATGCAGATCCTCTCCAAGGCCACCCGGGTGATCGCCGAAGGCGAGGTGCTGCAGCTGACCAAGATTCGCGACGCCAGCACCACCGAAGACATCTACATGGAGGTTATCCGCGGCAAGACCGCCATGCTGTTCGAGGCCTCGACCCACAGCGCCGCCGCACTGGCCGGCGCGACTCCCGAGCAAACCGAGGCCCTGCGCACCTTTGGTGATCATCTGGGCGTGGCCTTCCAGCTGGTCGACGACCTGCTCGACTACCGCGGCGACGCCACGACCCTGGGCAAGAACGTCGGCGACGACCTGGCCGAAGGCAAACCGACCCTGCCGCTGATTTATACGATGCGCGAAGGCACGCCCGAGCAAGCCATGCTGGTGCGCCAGGCGATCCAGAAAGGTGGCATCGAGGATCTGGAAAGCATCCGCGATGCCGTCGAAGCCGCCGGCGCCCTGGACTACACCGCACGCCAGGCGCGCGACTTCGCCGAACGCGCAATCGCTTGCCTGGAGGTCCTGCCCGCCGGCGAATACCGCGACGCCCTGATCGAACTGAGCCGCTTCGCCGTCGCCCGCACCCACTAAACAACCGCCTGCCAACAAAGCCCGTCCATAGTGACGGGCTTTTTATTGACCGGCGCGAGGAACAATTAGCGCTTGCTATTAATTGAATAGGAATTATTCTCATCTACTCGCACCCAAGGAGATGAGCCATGACCTACTTGATTGACGCCTGGCTGGACAGGCCGCAACCCTACCTGCGCATCCTCAACCGCAATACCGGCGAAGTCTGCGCGACCCTGGAGGCAGCGGCTCTGGATGAGCTGCGCGACCTGGGCGAGCTGGATCTGCACGAACTGGGCTCCAGTGAGCCGCTGGTGCTCAAGGAGCTGGTACGCAACCTGTTTCTCTACTGTTACGCGCGGGCATTGCGCCCGTGACGGCTGCACCAGCGGTGCAGATGCCCCGGCCAACTGTCACCGGGGTATCCGCACCGCACGGGCGCTTAGAGGATTTCCAGCAACTCGACGTCGAACACCAGCACGCTGTGCGGCGGAATGCTGCCGACGCCCTGCTCGCCGTAGGCTAGCTCGCTCGGCACATAGAGGCGCCATTTGCTGCCGGTCCCCATCAGTTGCAGCGCCTCGGTCCAGCCGGCAATCACTCCGCCCACCGGGAACTCGGCGGGCTGACCACGCTCGTAGGAGCTGTCGAACACGCTGCCGTCGATCAGGGTGCCGTGGTAGTGAGTACGCACGGTATCTTCGCGGGAAGGCTTGGCGCCCTCGCCCGCGGTCAGCACTTCGTACTGCAAACCGGAAGCCAGTACGGTGACGCCCTCACGCTGAGCGTTCTCGGCGAGGAAAGCGCGACCGGCGCCCGCCGCCGCCTCGGCCTTGGCCAGGGCTTCGGCCTGCATCAGGTCACGAATGACCTTGAAGCTGGCCGACAGCTCGGCCTCGCTGACGCGGCTCGGCTGACCGCCGAACGCATCGGACAGGCCGGCCAGGATGGCATCCAGGCTCACGCCCGGCGGCGGATTGTCACGCAGCTGGCCACCCAGCTGACGGCCGATGCCATAGCTGACGCGCGTTTCGTCAGTAGAGAGATTGAGTTCGGACATGACACTGCTCCGCGGGGTTGAAAAAAGGCCGGCCAGACTAGCACAGATGCCCACAGCCCCCTACCCAGGCGTCCAGCGCACGCAGCAACTCGCTCAGAAGGCACCGCTGCCGGCGCCGGAAAGAACAACGCAGACTTTCATCAAGGTGCACACCGAGCGGCACGGGCGACCTTGGCGCTTTGCCAGGGCCGACTCGCAGGGAGGGCTGCCCGGCGATCGCCTGCCGTCTACCAGGCGGAATGAATCGGAATCGGCACCCTTACCGTGTCCTGGGTGCCGTCCTGCATCCCGCACATTTCATCGTGCACCACGGCATGCACCAGATTGAACGGCACGTCCGGCAGATCGTGCAGCAGTTCGCGGGCGTGCTCGACCGAGCGCAAGTGCAAGGTCTCTCCATGCTTGTCGGCCAGCGGGTGGGACTGACCTTCCATACGCACCTCGAGCAGGTAGATGCCGCCCTCGAGGGAAATCAGATTGAGCTCCTCCACCTGCCCGGCGCGGGCATGCAGGGACAGGTCGTGCAGATTCATCAGCTCACCTCCTTGCAATTATTTATACAAAACATATGCAAAGATAATTCTTGTACAGCGCAACAAAAGTACAAGGCAGAAAGCACACCGCCCGTCCGTTGTACAACGGACGGGCGGCTTGGCGCGAACGGGGTGATCAGTGGTCGTGCTTGGTCAGTTTGTCCAGGTAACCCATGGCGAAGGCCGACAAGACGAAGGTCATGTGGATGATCACGTACCACATCAATTTGTTGTCGGGGATATTCTTGGCATCCATGAACACCTTGAGCAGGTGGATCGAAGAGATCGCCACGATCGAGGCGGCCACCTTCATCTTCAGCGAGCCGGAATCCATCTTGCCCAGCCAGTTGAGCTTCTCCTTGCCTTCGTCGATATCCAGTTGGGAAACGAAGTTCTCGTAACCGGAGATCATCACCATCACCAGCAGGCCGCCGACCAGGGCCATATCGATCAACGACAGCAACACCAGGATCAAGTCCGCCTCGGCCAGGGCGAACACGCTGGGCAGGATGTGGAACACCTCCTGAAAGAACTTCAGCGCCAGCGCCAACAGCGCCAGAGACAGGCCGAAGTAGATGGGCGCCAGCAACCAGCGCGACCCGTACATCGCATTTTCGATAAAGCGTTCCATGAATTCTCACAAGTAGGATCAAGACGGCCGCCGAAGTATACCCAGCACGCCTACTCAGACAAGGCCGCCGAAACGCCTTGTTGCAGGGCGGCACTCTATCCCCAGAACCTGTGGATAAACCTGTGGAGAGGCCGAGGATCAATGGGCGCAGAGCCGGCCGCGCCGACGTTGGCGCCGGCTGCTCAACTACCCACCAGCGCGCCGCTCAGTTTTCCGGGCGGAACTGGTAGTTGCCCTGATGGGAACTGCGGGCACCGTTGATTCGACGCAATTCGGCTTGCACGTGCAAACGCCAGATCGGCATTTCGCTGCACTCATCATAACCCTGCACGGCCAGGCTCTCGGCGATACCGCTGAGCACGCCTTCGGCCACCAGAGGCCCGTGAAACGGGCCCTGAGCCTTGATGGCGGAAGGTTGTTCACCGGAGATTCCGGCGGCGCAGATCAGCGTCCAGAGCCCGTTACCGCCGGCAAGCGGCAACACCGTGCATTCGATGCGAGTGACCAGTCCCAGGCATTGACGAGTAAGGCAGAGGCTACGCGGCATGGCGGCGACCCTCACTAGACTGGCCTTCAGCCTACACCCGTAACGCCGCCCAATGGAAGCCGCGGTTATCCCCGCCTTCTGTGGATAACGCTGTGAATTAGGCGTGGGCATACCGCGCCAGCCAGCCCACCACGGCAGTCCCGGTGCCCTGCTCAGTGACTGACCAGCCACCAAGCACGGGGCCCGCCCTCGACTCAAGCCGCCGGCTTCTTCTCACGAGGCTTGCGCTGTTTGACCGGCTCGACGACCAGTTCCTTGATCTGCTCGCCCTTGCCATCATCGGCCAGGTCGATCTCGGCGATTTCGCGCAGGCGCTCGACCACCCGCGCATTGACGCTACCAGCTGGAAACTGGCCTTCGGCGTTCGGCGCTCCGGCATCCTCGCCGACCAGCAGGCTGAGCGCCTCGTCGACCTGGCGCACGGCGTAGATATGGAACTTGCCGGCACGCACGGCCTCCAGCACGCGCTCGTCGAGCATCAGCGTGGTGACGTTGGAGTGCGGAATGATCGCGCCCTGCTCGCCGGTCAGGCCGCGCGCCTCGCACAGGCGGAAGAAGCCCTCGATCTTCTCGTTGACGCCACCGACCGCCTGCACCTCGCCGAACTGGTTGATCGAGCCGGTGATGGCGAAGCACTGCTTGAGCGGCGTGCGCGACAAGGCCGAGATCAGGGTGCAGACCTCGCCCAGCGACGCGCTGTCGCCATCGACGTAGCCGTAGGACTGCTCCAGGGCGATGCTCGCGGAAATCTCCAGGGGGAACTCCTGGGCGTAGCGACTGCCCAGGTAACCGGTGAGGATCATCACCCCCTTGGAGTGGATCGGCTGGCCGAGATTGACTTCGCGCTCGATGTCGACGATGCCGCTGCCACCGGGATAGACGGTCGCGGAGATCCGCGCCGGTACGCCGAAGGCCGAGTCACCGACTTCCAGCACGGTCAGGCCGTTGCACTTGCCCACCGCCGCGCCACTGGTATCGATCAGGATGATGCCGGCCAGCATGTCGTCGATGATCCGTGCTGACACCCGCCCGGTGCGGGTGGCCTTGGCCTTCAATGCCCGCTCGATATGGCCGACGTCGGTCACCTCCTCGCTGGCCAGCTGACGAATGAAATCGGCCTCGCTGACCAGCTGGAAGAGGTCGCCGATGCGCGCCGACAGGCGTCCCTGGTGCTCGGCCAGACGGGCGCTGAAGGTGGCCAGGCGCGCCACCGCAGCGGCGGTCAGGGGCGCCATGCCCTCCTCGGTGGTGCGGGTCTTCATCAACTGGGCGAACTGCTCCAGACTTTCATCGCCCAGAGGGATGTCCTCGTCGAAGTCGACCAGCACGCGAAACATTTCCTGGAAGTCCGGGTCGTGGTCCTGCAGTGCATAGTAGAGCTGGCGCGCGCCGATGATGACCACCTTGACCTGCAGCGGGATGACCTGCGGGTTGAGGGTCACGGTGGCGATGCGGCCCAGCTCGCCGAGCGGCGACTCCATCTTCAGCTGGCGCGAATGCAGGGCGCGCTTGAGCGCCTCCCAGACGAACGGCTCACCGAGCATCTTCTCCGCTTCGAGAATCAGAAAGCCGCCGTTGGCCCGGTGCAACGCGCCCGGGCGCAGTTGCCGGTAGCTGGTGTAGAGCGCGCCCTGGTCGGTGCTGTATTCGATGCGGCCGAACAGGTTGTCATAGGTCGGATGCGGCTCGAAGACCACGGGCGCCCCGCCGTCGACATGATGATCGACCACCAGGCTCGGACTGTACTGCTCCTCCAGCAGCTTGCGGGTCTGGGCGTCGGCCTTCTCGACCTCGACCAGCTGGTCGACCACGGTCTTCAGCAGGTTGACCTGCACCGCCTGCAGATAGGCGCAGACATCGGCGTTCTCGGCATATTTCTCCGACAGCGGGGCCAGCAATGGCTGCAGGGCCACGGTAATGGTTTCTTCATTGAGCTGACGCAGCTGGTTGTTCGACTCGCGCTTCCACTGCGGCAGGCTGGCCAGTTCCTCGTTGAGGCGCTCCTCCAGGGCCGAGATGTCGATATGGAAGCGCTCGCGCTCGGCTTCCGGCAGCTGGGCGAACTCGGCCTCGTCCAGCGCCTTACCCTCGAGCATCGGGGTGAAGGCGATGTTGCTGCTGTCGCGATACAGCGCCACGTTCTTCTCCAGCGCGAGCCGCTCGATCACATCCAGGGCCTGGTCATAGCGCTTGTTGAACGCGCGGTCGATGGCACTCTTCTTCTGCTGGTAGGAGGGGTGTTCGAACACCGCCGGGAAGGTTGCCAGCAGGTTGTCGATCAACTGGTCGATGTCGGCGATGAATTCGCTCGCCGAGCCCGCCGCAAGCTCCACCGCACGCGGTTCGCGCGGCTCGTCGAAGTGGTTAACGTAGACCTGGTCCGGCGGGGTCGCCAGGCGCTTGGCCTCGGCCTTCAGGTAGCGTTTGACGAAGGAGAAGCGCCCGGTGCCAGGCTCGCCCATGACGAAGACGTTATATCCGGGACGCGGCATGGCCACGCCGAACTGCAGCGCCTCGACCGCACGCTCCTGGCCGAGTACGCCGCGGAACGGCTCCAGGTCATCGGTGGTGCTGAAATTGAACTGCTCGGGAGAGAAGGGACGGGTCAGCGCATCGGGCGCCAGCCTCAGGCTGGCAGCAACGGAGTCGGGCATCGGATATCCTTGAACGGAAGGCACAGGCCAGGGAAATCATGGCTGCATCGCGGCGCATCGACAAGCGCAGGCTTGATCGGGTGCAGCGCGCGGCTGGATAAAGGCGACCACATTACCTTGACCCGCGAGGGAAGCAAGCGCATGAGCCTGTTCCAGGAAGTCGCGATCCTGCTTGCCCTGTCCGCCCTGTTCGGCGGCCTGGCGGTCAAGCTGCGCCAGCCGCTGATCATTGCCTATATCCTGGTCGGTATCCTCGCCGGCCCGGCCGTGCTGGGCCTGAGCAGCGATCATGCGCAGCTCGAGCTGCTGGCCGAGATCGGCATCACCGTGCTGCTGTTCGTGGTCGGCCTGAAGCTCGATGCGCGCCTGGTCCGCACCCTTGGTCGGGTCGCCCTGACCGCGGGCCTGGTACAGATCATCTGCACCTTCGCCCTGGGCTACGGCCTGTGCCTGCTGCTCGGCCTGCAGGGACTGGAGGCGATCTATGTGGCCGTCGCCCTGGCATTTTCCAGTACCGTGATCATCGTCAAGCTGCTGTCGGACAAGGGCGAGATCGATTCGCTGCACGGGCGCCTGACCATGGGCATCCTGATCGTTCAGGATATCGCCGTGGTGCTGGCCATGCTGATGCTCAACCTGCTCGCCCCCGGGGTCGCCGCCGACCACGGGCTCAACCTGCTGCGGCTGGCAGGCGTGCTGCTCGGCGGCGGCCTGGCGCTCTATGGCTTGATGCACTTCGCCTTGCCGCGGCTGCTGGGCAGCATGTCCCGTTCGCCCGAGCTGCTGATGCTGTTCGCCGTGGCCTGGGGCACCCTGCTGGCCGGCATCGCCGAATCTCTGGGCCTGTCCAAGGAGCTGGGCGCCTTCCTCGCGGGTTTCTCGCTGGCCTCCACCCCGCTGCGCGAGGCCATCGCCAGCCGCCTGACCAGCCTGCGCGACTTTCTCCTGCTGTTTTTCTTCATCTACCTCGGCATCCAGCTCGACTTCAGCCACATTCAAGGGCAGCTCTGGCAGGCGGCGGTGCTAGCGCTGTTCGTGCTGCTCGGCAAACCCCTGCTGGTGATGCTGATCATGGGCTGGCTGGGATTTCGCAAGCGCACCGGCTTCGTCACCGGCCTGACCCTGGCGCAGCTCAGCGAGTTCTCCATCATCCTGGTCGCCATCGGCCTCAGCCTGCAACAGGTGAGTTCCTCCACCCTGGGCCTGACCATCCTGATCGGGCTGGTCAGCATCACCCTGTCGACCTACATGATTCTCTATGCTCAGACGCTGTTCGGTCACCTGTCGCCCTGGCTGGGGCTGTTCGAGCGACGGGTTGCGCACCGCGAGAGCGCCACCGACCACCCCCCGGATGACGCTCAGCCCGACATCCTCATCTATGGCATGGGCCGCTACGGCCGCGAACTGGCCAGACAGCTCGAAGGCGCGGGGATGCGGGTGCTGGGCATAGACTTCGACCCCGAGGCACTGATCCAGGCGCGCGAGGCCGAACTAGACGTGTGCTACGGCGATGCCGAGGATATCGACTATCTGGCCCGCCTGCCGCTGCGCCGGGCCCGCGCCCTGGTCAGCACCATTCCCCAGCGGGAAACCAATGCCATCCTGCTCAGGGCCCTGCGCACCCTGGATTTCGCCGGCCAGATCAGCCTCAGCGCCTTCCACGACAGCGACGCCGAAGCCTTCCATATCGCCGGCGGGGCCCGGGTGCTCAGGCCCTACACCGATGCCGCCGAATTCGCCGCCCGGCGCCTGCTCGACGACATCAGCAAGGACTGACCCAGCCCCCTCGCGGCGCTCGGTCAACCACTACCGCCGGTCGGCGCAGCGCAGGCAGAACTCCGTGGCCGGCAAGGCTTGCAGGCGCGCAGGCTCAATCGGCTCGCCACAGCGCAGGCAGTCGCCATAGCTACCCTCGGCCAGGCGCAGCTTGGCCAGGCCAACCTGGCGCATGCCGGCCCGCGCCTCGGCCAGCAGGGCCTCGAGCACCTCATCGTTCTGCCGCTGCAGGGCCTGCTCGGCGAAGTCCGGCGAATGGCTGCGGGCCAGGTCCTGGCTGATGGCGTTGGCACGTGCACTGTACTCGGCGAGCAGCGCATCGAGCGCCGCCTGGGGATCGAAGGCAGGCATGGAATCACTCCTCAACTCTGGCTTCCAGATAGACAAGGGTCGGTCACCGCTCACGCCCCTGCACCGCTGCGGACGGAACGCAGGCACGCGGCCAGCTCAGCTCATGGGGGGCGGCCCTGATAATGCTAAGTGTGGACACTGCCACGCCAATTGCACTGACATCGATCAGTGGCGCGGCAAACAAACCGCAGCCATCGGCAGCGCCGCCGGCGGCAGGGGCAAACGAAAACGGAGCCCGCAGGCTCCGTCTTCTTCCTTGGCCGCAGGCGCTTACTGCGCCAGCTTCTTGTGCCGCACCCGGTGCGGCTGGGAGGCGGCGTCGCCAAGACGCTTCTTGCGGTCGGCTTCGTACTCGGTGTAGTTGCCCTCGAAGAACTCGATATGCGAGTCGTCCTCGTAGGCCAGGATGTGGGTGGCCACGCGATCGAGGAACCAGCGATCGTGAGAGATCACGATGGCCGCGCCCGGGAAGTCGAGCAGCGCCTCTTCCAGCGAGCGCAGGGTTTCCACGTCGAGGTCGTTGGACGGCTCGTCGAGCAGCAGCACGTTGGCACCCTCCTTCAGGGTCAGCGCCAAGTGCAGGCGACCACGCTCACCACCGGAGAGGTCCTTGACGTACTTCTGCTGGTCGCCGCCCTTGAAGTTGAAACGGCCGACGTAGGTACGCGAGGGGATCTCGTAGTTGCCGATGCGGATCTGATCGGAACCGTCGGAGATCATCTGGAACACCGACTTGTTGCCGTCGAGGTCGTCGCGGCTCTGGTCGACGCAGGCCAGCTGCACGGTTTCACCGAGCTCGATGCTGCCCGAATCCGGCTGCTCCTTGCCCATCAGCATGCGGAACAGGGTCGACTTGCCGGCGCCGTTGCCGCCGATCACGCCGACGATGGCGCCCTTGGGCATGCTGAATGAAAGGTCGTCGATCAGCACGCGATCGCCGTAGCCCTTGCACACGTTCTTGAACTCGATGACCTTGTCACCCAGGCGCGGACCGGCCGGGATGTAGATCTCGTTGGTTTCGCTGCGCTTCTGGAATTCCTGCGACTGCAGCTCCTCGAAGCGCTGCAGGCGCGCCTTGGACTTGGCCTGGCGGGCCTTGGCGCCCTTGCGCACCCACTCCAGCTCTTCCTTCATGGCCTTTTCATGGGCCGATTGCTGCTTGGACTCCTGGGCCAGACGGGCGGACTTGGCCTCCAGCCAGCCGGAGTAGTTGCCTTCGTAGGGAATACCGGCGCCACGGTCCAGCTCGAGAATCCAGCCGGCGACGTTGTCGAGGAAGTAGCGGTCGTGGGTGATCGCCACCACGGTGCCGGGGAAGTCGTGGAGGAAGTGCTCCAGCCAGGCCACCGAATCGGCGTCCAGGTGGTTGGTCGGCTCGTCCAGCAGCAGCATGTCCGGGGCCGACAGCAGCAGGCGGCACAGCGCCACGCGACGCTTCTCGCCGCCGGACAGGTGCTCGACCTTGGCCTCCCATGGCGGCAGACGCAGGGCATCGGCGGCAACCTCCAACTGACGCTCGAGGTTGTGGCCGTCGGACGCCTGCAGGATCGCCTCCAGTTTGGCCTGCTCGGCGGCCAGCTTGTCGAAGTCGGCATCCGGCTCGGCATAGGCGGCATAGACCTGGTCCAGGCGCGCCTGGGCGTCCTTGATCTGGCTGACGGCCTCCTCGACCACCTCACGCACGGTCTTGCTCGGATCGAGCTGCGGCTCCTGCGGCAGATAGCCGACATTCAGCTCCGGCATCGGCCGTGCTTCGCCGTCGAACTCGGTGTCGACGCCGGCCATGATCCGCAACAGGGTCGACTTGCCCGCGCCGTTGAGGCCGAGCACACCGATCTTGGCGCCGGGGAAGAAGGACAGGGAAATGTTCTTGAGGATTTCCCGCTTCGGCGGCACTACTTTGCTCAGCCGATGCATGGTGTAGACGTATTGAGCCATGGATAACCTGGGTTCCGGGATCGAAAACTGGAGAATGGTCGCGGGCTGTCGGGCAACAGGCAATGCCTGGACGAGCGGCATCCGCCGGGCGAAGTGCGCACCAGCGTGGCGTAGCCGGCGTCGGAGCAATAAACAGCTCCCGCGCGCGTGCGGCAAAACTACCGGAATGCGCGGTGCAGGGCAAACCACGCTCGTCGACAACACTGCTAGTTGGCCAAGGTTGTGGCATGCTAGCCGCCCCGAGCACGAGCGCCCAGGCGCCAACCCTATCGCCCACCCCGCTCGCAGAGCCGTTGCCGTAGGACTTTCCACCCGTGTCAGCAGTTCCCACCACCTCGCCACCGCGCACGCTCGGCAGGCTCCTGGCCTCCTCGCTGCAGGGCTCAAGCAGAGCCGCACTGCTCGCGGTGGCACTGGGCTTGCTGGCACTGCAGCTCTGGCAGTTGCAGTGGGAGGCGCGGCAGCTGCAGGCCAATCAGCGTCAACTCAACCTCGAATTCAACAGCCAGTTGGCCGACCTCCTGGGCCTGGGCATGGAACTCAAGGCCCGCGCCGGACTGAGCCTGCTCAGCCAGGCCGTCCCAGCGCCGCCCAGCGGCGACAGGGGGACGGCCCTGCCCGGCGGCTTGCAGGCGATATTCCCGGGGCTGCAAAGCCTGGCCTGGCTCGACCGCGCTGGCGCCGTGCTCGCCGACAGCCAGCACCAGAGCGACGACAGGCCCTGGCTTGCCGAACTGGTCCGGCGCACCCCGCAGGCGGCCTATCACTATGCCTACAGCGCAGCCAACCAGGACCGCATCTACCTGTTGCTGCGCCAGGCCAAGGATCGCCCCGACAGCGGCTACTGGGTCCTGCGCCTGAGCCCCGACACGTTGCGCGGCTGGCTCCGCGAGCACTACCAGAGCGGCCACCCCTGGCTACTGGAACAGCGCACGACGGGGCAGGTGATCGCCAGGCAGCAGAGCCTTACGCCCGCCCAGGCCGCGTCCGTGCTGCCGGTGACGGCCGAGGAGCTGAGCCAGAGCATTCTGGTTAGCCCGCTGAAGGGCAGCGACTGGCAACTGCGCGCCCTGTTTGACGAGGCCGGCGTGCGCGAGCAGCTGCTCGCCTCCCTGCGCGGCAAGTTCTTGCTGTT
Source organism: Pseudomonas zhanjiangensis (assembly GCF_041027545.1). Classification (NCBI taxonomy): domain Bacteria; kingdom Pseudomonadati; phylum Pseudomonadota; class Gammaproteobacteria; order Pseudomonadales; family Pseudomonadaceae; genus Pseudomonas; species Pseudomonas zhanjiangensis. The sequence continues at coordinate 272,179 of NZ_JBFTEG010000003.1, read as the reverse complement.
CATCCTGTGCAGCCTGCTTGCCGTGCTCGCCTTGTACCGGCTGCTGCGCGGCACCAGCGGCGCGCTGCAGGAAACCCGGCGACGCTACCAGGACATCTTCGAAGGCACCGGCACCGCGCTCTGCGTGCTGGACCTGTCCGGCCTGCCGTCGTTCTTCCAGCAGCGCCAGCTGCATGACCTCGCCGACCTCCAGCGCTGGCTGGACACCCATCCGCTCGAGCATCGCGACCTCCTGCAGCGGATCCGCCTGACCGAAACCAACCAGGTGGCCCTGCACCTGCTCGGCGTCGACTCCCCCGAACAGGGCTGGAAGCACCTGATCGACAGCGGCCCGCTGCAGCCCACGGGCTTTCGCATGCAGCTGCTCGGCACGCTGCTGCAGGGCAGCGGCCAACTGGAGATGGAGCGCCAGATCACCACCGTGCACGGCGAGGAGCGCCACCTGTGGCTGGTGTTGCGCCTGCCCGAGCGCCAGGAAGACCTCAACGCGGTGACCCTGAGCATCAGCGACATCACCAGCCGCAAACACATCGAGCTGTCGCTGATCGAGCGTGAGCGCTTCTGGTCCGAGGTGGTTCGCGCGGTGCCGGACACCCTCTACGTGCATGACATGCAGCACCGGCGCGTGCTGTTCAGCAACCACCACCTGGGCCTGCAGCTGGGCTACGACGCCGCCGAACTCAAGGCCATGGGCGAGCACTTCTGGGAATCCATCCTGCACCCGGACGACGGCGACTACTACTGGCGCATCCGCGGCCTGCAGCAGGTGGTGGGCGACGGCGTGCTGCTCGAATCGGTCCTGCGCTGGCGGCACAAGCAGGGTGGCTGGCGCCGCTTCAGCATCCGCGAACAGGCCCTGGCGCGCGACTCGGACGGCCGCGTCAGCCGCCTGATCGGCGTCGCCAAGGACATCACCGAACAGATCGAGGGCAGCGACTCGCTGCGCGACAGCGAGCAACGCTATCGCCTGCTGGCCGAAAGCATCCGCGACGTCATCTTCTCCACCGATTACAACCTGCAGCTCAACTACGTCAGCCCCTCGGTGGAGCCGGTACTCGGCTATGCGCCGGACTGGGTACTGGTCAATGGCTTCCACAGCCTGGCCACCAACCCCAAGCAGCTGGCCGGCCTGTTCGCCCTGCTCGAACAGGTGCGCGGCGCCCTCGGGGCTCCCCAGCGCCTGCTCGAGCTGCGCGAAAATCTGCCGCCGCAACTGTTCGTCTTCGACTGCCTGCGCGCCGACGGCCGCAAGATCCCGGTGGAGCTGCGCCTGGTGCCGATGTGGGATGAGCACGGCCGCTTCGAGGGCCTGCTCGGCGTCGGTCGCGACATCAGCCAGCAGCGCCGCGCCGACAAGGACCTGCGCATGGCGGCCACCGTCTTCGAGCACTCCACCGCGGCCATCCTGGTCACCGACCCGGCCGGCTATATCGTGCAGATCAACAAGGCCTTCAGCCGGGTCAGCGGCTACAGCTCCGAACAGGTGCTCGACCAGCTGCCGACCATGCTCACCGCCGACCGCCAGCAGGCCAGCCACCTGCAGTACATCCTCGGCCAGCTCAACCAGCGCGGCAGCTGGGAGGGCGAGGTCTGGCTGAAACGCCGCAACGAGGAGAACTTCCCGGCCTGGGTCGGCATCACCGCCGTGCAGGACGACGAAGGCGACCTGGTCAGCTACGTGTGTTTCTTCAGCGACATCAGCGAGCGCAAGGCCAGCGAACAGCGCATCCACCGCCTGGCCTACTACGACGCCCTGACTAACCTGCCCAACCGCACGCTGTTCCAGGACCGCCTGCACACCGCCCTGCAGCACGCCGAGCGGCATCAGGAATGGGTGGTGCTGATGTTCCTCGACCTCGACCGCTTCAAGCCGATCAACGACTCGCTCGGCCATGCCGCCGGCGACCGCATGCTCAAGGAGGTGGCGGTGCGCCTGTCCGCCTGCGTCGACGGCGACGACACCGTGGCGCGCATGGGCGGCGACGAGTTCACCCTGCTCCTGCAATCGTGCGCCAGCCGCGAGGGCGCGCTGAACCGGGCGATCCACGTCGCCGAGCAGATTCTCGCCAGCCTGGTCCGCCCGTTCATCCTCGAGGGCCGCGAGTTCTTCGTCACCGCCAGCATCGGCATCGCCTTGAGCCCCCAGGATGGCAACGAGCTGAGCCAGCTGATGAAGAACGCCGACACGGCGATGTACCACGCCAAGGAACACGGCAAGAACAACTTCCAGTTCTACCAGGCGGAAATGAACGCCAGCGCCCTGGAGCGCCTGGAGCTGGAAAGCGACCTGCGCCACGCCCTCGAGCAGGGCGAGTTCGTGCTGCATTACCAGCCGCAGTTCTCCGGCGACGGTAGACGCCTGACCGGGGTCGAGGCCCTACTGCGCTGGCAGCACCCGCGCCGCGGCCTGGTACCACCGGATGACTTCATCCCGGTGCTGGAGGAGCTCGGCCTGGTGGTCGAAGTCGGCGACTGGGTGCTAGGCGAGGCCTGTCGCCAGTTGAAAACCTGGCACCAGGAGAAGATCCGCGTGCCGAAGATCTCGGTCAACCTCTCGGCCCGCCAGTTCGCCGATGGCGATCTCGACCAGCGTATCGCCTCCATCCTGGCCAGCAGCGGTATTCCTCCGGCCTGCCTGGAGCTGGAGCTGACCGAAAGCATCCTGATGCAGGACGTCGCCAGCGCCATGCGCACCCTGGCCGACCTCAAGCGCCTGGGGCTGTGCATCGCCATCGACGACTTCGGCACCGGCTACAGCTCGCTCAACTACCTCAAGCAGTTCCCCATCGACGTGCTGAAGATCGACCGCAGCTTCGTCGACGGCGTGCCCGAAGGCGAACAGGACACCCAGATCGCCCGCGCCATCATCGCCATGGCCCACAGCCTGAACCTGGCGGTGATCGCCGAAGGCGTGGAAACCCAGGCCCAGCTGGACTTCCTGCGCGAGCACGAGTGCGACGAGGTGCAAGGCTATCTGCTTGGCCGGCCTATGCATGCCGCGCAGTTTTCCGCCCAGTTCAGCGGCGCCGCGCTGTTCATGCTCAGCTAGACGCATGAGCCGGGCTTGTTCGGCGGATGACCGAGCTTCATATGCCTGCCGGCGACGGATGCGCTAGAATCCGCCCCCTCTTTCCACCGCCCAGCCGATTTTCTCAGGGGATTGCCATGTTCAGCCGTGATTTGACCATTGCCCGTTTCGACGCCGACCTGTTTAGCGCCATGGAGCAAGAAGCCCAGCGCCAGGAAGAACACATCGAGCTGATCGCTTCGGAAAACTACACCAGCCCGGCGGTGATGGAAGCCCAGGGTTCGGTGCTGACCAACAAGTACGCCGAAGGCTATCCGGGCAAGCGCTACTACGGTGGCTGCGAGTACGTCGACGTGGTCGAGCAGCTGGCCATCGACCGCGCCAAGGAGCTGTTCGGCGCCGATTACGCCAACGTCCAGCCGCACTCAGGCAGCCAGGCCAACGCCGCCGTGTACATGGCCCTGCTCAATCCGGGCGACACCGTGCTGGGCATGAGCCTGGCCCACGGCGGCCACCTGACCCATGGCGCCAGCGTCAGCTTCTCCGGCAAGATCTACCACGCCGTGCAGTACGGCATCGACGACAACGGCCTGATCGACTACGACGAAGTCGAGCGCCTGGCCGTCGAGCACAAGCCGAAGATGATCATCGCCGGCTTCTCCGCTTACTCCCAGATCCTGGACTTCCCGCGCTTCCGCGCCATCGCCGACAAGGTCGGTGCCTACCTGTTCGTCGACATGGCCCACGTCGCCGGCCTGGTCGCCGCGGGCGTCTACCCGAACCCGGTGCCCTTCGCCGACGTGGTCACCACCACCACCCACAAGACCCTGCGCGGCCCGCGCGGCGGTCTGATCGTCGCGCGCAAGAACGAGGAACTGGAGAAGAAGCTCAACTCCGCGGTCTTCCCGGGTGGCCAGGGTGGCCCGCTGGAGCACGTGATCGCGGCCAAGGCGGTGTGCTTCAAGGAAGCCCTGCAGCCCGAGTTCAAGGCCTACCAGCAGCAGGTGGTGAAGAATGCCCAGGCCATGGCCAGCGTGTTCATCGACAACGGCTACGACGTGGTCTCCGGCGGCACCGAGAACCACCTGTTCCTGCTCAGCCTGATCAAGCAGGAAATCACCGGCAAAGACGCCGACGCCGCCCTGGGTCGCGCCTTTATCACCGTGAACAAGAACAGCGTGCCCAACGATCCACGCTCGCCGTTCGTTACCTCCGGCCTGCGCATCGGCACCCCGGCGGTGACCACCCGCGGCTTCCAGGAAGCCGAGTGCCGCCAACTGGCCGGCTGGATCTGCGAGATCCTGGCCAACCTGGGCGACGAGGCCGTGGAAGCCCGCGTATGCGAGCAGGTCAAGGCACTGTGCGCCAAGTTCCCGGTATACGGTCGCTAAGCCACCCAGCCGTGCAACGAAGCCCGCCGCTTGGCGGGCTTTTTGTTTTCCGACTGCCGTCAGCCGCGCTGCGCCTGAGCAGGCCACGCAGGCGATGCCAATGGACGACGATTCGGGTTAACCTGCGCCACCAGCCTCGCCATTATCCCGCTGCGGACAAAACGGCGAGGTCCTCTTGGCTATAGTGGATAAAACCGCGCAGGAGTTCTTCCGCATGACCGAACCCGCCAACGATCGGCGACGCTTCAGCCGCATTGCCTTCGATGCGCCGACCGCTATCGTCCAGGGCGGCCGCCGCTGGCCGACCGAGCTGCACGATGTCTCGCTCAAGGGCCTGCTGGTCCACCGCCCGGCGGACTGGAACGGCGACCCACAGCAGCCCTTCGAGGCCATCATCGAACTGGCCGACGACGCCTGCGTACGCATGGAGGTGGTCCAGGCGCGCAGCCAGGACGACCTGCTCGGCTTCGCCTGCCAGCATATCGACCTCGACTCGATCAGCCATCTGCGCCGCCTGGTCGAACTCAACCTGGGCGACGAAGCGCTGCTGGAGCGCGAGCTGGCCGCGCTCGGCGAAGCCGACTGAGCCCATCCCTGCCAAGAAAAAAGGGCGCCCGAGGGCGCCCTTTTTCGTGCTCAAGGCGCCGACCTGACTAGTCGAACAGCGCATCCAGCGCCTGCTCCAGGCGGGTCACGGCGATCACCTGCAGTCCCGCCGGCGCCTCCTTGGGCGCATTGCCCCTGGGCACGATGGCGCGCCTGAAACCGTGTTTGGCCGCCTCCTTCAGGCGCTCCTGGCCACTCGGCACCGGGCGGATCTCGCCAGACAGGCCGACCTCGCCGAACACCAGCAGGTCGTTGGCCAGCGGCCGGTTGCGCAGACTGGAGATCACCGCCGCCATCAGCGCCAGGTCGGAGGCGGTTTCCAGCACCTTGACCCCGCCGACCACGTTGAGGAACACGTCCTGGTCATAGGTGGGGATGCCGCCGTGGCGGTGCAGGACGGCCAGCAGCATGGCCAGGCGGTTCTGGTCCAGGCCCAGGGTGACGCGGCGCGGATTGCCCAGGTGGCTGGTGTCGACCAGCGCCTGCACCTCCACCAGCATCGGCCGGGTGCCTTCCCAGGTGGCCATGACCACGCTGCCCGGCACCTCCTCCTGGGCGCGGGTGAGGAAGATCGCCGAGGGGTTGGTGACTTCCTTGAGCCCCTTGTCGGTCATGCCGAACACGCCCAGTTCGTTGATCGCGCCGAAGCGGTTCTTCACCGCGCGCAGCAGGCGCAGACGGCCATCGGACTCGCCCTCGAAATACAGCACGGTGTCGACCATGTGCTCGAGCACCCGTGGCCCGGCCAGGGCGCCTTCCTTGGTCACATGGCCGACCAGGAAGATCGCCGTGCCGCTCTGCTTGGCGAAGCGCACCAGCAGCGCCGCACTCTCGCGCACCTGGGCCACGCCACCGGGGGCCGACTGCAATTGCTCGGTGAAGATGGTCTGGATCGAGTCGATCACCATCACCTTGGGCTTTTCCAGCCGCGCGGTGGCGATGATCGCCTCGATATTGGTCTCGGTCATGACCTTCAGGCGGTCTTCCGGCAGGCCCAGGCGACGGGCGCGCATGGCCACCTGCTGCTGCGATTCCTCGCCGGTGACGTACAGCGCCGGAAAGCGCGTGGCGATGTTGCACAGGGTCTGCAGCAGGATGGTCGACTTGCCGATGCCCGGATCGCCGCCAATCAGCACCACCGAGCCATCGACCAGGCCGCCGCCGAGGACCCGGTCCAGTTCGCCCGAGGCGGTGGAGAAGCGTGGCATTTCCTCGACGCTGACCTCGGCCAGGGTCTTGATCTGCGCCTGCTGGCCGGCCCAGCCGGTGCGACCGCTGGGCGTGCTCGCATTGGCTTCGAGCAGGGTCTCGACCAGGGTGTTCCAGGCGCCGCATTCGCCGCACTGGCCGGCCCATTTGGGAAAGGTGGCGCCGCACTCGGTGCAGCCGTACATGCGCTTGGCCTTGGCCATCGAGCGGACTCCGTCAGACGAAAGCCCGCATCATAGCCTTTTCGCTCAGTTCTTCGGCGGCCGAATCAGCCCTGGCAGCATCCACAGCAGGTGGTTGCCGGCTTTAGCCTGCTGGCCACCCGATCCTTGAGTTCGACGCGCTGCTGCTTCAGGGCGCTCAGGGCATCGTCGGCCAGCACCTCGACGCCGTCCTCCACCCGGCAGATGCGCTTGTCGAGCGCCTCGTATTCCTCGGCCAGGCGCGCGAACGCCGGATCGGATTGACGCAGGGCATGCAGCTCGGCACGCAGTTCGGGGAAGTCATGGACCAAGGGGTGGTGTTCGATATGCATGCTGGCACTCCTGTTCAAGAATGCCCGCAGCTTAGGCCGGCGACGACAAGGCGCCCTTGATCCGGGTCAACCGAATCAACTCTTGGCCTGGTTGCTGAGCAGCTCCGCAATCTCGTCCTTGAGGGTCACCCGCTGCATCTTCAGCCCCTGCAGCACCATCTCGTCCATGGCGACTCGACCGTCCTCGGCCTCGTAGATGCGCTTGTCCAGCTCCTGATACTCCTCGGCCATCCGGGCGAAGTGGCTGTCGGCCTGGAGCAAGGCCCGTAGCTGGTCTTCATACTGCGGGAACTCACGGCTGAGCGGATGATATTGCAATGGCATGGCGACGCCCTCCGAAGGTATGTATCAGACTAGTTCAGCCCGATGCTTCACACCGAAATCCTAGACTACTGGCGAACTTGCAGGGCGCGCGCGAGGTTTTTTGCTTAGCATGGCTGGCAGGACCCACACGAGATAATGCGCATGAATACATCTTCGGGCTGCTCCGCCTGCCTGACTGGGGAAAAGCTGGAGTTCCCCATCACCATGGCGTTCCAGCCGATTCTCGACCTGGCCAAACAGGAAGTATTCGCCCACGAGGCCTTGGTGCGGGGCGCCACGGGCGAGTCGGCCGGCAGCCTGCTGGCCCGGGTCAATGCCGACAACCGCTATGCCTTCGACCAGAGCTGTCGGATCAAGGCAGTGGAATGGGCGGCAAAGCTGAGCGTGCCGGCCATGGTTTCGATCAACTTCATGCCGAACGCCGTGTACCGCGCGGAAACCTGTATCCGCGCCACCCTGGAGGCGGCACGACGCTGCAATTTCCCCCTCGAACGGATCATCTTCGAGGTCACCGAGCAGGAGCAGGTGCTGGATATCGGCCACCTCACCACCATTCTCAGGGCCTACCGCAAGCAGGGGTTCATGACTGCCATCGACGACTTCGGCGCTGGCTACGCCGGCCTCAACCTGCTGGCCGACTTTCAGCCCGACCTGATCAAACTGGACATGGCACTGATCCGCGGCATCGACCAAGACAATGTGCGGCAGGTCCTGGTCGAGGCAACCCTGCAGATGTGCCGCAAGCTGAATATCCGGGTGATCGCCGAAGGCATCGAGACCACTGGCGAGCTCGAAGTGCTGCGCGGCCTGGGGGTGGAACTGTTTCAGGGTTACCTGTTCGCCAAGCCGGGTTTCGAGACCCTTCCCGAGATACGCTTTCCCTACTGAGGTTCCAAGCTCTCCGAGCGCACGCCTGGCAAGTTCGACGCACTGCATTACACTCTGCAGACCTTCTAGTTCAGGGAGTGATTGCATGGGCGTCTTCAGCGAATTCAAGGCCTTCGCCGTCAAGGGCAACGTGGTCGACATGGCCGTGGGCATCATCATCGGCGCCGCCTTCGGCAAGATCGTCTCGTCCTTCGTCGGCGATCTGGTGATGCCGCCGCTGGGCCTGCTGATCGGCGGGGTCGACTTCTCCGACCTGGCCATCGTGCTCAAGGCCGCCGAAGGCGATGCACCGGCGGTGACCCTGGCCTACGGCAAGTTCATCCAGACCCTCATCGACTTCACCATCGTCGCCTTTGCCATCTTCATGGCCGTCAAGCTGATCAACCGGCTCAAGCGCGAGGAGGCGCAGGCGCCGGCGCCAGCCGCACCGCCGGCGCCGACCAGGGAAGAAGAACTGCTCGGCGAGATCCGCGACCTGCTCAAGGCCCGGCAGGACCAGGGCTGAGCGATCGGCTGCAGCAGAGATGGCGCTGCCAGGCGCCATTGGCAGCGCCATCCTACTTACCAGTAGTTCTCCACCGCCACCTGCCCCGGCCGGCGGGTCAGGCTCAATTGCAGGCCGCGCTGTTTGAGCAGCGCACGGGTGTCGTCGATCATCTGCGGATTGCCGCAGAGCATCAGCCGCGAGTGCTCGGGACTCAGGCACAGCCCGGCAGCCCCCTCCAGCTCGCCACTGGTCAACAGGCTGGTGATACGGCCGTGCAGGCAACCCGGCGCTTGCTCGCGGGTGACCAGCGGCAGGTAGGTCAGCCGGTCGGCATAGTCGGCCAGATGCTCCAGGCTGGCAAAGCCATGAATCATCGTCTGGTAGGCCAGATCGGCGGCCGTGCGGGCGCTGTAGACCAGCACGATGCGCTCGAAGCGCTGCCAGGCCTCGAAGTCCTGGAGGATCGACAGGAAGGGCGCCAGGCCGGTGCCGCTGGCCAGCAGCCAGAGGTCGCGGCCGTCGGCGAAGCGGTCGAGGGTGAGAAAGCCGAATGCCTGCTTGTCCACCAGCAGCTGGTCGCCGGCCTTGAGCCGGCTCAGTTCGGAGGTGAACTCGCCACCCGGCACGACGATGGAAAAGAACTCGAGAAAATCGTCGTGCGGCGCCGAGACCATCGAATAGGCGCGCCAGACCAGCGAACCATCGGCCTTCTGCACACCGAGTCGGGCGAACTGCCCGGCGCGAAAGCGAAAGCCCGGATCGCGCGAACAGCGCAGGCTGAACAGGCTCGGCGACCAGACGCGCACATCGCTCAGGGTCTGGCGGGTGAACTTCTCTTCGCTGACGGTCATACTTCGCTCCCATCGCTTGCCGGCTCACTAGCAGTGTCGCGCAATCCGTCCCCGACAAACACCAGCAGTCTATATGCCTATATTCGTTACGCCCTTTGCCCAGCTCGACCTGATCCGCCAACCCGAACAGCAGGCCGAGCCGCTGCAGGCCTTCGACGCGGCCGACGAGTATCTGCTCGCGCACCTGCACGAGCAGGGCCTGGCGAGCTCCGAGCGGGTGTTGGTGCTCAACGACAGTTTTGGCGCCCTGGCCGCCAGCCTGGCCGGCCACGCCCGGGTCACAAGCAGCGGCGACTCGCACCTGGGCCACCTCGGCCTGGAGGTCAATCTGGCGCGCAACCACCTGGCCGCCGAGTCGGTGCGCTTTGTCCCGGCCAGCGAGACGCCAGTGGGTCCCTTCGACTGGGTGCTGATCCGCATCCCCAAGACCCTGGCCCTGCTGGAGGAACAGCTGATCCGCCTGCACGGCCAGCTGGCGCCGGGCGCCCGGGTAGTCGCGGCGGCCATGGTCAAGCATCTGCCGCGCGCCGCCGGCGACCTGCTGGAGCAATACATCGGCCCGGTGCAGGCCTCGCTGGCGGTGAAGAAGGCCCGCCTGCTGCTGGCCACGCCCGAGCAGAAGGCCGCGCCCGCCTCGCCCTACCCGAGTCGCTACCGCCTGGAGCAACCGCCGCTGGAGCTGGTCAACCACGCCAATGTGTTCTGCCGCGAAGGCCTGGACATCGGCACCCGCGCCTTCCTGCCGCACCTACCCAAACACTTGGGGCGGATTCGCGTGGCCGACCTCGGCTGCGGCAACGGCGTGCTCGGCATCGCCTATGCGCTGGGCAGCCCGCTGGCCGAACTGACCCTGGTGGACGAATCCTATATGGCGGTGCAGTCGGCCCGGGAGAACTGGCGAGCGGCCCTCGGCGAGCGCCCGGTGGATATCCGCGCCGGCGACGGTCTGGCCGAGCAGCCGGCCGACTCGCTGGATCTGGTGCTGTGCAATCCGCCGTTCCACCAGCAGCAGGTGGTCGGCGACTTCCTCGCCTGGCGCATGTTCCAGCAGGCCCGCACGGCCTTGGTCAAGGGCGGCGAGCTGTGGATAGTCGGCAACCGCCACCTGGGCTATCACGCCAAGCTCAAACGCCTGTTCCGCGGCGTTGAACAGGTGGCGGCCACGCCCAAGTTCGTGGTGCTCAAGGCAATCAAGTAGCGCCGTGGCACACGGGGGGACCGTAGGGTGGATGGCCACCCCGTGAATGGCCGCGCGGCATTTTCCTCCGAGCGGGGCCGGCGGATGTAAAAGGCGACATCCACCCTACGGCGTGCTCAGGCCGGCGGCGCTCATAAACAGGCGCAGCGACCCGGCCACCAGACCGAGAGCCAGCACGCTGGCGGCCCAGATCAGCGCCAGCCAGCCCAGGCGCTGCCACAGCGGTTTCTTCCCGACCGTCTCGCACATGGTCCTGCCCTCAGTGATAGCCATCTTCCACCCGCACCTTGCCGCGGAACACGTAGTAGCTCCAGGCGGTGTACATCAGGATGAAGGGGATGATGAACAGCGCGCCGACCAGGATGAAGCCCTGGCTCTGCGGCGGCGCGGCCGCGTCCCAAATGCTCACCGCCGGCGGGACGATGTGCGGCCAGAGGCTTATCCCTAAGCCGCTGTAACCGAGGAAGATCAGGGTCAGGGTGAGCAGGAAGGGCGAATAGTGGGCGTTGCTCGCCACCGCCCGCAGCAGCGCCCAGGTACAGACCAGAACCAGCACGGGCACCGGCATAAACCAGAACAGGTTGGGCAGGCTGAACCAGCGTTGTGCAATTTCTGCATGGGCCAGCGGCGTCCACAGGCTGACCACCCCGGTCACCGCCAGCAGGACGAACACCAGGGGACGGGCCAGGTCGTGCATCTGCTGCTGCAGGCGGCCTTCGGTCTTCATGATCAGCCAGGTGCAGCCGAGCAAGGCGTAGGCGGCGATCAGCGCAGCGCCGCAGAACAGCGAGAAGGGCGTCAGCCAGTCCAGCGGCCCGCCGGCGTAGGTGCGGTTCACCACCTCGAAGCCATCGATATAGGCCCCCAGGGCCACGCCCTGGAAGAAGGTGGCGGTCAACGAACCGCCGATAAAGGCCTTGTCCCAGATGTGCCGCTTGGCCGCCTTGGCCTTGAAACGGAACTCGAAGGCCACGCCGCGGAAGATCAGCCCCAGCAGCATCAGGATCAGCGGCAGGTAGAGGGCATCGAGGACCACCGCGTAGGCCAGCGGGAAGGCGCCGAACAGCGCGGCGCCGCCGAGCACCAGCCAGGTCTCGTTGCCGTCCCACACCGGCGCCACCGTGTTCATCATCACGTCGCGCTCGCCCTCGGCCTTGACCAGCGGAAAGAGAATGCCGATGCCCAGGTCGAAGCCGTCCATGACCACATACATCATCACCCCGAAGGCGATGATCACCGCCCAGATCAGCGAAAGATCGATACCCATGCTCAGCTCCTCTCGACCTGCAGGTCGTCTTGATCCTCATCCTCGGCCGCCGACAGCGGCCGCGACGGCGTGTGCTGCTGGCCGGGGCCGCCGGCGACCACGTCCTCGCCCTCGCCGGTGACCGGGCCCTTGCGCACCAGGCGCATCATGTAGCCGAAGCCGACGCCGAACAGCGAGAAGTACACCAGCACGAACAGCGCCAGGGTCAGGCTCATCTGTGCCAGGCCATGGCCGGAGGCGGCGTCGGCAGTGCGCATCAGCCCATACACCACCCAGGGCTGGCGGCCGACCTCGGTGGTGAACCAGCCGGCGAGGATGGCGATCAGCCCGGACGGCCCCATCCACACCACCAGATGGAGGAACGCCCGGCTGCGGAACAGCCCGCCGTGGCGGCGCAGCCACAGGCTCCAGAGGCCGGTGGCGATCATCAGCAGCCCCAGGCCGACCATCACCCGGAAGGTCCAGAACACCAGGGTCGAGTTGGGCCGGTCCTCGGGCGCGAATTCCTTGAGCGCCGGCACCTGCTTATCCAGGCTGTGGGTCAGGATCAGGCTGCCCAGCGCCGGAATCTCCAGCTTGAAGCGGGTCTCCTCACGCGCCATGTCCGGCCAGCCGAACAGGATCAGCGGGGTCGGCTCGCCGCTGCCGTTGTCCCAGTGGCCTTCCATGGCGGCGATCTTCGCCGGCTGGTAGTTCAGGGTATTGAGGCCGTGCAGGTCGCCGATGAAGGCCTGCACCGGCGCGACTATCAGGGCCATCCACATGGCCATCGACAGCATCTTGCGGATCGCCGGGTTGTCGCGCCCACGCAACAGGTGCCAGGCCGCCGAGGCGCCGACGAAGAAGGCGGTGGCGAGGAAGGCGGCGGTGGCCATGTGCAGCAAGCGGTAGGGGAAGGAGGGGTTGAAGATCACCGCCAGCCAGTCCACCGGGATCACCCGGCCGTCGACGATCTCGAAGCCCTGGGGGGTGTGCATCCAGCTGTTGGAGGCGAGGATCCAGAAGGTCGAGATCAGGGTGCCGATCGCCACCATCAGCGTGGAGAAGAAGTGCAGGCCCGGGCCGACGCGATTCCAGCCGAACAGCATGACACCGAGAAAGCCCGCCTCGAGGAAGAACGCGGTGAGCACCTCGTAGGTCAGCAAGGGTCCGGTGACCGCCCCGGCGAAGTCGGAGAAGGCGCTCCAGTTGGTGCCGAACTGATAGGCCATGACCAGGCCGGAGACCACGCCCATGCCGAAGTTGACCGCGAAGATCTTCGACCAGAAGTGATAGAGGTCGCGGTAGACCTCCTCGCCGCTCTTCAGCCACAGGCCTTCGAGCACGGCCAGGTAGCTGGCCAGACCGATGGTGATGGCCGGGAAGAGGATATGGAAGGATACGGTGAAGGCGAACTGGATACGCGCCAGGTCGAGCGCCTCTAAGCCAAACATGCAACATCCTCGCGCGGGTTGCCGGGGCCGGAGCGGCGCTACCGTTCGTCTGCAGCAGACAAACCCGGCAGCCGCCTTGATCCGGATCAATAAACGCCTACAGCCTAACGCCGCGCCCTGCGCCCACCGCTGTGGTTATTTGTCGCGCGCCCCCTTGCCGGCCCCGCCAGGCATGCTAGGCTGGCAGCCATTCAGTAGCTCGCTAACTAAATCCATGTCGACCCACGGCACCCTGCTGCTGCGCCACCAGCGCCCCTTCATCGCCTTCTGGCTGGCCCGGGTGTGCACCGCCAGCGGCTTTCAGATGCTCACCGTGGCCATCGGCTGGCACCTCTACCAGCTGACCGGCGACGTGCTCGACCTGGGCCTGGTCGGCCTGGTCGAATTCGCCCCGCGGGTGCTGTTCATGCTGCACACCGGGCATGTCGCCGACCGCTACGACCGCCGACGGGTCGCCGCCCTGTGCCAGGCCGGGCAGATGCTGATCGCCCTGGCCCTGGTGTTGGGCAGCGGCAGCGGCGAGGTAAGCCGCGAGATGATCTTCGTCCTGGCCTTCCTCCTGGGCAGCACCCGCGCCTTCGAGATGCCGGCGACCCAGGCACTGCTGCCCAGCCTGGTGCCGGTGGCGCTGTTTCCCGCGGCGGTGGCCGCCTCGTCCTCGGCCATGCAGACCGCCACCATCGCCGCGCCGGCCCTCGGCGGCCTGCTCTTCGCCTTCGGCAGCGTCTGGGTCTACGCCCCAACCGCCCTGCTCTACGGCCTGGCCTGCGCCCTGATGCTGAGCCTGCCGGCGCGCCAGGAGCCGCTGCGCAAGGAGCGCGCCACGCTCGAGTCGCTGCTCGCCGGGATCCGCTACATCCGCAGCCGGCGCGACATCTTCGGCGCCATCTCGCTGGACCTGTTCGCCGTGCTGCTCGGCGGCGCCACCGCCCTGCTGCCGGTGTTCGCCAGGGACATCCTGCTCACCGGCCCCTGGGGCCTGGGCCTGCTACGCTCGGCGCCGGCGGTCGGCGCCCTGCTGATGTCGTTCTGGCTGGCGCGCTTCCCCCTCGAGCGCAACGTCGGCAGGATCATGTTCAGCGCGGTGGCGGTGTTCGGCGTGGCGACCATCGCCTTCGGCCTGTCCACCAGCTTCTGGTTCAGCCTGCTGACGCTGGTGGTGCTGGGCGCGGCGGACATGATCAGCATGGTGATCCGCGGCGCCTTCGTCCAACTGCAGACGCCGGACGCCATGCGCGGCCGGGTCAGCGCGGTCAACGGCCTGTTCATCGGCGCCTCCAACCAGCTCGGCGAGTTCGAGTCGGGCCTCACCGCCCACTGGTTCGGCACGGTGCCGGCGGTGGTCCTCGGCGGAGTCGGCACCCTGCTGGTCACCGGCGCCTGGATCAGGCTGTTCCCGACCCTGGCCCGGCGCGACCGGCTGCAGGAGGCGGACGAGGCGACCCCGCTGGCGCGCCAGCCGTGAGCTTTCAGTGCTGCAGGCGCGGGTCGACGCTCAGCCGCCGATAGAGAAACTCGCCGAGCGCACGCACCCGCGCCACCGCGCGCAGATCGGGATGGGTCAGCACCCAGACCTGGGTATCCAGCGCCGGGTCGGCATCGGCCAGGCGCACCAGCTCGGCATGGGCGTCGGCCAGCGGGCAGAGCAGCAGGCCGACGCCCATGCCCAGGCGCACGCACTCGACCATCCCCACCAGGCTGTCGCTGCGCGCCACCACCTGCGCCTCCGCCACCCGTGCCCGCAGCCAGGCCGCCTGCTCCAGATGGGCCAGACTGTCGTCGAGGCCGACCCACTGGTGTTGCTCCAGCGGCAGCGACTGCGGGTGCCTGGCCAGGTAGGCCGGCGAGGCATAGAGCGCGGTCTGGATGCGCCCCACGCAACGGCCAAGCAGGTTCTCCGGCGGCTGGTTGGTGCCGCGCACCGCCATGTCGGCCTCGCGCTGGGTCAGGCTGAGCATGCTGTTGTTGGTCACCAGCTGCAGCTGCACGCCCGGGTGAGCCTGGCGGAACTCGGCCAGCAGCGGCGTCAGCAGGCTGGCGAACAGGGTGTCGGTGGAGGTCAGGCGAATGCTGCCGCGAATCTGCAGGTCCTGGCCCAGCAGCTGGCGTCCGGCCCGCTCGATCTGCTCGCCCACCCCGCCCAGCTGGCCGGCCAGCGCCTCGCCCGCCGAGGTCAATTGGTAGCCGCCGGGCAGGCGCTGGAACAGCGCCACGCCGAACTGCTGCTCCAGCCGCTGCAGGCGGCGCAATACGGTGCTGTGATTGACCCGCAAGGCGCGCGCCGCCTGGCTGATCGAGCCGCCCTGGGCAACGGCGAGGAAGTACTGCAGGTCGCTCCAGTCCATCAATGCAAATCCGCATAGACAATGTGCAGATATTGGGAATTTATCCGCGTATTTGCAAGGCATAGCCTGGGTAACGCCATCGCGGCCAACCTACAGGAGACCTGCTCATGCCCAACTTCGACTTGCCCCTCTACCCCGCCGCCGCGCGCCTGCTGCTGCGCACCGGCCTGGCCGCCATGTGGATCAGCCATGGCCTGCTCCTCAAGCTGTTCACCTTCGGCATCGCCGGTCTTGCCGCCTGGCTGACAAGCCAAGGCCTGCCGAGCGCCCTGGCCCTGCCGCTGATCGTCGCGGAAAGCCTCGGCGGCCTGCTGATCCTGCTCGGCCTGTACGGCCGCTGGGTATCCCTGGCGCTGCTGCCGATCCTGATCGGTGCGCTGCTGATCCATGCCGGCAACGGCTGGGTGTTCTCCAACCCCAACGGCGGCTGGGAATACCCGCTGTTTCTCGCCGCCATGTCATTGGTCCACGTCCTGCTCGGCGACGGCCCGCTGGCCCTGAAAGCCGAAGGAGCCCGCTCATGAACAGCCCACTGGAACTGGTCAGCCACCCGCTGTGCCCCTATGTGCAACGGGCGGCCATCGTCCTCGCGGAGAAGGGCGTGAAGTTCGGCCGCCGCGACGTCGATCTGCACGACAAACCCGCCTGGTTTCTCGCCCTCTCGCCTCTGGCCAAGGTGCCCTTGCTGCGCACCGAACGCGGCGTGCTGTTCGAGTCGGCGGTGATCGCCGAATACCTCGACGAGACCCTGGCCCCGCGCCTGCATCCAGCCGATGCCTTCGAGCGCGCCCGCCACCGCGCCTGGATCGAGTTCGCCTCGGCCCTGCTCAACGACATCGCGCGTTTCTACAACGCCGCCGACGCGACGCAGCTGAAGGCCCAGCACCAGGCTCTGCGGCGGCGCTTCGAACAACTGGAGGAGGAACTGGGCGACGGCCCCTGGTTCGCCGGGGCGGCCTTCTCCCTGGTGGACGCGGCCTTTGCCCCGGTATTTCGCTACTGGCTGGTGTTCGAACAGATAGCGGACTTCGCCACCTTCGCCGGCCTGGACAAGGTCGAACGCTGGCGCCGGGCCCTGGCCCAGCGCCCCTCGGTACGCGCGGCGGCGCCGGCGGACTATGCCGAGCGCCTGCGCCTGTTCATCGAGCGCCGGGACAGCCAGCTGTCGTCCCTGCTCAGCCGGCGAGCGCCAGAAGCGCCGCGCGATGCGCCGACACAGAGACGGACCTAGGCCACCAGCATGGCCTCGGCCACCTGCTGGCGCGTGCCCTTGCCGCACAGCTGCTCGACGAGGGTCAGGGCGAACGCCAGGGCAGTGCCCGGCCCCTGGCTGGTGATGCAGGTGCCGTCGACCACCACCGGCTGGTCGATGAAGCTGCAGCCACTGAGGCGATCGCTGAAGCTCGGGTAGCAGGTCATCTGCCGCTGCCGGAGCACGCCGAACTGCTGCAGGGCCAGGGCCGGCGCCGCGCAGATGCCGGCGTAGAACTTGCCGGCCCTGGCCTGTTCGCGCACCCGCTCGGCCAGCGGTTCGTGCTCGGCCAGGCGCTGGGCACCGGGCATGCCGCCGGGCAGCACGATCAGGTCGAACTCCTGGGCCAGCACGTCCACCAGCATGGTGTCGGCGGTCAGGCGGGTGCCGCGGGCGCAGGTGATCATCCGCCGGCCCTCGATGCTGGCCACCACCACCTCGATTTCGGCGCGGCGCAGCACGTCGATCAGGGTCACGCATTCGATGTCTTCGACGCCATCGGCGACGGTAATCAGGGCACGCTGGGACATGCTTACCTCCTGGTTGCGAGAGAACCGAAACTGTCCGCCCGGTCATAAATTCACCGCTTAAAGCCTAGCTGATATGATGCGCGCCTTTTTCCGGATCGCCAGCAAAAACCGCCGGTGTGCAGCGGTTGTGCTTTGCTTGCGGTTGGTCCAATCACGGCGCGACAGGTGCCAGGGGAGCTCCGAATGCTGGAACGTCTATTCCAACTCAATGCGCACAACACCACGGTGCGCACCGAGATCCTCGCCGGTCTCACCACCTTCCTGACCATGGCCTACATCCTCTTCGTCAACCCCAGCATCCTCGCCGAGACCGACATGGACAAGGGCGCGGTGTTCGTCGCCACCTGCCTGGCCGCGGCCATCGGCTCGGCGATCATGGGCCTGGTGGCCAACTACCCGATCGCCCTGGCGCCGGGCATGGGCCTCAATGCCTTCTTCACCTACACCGTGGTGCTGACCATGGGCCATACCTGGCAGGCGGCACTGGGCGCGGTGTTCCTCTCCGGGGCGATCTTCTTCCTGCTGTCGATCTTCAAGGTCCGCGAGTGGATCATCAACAGCATCCCCATGGCCCTGCGTGCCGGCATCGCCGCCGGTATCGGCCTGTTCCTGGCGATCATCGCGCTGAAGAACGCCGGCATCGTGGTCGATCACCCGGCCACCCTGGTCGGCCTCGGCGACATGAACCAGAGCGGTGCGCTGCTGGCCTGCCTGGGCTTCTTCGTCATCGCCGCCCTGAGCTACCGCCGCGTCACCGGCGCGGTGATGATCGGCATCCTGCTGATCACCGGCCTGTCGGTGGCCCTGGGCCTGTCGAGCATCGACGGCGTGGTGTCGATGCCGCCCTCGCTGCTGCCGACCCTGCTCCAGCTGGACATCGCCGGCGCCCTGGACATCGGCCTGCTCAGCGTGATCTTCGCCTTCCTGTTCGTCGACCTGTTCGACACCTCCGGCACCCTGATCGGCGTGGCGCAGAAGGCCGACCTGCTGGACAAGGACGGCAAGATGCCCAAGCTCGGCCGCGCCCTGCTGGCCGACAGCACCGCGACCATGGCCGGCGCCGCCCTCGGCAGCTCGACCACCACCAGCTACATCGAGTCGGCGGCCGGCATCGCCGCCGGCGGCCGCACCGGCCTGACCGCCTGCGTGGTCGCCCTGCTGTTCCTCCTCAGCCTGTTCTTCGCCCCGCTGGCCGGCGCCATCCCGGCGTTTGCCACCGCCCCGGCGCTGCTGTTCATCGCGGTGCTGATGATGAGCAGCCTGGCGCAGATCGACTGGGACGACCTGACCGTCGCCGCCCCGGTGGTGGTGGCCGCCCTGGCCATGCCGCTGACCTTCTCGATCGCCAACGGCATCGCCTTCGGCTTCATCGCCTGGACCGGCATCAAGCTGCTGTCCGGCCGCTGGCGCGAACTCAACCCGGCGCTGGTGATACTCTCGGTGCTGTTCGTGATCAAGCTGGGCTGGTTCGCCTGAGCCGCCCGCCACCGCCCCTTGCCCCGGTGGCCGAGCTACGGCCACCCCGAACCCCGAGTGATCCATGAGCCGTCCGCAGTTCGATCCCAGCACCTACGCCGCCCAGCTCGCCGACAAGCAACAGCGCCTGATCGAGCTGCTGGTGCCCTTCGCCGCCCCCGCCCCCGAAGTCTTCGACTCGCCGCGCGAGCATTACCGCCTGCGCGCCGAGTTCCGCCTGTGGCGCGAGGGCGAGCAGCGCCACTACGCCATGTTCGAGGCCGGCGACAAGCACAGGCCGATCTTCTTCGACGACTTCCCCATCGCCAGCGCGCGGATCAATGCGTTGATGCCGCGCCTGAAGGCCGCCTGGCAGGCCAGCCAGGCGCTGAGCTTCAAGCTGTTCCAGGTCGAGTTCCTCACCACCCTGGCCGGCGATGCGCTGATCACCCTGTGCTACCACCGCCCGCTGGATGAGGCCTGGCACGCCGAGGCGGAAAAACTCGCCGCCGAGCTGGGTGTGAGCATCGTCGGTCGCTCGCGGGGCAAGCGCATCGTCATCGGCCGCGACTACGTCGAGGAGGAGCTGCAGGTGGCCGGTCGCCGCTTCCGCTATCGCCAGCCGGAAGGCGCGTTCACCCAGCCCAATGGCGAGGTCTGCCAGAAGATGCTCGGCTGGGCCTACGAGGTCTTGGGCGAACGCGACGACGACCTGCTGGAGCTGTATTGCGGCAACGGCAATTTCACCCTGCCGCTGGCCACCCGGGTGCGTAAGGTGCTGGCCACCGAGATCAGCAAGAGCTCGGTCAATGCCGCCCTGGCCAACCTGGAAGGCAACGGCGTGGATAACGTCACCCTGGTGCGCCTGTCCGCCGAGGAACTGACCCAGGCGCTGAATGAGGTGCGGCCGTTCCGCCGCCTGGCCGACGTCGACCTTAAGGGCTACGACTTCGGCAGCGTGTTCGTCGACCCGCCGCGCGCCGGCATGGACCCGGACACCTGCGAGCTGACCCGGCGCTTCGAGCGCATCCTCTACATCTCCTGCAACCCGGAGACCCTGGCCGCCAACATCGCCCAGCTCAACGACAGCCACCAGGTGACGCGCTGCGCCCTGTTCGACCAGTTCCCCTACACCCACCACATGGAAGCGGGCGTGTTGCTCGAGCGGCGCTAGCACTCGCCGGGCCGCGTGCGCCTCAGTGATCGGCGGCCGCTTGCCGGCCACCCGCGGGGTAGATGCGCCTGACCAGCGGGCCGATGCTCAGGCCCTGGATCAGGATCGAACCGAGCACGATGATGTAGGTGATGCTCAGCAGCAGGTCGCGCTCGGCGCCGGCCGGCAGGGACAGCGCCAGGGCCACCGAGATGCCGCCGCGCAGCCCGCCCCAGGAGAGGATGCGGATCGCCCCCTTGGGTATCGCCGCGACACCATTCGGGCGCCGGCGCAGCAACAGCACCGCCGGGGCGATGGTCACGACCCGCGCGCCCAGCACCAGCAGGCCCATCAGCACGCCGGCGGCCACCAGCAGCCAGGAGAACGGCAGCAGCAGGATCTCCAGGCCCATCAGGGCGAACAGGAAGGCGTTGAGCATCTCGTCGATCAGCTCCCAGAACTTGTCGACGTAGCGCCGGGTCTGCTCGGACATGCCCTGATGGCGCCCCAGGTTGCCGATGATCAGGCCGGCCACGACCATGGCGATCGGCGCCGAGACATGGGCCCCCGCCGCCAGCGCCGAACCGCCGATGACCAGCGCCAGCGAGAGCATGACCTCGACCTGGTACTGGTCGATCGAGCGCATCATCAGGTACACCCCATAGCCCAGCAACAGGCCCAGGACGATGCCGCCCAGGGCCTCGGTGGCGAACAGTTCGGCGACGCCCAGCGCCGAGGGAGCCTGCCCCTGCAGGGCCACGGTCAGCAATACGGTGAACACCACCACGGCGACACCATCGTTGAACAGCGACTCGCCGACGATGGTGGTTTCCAGCGGTTTGGGCGCCCCGGCACTGCGCAGGATGCCGAGCACCGCGATCGGATCGGTGGGCGAGATAAGGGCGCCGAACAGCAGGCAGTACAGGCCGTTCACCTGCCAGCCGAACAGCGCCAGGGTCCAGTAGGCCAGCCCGGCGATCATCAGGGTGGAGAGCAGCACGCCCAGGGTCGCCAGCAAGCCGATCGGCCACTTGTAGCTGTGCAGGTCATCGAGTTTGACGTGCAAGGCGCCGGCGAACAGCAGGAACGACAGCATCCAGTCCATCAGCAGGCTCTGGAAATGCATCCGCTGCAACATCTCGCCCACCTGTTGTTCGAGTACCGGGTAGCCGGCCAGGGTCACGCCCTGCAATAGCAGCGAGAAGATCAGGGCGGTGGCCATGACGCCGATTGCCGGGGGGAGATTGGTGAAGCGATAGCTGATGTAGGTCATCAGCGTGGTCAGGCAGATGAAAGCGGCGGCCAACTCGAGCATTGCTTGTCCTTTCTGGTCCATCAGGGAAACGGCGGCGGCCGGCTGACCGTGCCGGTGGGCAATGTACCCTGTTTGCGCGGCTGTCGCCCGGCGCCGGGCTACAACCGCGCCAGCACCCGCAGCGCCCAGTAGGCCAGCCCGGCCGATACCGCCTCGAGCAACAGGGCGGCGAGGTTGAAGGTCTGCTGGGCGCCGCCGTCCAGCCACAGACCGCCGATGCGCGCCAGGGCCAGGGCGCTGTAGAGCAGCACCAGCAGGGTCAGGGCGCCCCGCAGCAGCTCCGGACGCAGCAGCGCCAGCAGCATATAGGCCGCCAGGCCCAGCTGCAGGCCGCCGTAGTAGGCGCGCACCTCGGTCACTGCGGCAGGCGCCAGCAACAGCATGCCGCTGAGGTTGCTCATCTCGTGCGGGCGAAGGAAATAGGCCAGGCCCAGACTCGCCAGCGCCAGCAGTTGAATCAGCAGAATCATGCGCGCAAAACCCATCGACAGCTCCTTTCGCTTTCGCCAGTCCGGCCAGCATAGGCCGCTACCGGCCAATCTGGAAACAACCCGCCCTTGGGCCTACCCGGGCGAGGGCGTTATGCTCATCCCCTACTCGACCAAGGAGACCGCCCGATGCGCCTGCCCCTGCTTCTCGCCGGACTGATCTGTGGCCTGGCCCAGGCCGCCGAGCCGATAGACATCGACGTCTACCGCGACCCCAACTGCGGCTGCTGCAAGGCCTGGATCGGCCATCTGCAGGCCAACGGCTTCAGGGTCAACGACCATGTCGAGAGCGACATGAGCGCGCTCAAGCAGCGCCTGGGCGTGCCCCCGAGCCTGGCCTCCTGCCACACCGGGGTGATCGATGGCCAGTTCGTCGAGGGCCATGTGCCGGCTGCCGACATCCTCCAGCTGCGCCAACGCCCCGACCTGCTCGGCGCCGCCGCCGTGCCCGGCATGCCGGCCGGTTCTCCGGGCATGGAGATGGGCAACCGCCGCCACGCCTACCAGGTCATTGGTCTGGACGCGCAGGGGGATGAGCAGGTGCTGGCCGACTACCCGGCCAACTAGACCCCGCCACTAACGGTTCACTGAGAGGAGCGCATCCATGCACTACTGGCAAGTCGATGTATTTGCCGAGCAGCCCCTGGCCGGCAACGGCCTGGCGGTGTTTCCCGATGCCCGGGGCCTGTCCGCCGCCGGCATGCAGGCGCTGACCCGGGAACTGCGCCAGTTCGAGTCGATCTTCCTGCTGCCCGGCGAGGCCCCGGAGGCTTTCGACGCGCGGGTGTTCACGGTCGAGGAAGAACTGCCCTTCGCCGGCCACCCGATCCTCGGCGCCGCCGCCCTGCTGCATCATTTGCACGCCCCGGGATCCCAGGCGCGCTGGCAGCTGCAACTGCGCGAGAAACGGGTGAGCGTCACCACCCAGCGCCAGGCTCGCGGCTTCTACGCCGAGATGGATCAGGGGCCGGCGCAGTTCGGTGAGCGGCTGAGCGAGGAGCAGGCCCTGGGGTTCGGCGAGGCCTTCGCCAGCGAGCGCGACAGCCGCTACCCGGCCCGGGTGGTCAGCACCGGGCTGCCCTATCTGCTGCTGCCGGTCACCGCGGCCGGCCTGGCCAGGGCGCGCCAGCAGAGGGACCTGGATGCCGAACTGACCAGATGCGGCGCGGCCTTCGTCTATCTGCTCGATGTCGACGCCCGCGAAGGCCGCACCTGGGACCCGCTCGGCGTGGTCGAAGACATCGCCACCGGCAGCGCCGCCGGCCCGGTCGCCGCCTACCTGGTCGACCAGGGCCTGGAACAGCCGGACCAGTCGTTCGCCCTGCGCCAGGGCCGCTTCCTCCGGCGCCCGAGCCGCCTCGACGTCTGCGTACACAGCGATGGCAGTGTCAGGGTCGGCGGCAGCGTGCAATTGCTGGCCATGAGCGAATTGCTGGTAGCAAGCGACAGCCTCGGCTGAACGCCAGACGGGCGGCTGGCTACTGCTGAACGCCGATCAGGGAGAACAGGACAATGCGCTGGCAACGGGCACGACGTAGCGACAATGTGGTGGACGCGCGTGGCAGGCGCGGCAGGCGCCTCGGCGGCGGCAGGGGCCTGAGCCTGGGCGGCATCGCCATCGTGGTGGCGGTCGGCCTGCTGCTCGGCGAGGATCCCCTGCAGATCCTCGGCCAACTGGCCGGCCAGAGCGGCGCGCTCGTCCCGTCACAGGGCAGCCAGGCGCCGGCGAATGACCCGCAGTCGGAGTTCGTCCGCGCCATCCTCGGCGACACCGAAGACACCTGGCGGGAGATCTTCCAAGGCGCCAACCGCCAGTACCGCGACCCGACCCTGGTGCTGTTCCGCGGCGCGGTGAACTCCGCCTGCGGCTTCGCCGATTCGGCCGTCGGCCCCTTCTACTGCCCGGGCGATCAGCGGGTCTACCTCGACCTGGGCTTCTTTCGCGAACTGGAACGACGCTTCGAAGCCGCCGGCGATTTCGCCCAGGCCTATGTGATCGCCCACGAGGTCGGCCATCATGTGCAGACCCTGCTCGGCGTCTCGGCCAAGGTCAGTGCGGCCCGCCAGCGTGGCGAGCGACTCGAGGGTGACAACGGCCTGTTGGTGCGCCAGGAATTGCAGGCCGACTGCCTGGCCGGGGTCTGGGCCTATCACGCCCAGCGCCGGCTCGACTGGCTGGAGCCGGGCGATCTGGAGGAGGCGCTGAACGCGGCCAACGCCATCGGTGACGACCGTCTGCAGCAACAGGCGCGCGGCCAGGTGGTGCCGGACTCCTTCACCCACGGCACCTCGGCGCAGCGGGTGCGCTGGTTCAAGGCCGGCTTCGGATCTGGAGAGCTTGGCCGCTGCGACACCTTCAGCAGCGCGCGACTCTAGACGGCATGACGCGCAGCCCGCCCGACGGGCGGGCCTTAACCTGCAGCCAAGCTGGCGCTATTGCGCCCAGGGCGGTGGCGGCTCCGCCCCCACGGGGGCGTCCTCGGCATTGAGCAGCGCCACGCGCCGCGCCTCCTCGGCCAGCGCCGCCTTGATCTCGCGCATCACCGCATCGATATCGGCGGCCTCTTCCGGGTCGTCGAATTCACCGGTCAGCTGGCTGTCCGGGGTCAGCTCACCGGCCTCGTACAGCGCCCACATCTCCTTGGCGTACTTGGTGAACTTCAGCTCCGGGGCGAACTGGCCGAAGTAGGCCGCCATGTTGCCGACGTCACGCTCGAGCATCTTGAACGCATGGTTGTTGCCGGCCGCATCCACCGCCTGGGGCAGGTCGATGATCACCGGGCCTTCGGGGCCGAGCAGCACGTTGAACTCGGACAGGTCGCCGTGGACCAGGCCGACGCAAAGCATCTTCACCACTTCCTGGATCATGAAGGCATGGAACTCGCGGGCATCGTCCGGGTGCAGGTCGACGTCGTTCAGGCGCGGCGCGACCCCGCCCTCGCCGTCACCGACCAGCTCCATCAGCAGCACGCCTTCGAGGAAGTCGTAGGGCTTGGGCACCCGCACCCCGGCACCCGCCAGGCGGAACAGGGCGGCCACCTCGGCGTTCTGCCAGGCGTCCTCCTGGCCCTTGCGCCCGTACTTCGAGCCCCTGGCCATGGCCCGCGCATCGCGGCTGTTGCGGACCTTGCGGCCCTCCTGGTATTCCACGGCCTGGCGAAAGCCGCGTTTGTTGGCTTCCTTGTAGACCTTGGCGCAGCGCAACTCGTCGCCACAGCGCACCACGAACACCGCGGCCTCCTTGCCACTCATCAGCGGGCGTATGACCTCGTCGACCAGACCATCCTCGACCAGGGGTTCAATACGTTTTGGTGTCTTCATCGGCTTTGATCGCGGGTCCTGTGTTGCCCAATTCGCGTGTGCCGCCCCTTATACGGCAATCGGGCGGCACAGCCCACCCTTGGCCGACCATTACCCGGCCGCTGCCGCTCAATCGCTCAATCGCTCAACAGATGCTGGCGCAGCGCCTCGATGGCATAGCGTACCTTGGCCGGCTGCGCCTCGCGCCGCACCGTGACCAGATAGATACCCAGTGCCGGCAGACGCCAGCCCGGCAACAGCTCGCGCAAGCGCCCCGCCGCCAGTTCCTCGCGCACCTCGTGGGCCGGCTGTTGCGACACGCCCATCCCCGCCAGGGTGAACTGACGCACAGCGAGCAGGTTGTTGCAGCCGATCCGGCTGTCGATGCGCAGCGTCTGCCGCGCACCGTCGGCGCCTTGCAGTTCCAGGGTGCTGAAGCGGGCGTCGGTGTTCAGGGCCAGCCAGTCGAGGCCGGCCAGGTCGGCGGGCCGGTCGATCGGCCCCCGCCGCGCCAGGTAGCTCGACGCCGCGCACAACAGCATGCGCGAGTCGCCGATATGCCGGGCGACCAGGCTGGAGTCCGGCTGATTGCCGACCCGGATCGCCAGGTCGATGCGTTGCTCGACCAGGTCGATCGGTTCGTCGTCGAAGAACAGTTGCAGGCTCAGCCTGCTGTGGGCCTGCAACAGCGGGGCCAGGGCCGTGCCGATCGGTCCGCCGGCAAAACCCACCGGCGCCGCGATGCGCAGCTCGCCGACCGGCGCATCGCGCAGCTCGGCCAGCCGTTGCTCGGCCTGCTGGGCCAGCGCCAGCACCTCGGCGCAGCTGCGGTAGAAGCTGGCCCCGGCTTCGGTCAGGGTCAGCTTGCGGGTGGTGCGGTGGAGCAGGCCGACCTGGGTGCTGTCCTCCAGCTTGCGGATCTGCTGGCTGACCGCCGAAGGCGTCATGCCGAGCACCTCGGCGGCGGCGACCATGGAGCCGCGCTCGACCACGGTGGCGAAGATGGCCATGCGTTTGAGCTGTTCCATTCATAAGCCCTGCTTAATAGTCAAAGCGTTTTTAGCCTATTTTTCCGACATTTATCCAGCTGCGATTATCTGTCTCAACGAAAACCACCCAAGGAGACACCCATGAAAATCGCCCTGATCGGCGCCAGCGGCTTCGTCGGCACCGCCGTTCTGCAAGAAGCCCTGAACCGCGGCCACCAGGTCAGCGGAATCGTTCGCCAGCCGGAGAAACTGCCGCGGCACCCGGCGCTGACCGCGGTGACCGGCGATGCCTATGATGCCGAGGCCCTGGCCGGGACCCTCGAGGGCCATGACGCGGTGATCCATGCCTTCAATCCCGGCTGGGGCCAGGCGGATATCCGCGAGCGCTTCATCCAGGGCACCCGCGCCATCTACGCCGCGACCCGGCAGGCCGGCATCCGCCGCCTGCTGGTGGTCGGCGGCGCCGGCAGCCTGTATGTCGCCCCGGACCTGCAGCTGATCGACACCCCGGAGTTTCCCGCCGAATACAAGGAAGGCGCCGAGGGTGCGCGCCAGGCCCTCAATCTGATCCGCGAGGAGAGCACACTGGACTGGAGCTTCATCAGCCCACCGGCGCTGCTGCAACCCGGCGAGCGCCGCGGCCAGTTCCGCCTCGGCGGCGACCAGTTGCTGATGGACGGCGCGGCGCCGGCGAGCATTTCCGTGGCCGACCTGGCGGTGGCGATCATCGACGAACTGGAGCAGCCGCAGCACATCCGCCAGCGTTTTACCGTCGGCTACTGATCCCCGGCAGGCGCGGCTCCTCGCGCCTGCACAGCCCACCCGCCCTGGAGGCCACATGACCATGAACGCCACCGCCCATGTCGCCACTGCCATGCCGGCGCGCTATATCGGCCGGCTGTGCAGGCATTTCGCCCACAAGCTCCCGGTCAGCTTCGACGAGTTGCAGGGGCGTATCCAATTCCCCTTCGGCCTGGCCCTGCTGGCCGCCGACCCCGAGGGACTGCGCCTGCGCGTAGAGGCCGTGGACGCCGAACAGCTGGCCAAGCTCCAGCAGGTGGTGGCCAGCCACTTCGAGCGTTTCGCCTGGCAGCACGCCCTGTCCCTCGACTGGCAATGAGTCGGCCACCGATTTGAAAGCGCATTTCGGATTGGCGCAGGCGGCGCCAGGGTCGACAATCGACCCATAGCCCTAGCGGAGCCGCCTCATGCTCGATCCCGACCGCTGCTGGCAAGCCGTCTGCAGCCGCGATGCTGCCTATGACGACCAGTTCGTCTTCGCCGTGCGCACCACCGGCATCTATTGCCGGCCGAGCTGCCCGGCGCGGCGGCCACGGCGCGCCAATGTCAGCTTTCACCCCGATGCGGCCAGCGCCGAGGCCGCCGGCTTCCGCCCCTGCCGGCGCTGTTCGCCCCGTGGTGCCAGCCCCGCCGAGCAGCTGGATGCCCTGGTCACCAGCGCCTGCCGGCTGCTCAGCGAACAGCAGCCCACGCCGACCCTGGCCCAGCTGGCCGCGCGCATCGGCCTGTCGCCCTCGCACCTGGCCCGCGCCTTCAAGGCGCGCACCGGGCTGACGCCGAAAGCCTGGGTCGATGCCAGGCGCCGGGTAGAACTGGAGGCCGCCTTGCCGCAGGCCGACTCGGTGCTGGACGCCGCGCTGGCCGCCGGCTACTCCGGCACCCGCGCGCTCTACGAGCAAGGCGACGCCCTGAGCCCGGCGCGCCGCCGTCGGCGCGGCGCCGGTGAGAGCCTGCGCTATACCATCGGCACCTGCCCGCTGGGGTTGTTGCTGCTGGCCAGCAGCGACCGGGGCGTTTGCGCCCTGCTGTTCGGCGACAGCGAGCAGGACCTGGAGGAGCAGCTGCGCCAGCGCTTCGCCGCGGCTCAGCTGCGGCGCGATGACGCCGGCCTGGGCGACTGGCTGCGGCGGGTCATCGACCAGCTGCACGAACCACAGCGCGCCGCCCGGCTGCCGCTGGACCTGCGCGGCACGGCCTACCAGCAACGCGTGTGGCAGGCCCTGCAGCAGATCCGACTCGGTGAGACCCGCGGCTATGGCGAACTGGCTGCGGCGATCGATAGCCACCCGCGCGCGGTGGCGCGGGCCTGCGCGAGCAATCCGCTGGGGCTGCTGATTCCCTGTCACCGGGTGGTCGGCGCCGACGGCAACCTGGGCGGCTACCGCTGGGGACTCGCGCGCAAGGCGGCGTTGCTGGCTGGCGAACGGACCGGCAGCGACACGCCCGAACCCGAGGCGGGCCGAGATGCGGCGAAATGAACGCTCGCCATTGCGGCAGCCTGCAAACACCCGCTGCACTGTTGCCGCGGCGCCCGACAGGTTCCCGCCACTGAATCCTGCGGGGAAATCTCAGCCGATTCGGTTGTCCGAACTTCATAGCGTTCGGGAGCACCCGCCATGCATGAGCTGAAGCATTACCAAATCGACTATCGCATCAACGGTCAACCCGACTTCCTCACCCTCGACGAGTTCGTCGAACCCACCCTCGACCAAGTCCGCCTGCGCCTGCTGCACAAGCACAGCGGCGAGCTACGCATGGTGGAAGACGCCCCCTGGGAGGAGAATCTGCGCTCCAGCCTGGAGCGCCGGGCCGATGAACTGGGCCTCAGCGATATCCGCATTCGCCTCATCGGCTAAACGCTTACGAAAAACCTAAGCCCTTGGCTATCACTTCGCGCCACTGCATCCTGCGCATCCCCGGGCGGTTTCAGCGCTCCAGGATAGCCGTCACCCCCTGGCCGCCGGCGGCGCAGATCGAGATCAGTCCGCGCCCCTGGCCCGCCACCGCCAGCAGCTTGGCCAGGTTGGCGACGATGCGTCCGCCGGTGGCGGCGAACGGATGCCCGGCGGCCAGCGAGCTGCCCTTGACGTTGAGCCGCGCGCGATCGATGGCGCCAAGCGGCTGCTCGAGCCCCAGACGGGTCTTGCAGTACTCGGCATCCTCCCAGGCCTTGAGGGTGCACAGCACTTGGGCGGCGAAGGCCTCATGCACCTCGTAGTAGTCGAAATCCTGCAGGCCCAGGCCGTTGCGTGCCAGCAGCCGCGGCACGGCATAGGCCGGGGCCATCAGCAGCCCCTCGGCCCCGCCGACAAAGTCCACCGCCGCCGCTTCGCCATCCTTGAAGTAGGCCAACACCGGCAGGCCCCGGGCCTTGGCCCAGTCCTCGCTGGCCAGCAGCACCAGCGAGGCGCCATCGGTCAGCGGCGTCGAGTTGGCGGCGGTCAGGGTGCCGCGCGGGCCGCGTTCGAAGCAGGGCTTGAGGCCGGCGAGCTTCTCTGGATCGATATCCGGGCGCAGGTTCTGGTCGCGGGTGAGCTCGCGGAACGGGGTCATCAGGTCGTCGTGCCAGCCTTCGGCATAGGCCGCCGCAAGCTTCTGGTGGCTGGCCACGGCCAGGCGATCCTGCTCGTCGCGGGGGATCTGCCAGGTCTGCGCCATCAGCTCGCAGTGCTCGCCCATCGACAGGCCGGTGCGCGGCTCGCTGTTACGGGGAATGGCCGGCGCCAGGTGGCGCGGGCGGATCTTCAGCAGGCTCTTGAGCTTGTCGGCGCTGCTCTTGCCGCGATTGGCCTGCAGAAGGATCTTGCGCAGGCCCTCGCTGACCGCGATGGGCACATCCGAGGCGGTGTCGACGCCGCCGGCGACGCCACAGTCGATCTGCCCCAGAGCGATCTTGTTGGCCACCAGCAGCACCGCCTCCAGGCCGGTGCCGCAGGCCTGCTGCAGGTCGTAGGCCGGGGTCTCGGCGGCCAGGCGCGAGCCGAGCACGCACTCGCGGGTCAGGTTGAAGTCGCGCGCATGCTTGAGTACCGCGCCGGCCACCACCTCGCCCAACCGCTCGCCGTGCAGGTTGAAGCGCTCGACCAGCCCCTCCAGCGCGCAGGTCAGCATCTGCTGGTTGCTCGCGGTGGCATAGGCGCTCTGGGCGCGGGCGAAGGGGATGCGGTTGCCACCGACGATGGCGACGCGGCGCAGCTGGGTCATGACCAACACCTCGCAGAGCACGACTGGAATGAAGCTCAGGCTAGCCTATGGTTGCACTATCATGATGACCGCGCCGCGGTCCGTTGCTGGAGCAGTCCCATGACCGACCGCTACCTCGCCTTTGCCAACTCCACCGCCGGGCGACGCTTGATCGGTGCCCTCGGCCTGCCAGCGCCGGTGCCGCTGGAGCGCTGGATGGCCGGTCGCACCCGACCGGTGGACGGTGCCCTGCTGCTCGGCGGCGCAGGCGCGCGCGCCGATGCCGTGCGGGCCTGCGCGCACAAGCTGAGCAACGCGCTGTTTGCCGACCGTGAAGGCCAGCACGATCTGCCGCGCTGGACCGCCGAGCACGGCCCCAGGCTCAAGGCGCTGGTATTCGATGCCGGCGAGCTGACGCGCTTCGAGCAGCTGATCGCCCTGCGCGACTTCTTCCAGCCGACCCTCAAGGCCCTCGCGACCTGCCCGCGACTGCTGATTCTCGCTCGCCCGCCGGAGACGCTCGAGGCGCCGCAGGCGGCCTGCGTGCAGTGCGCACTGGAGGGTTTCAGCCGCTCGCTGGCCAAGGAAGTGCGTGGCGGCGGCGGCGTGCAGTTGCTCTATGTCGACGCCGGTGCCGAGGATCGCCTGGAAGGCGCGTTGCGCTTCTTCCTTTCACCCAAGAGCGTTTATATCAGCGGCCAGGTCTTGCGCCTGGCGCGCTGCGACACGGCGGTCGACGACTGGAGCCGCCCCCTGGCCGGCAAGCAGGCCCTGGTCACCGGCGCCGCACGCGGCATAGGCGCGGCCATCGCCGAGACCCTGGCCCGCGACGGCGCCCAGGTGCTATTGCTCGACGTCCCGGATACCGCAGACGACCTGGCCGCGCTGGCCGCACGCTTTGGCGGGCGCAGCCTGGGCCTGGACATCTGCGCCGCCGAGGCGCCTCAACAACTGCTCGGGGCACTGCCGGACGGTGTCGATATCCTCGTGCACAACGCCGGCGTGACCCGCGACAAGACCCTGGCGAAGATGAGCGAGGCGCAGTGGAACCAGGTGCTCGCGGTCAACCTTGAGGCCCCGCATCGGCTCACCGCGGCGCTGCTGGAGGCCGGCACCCTGCGTGACAATGGCCGGGTGGTGCTGATCGCCTCGGTCAGCGGCATCGCCGGCAATTTCGGCCAATGCAACTACGCCGCCAGCAAGGCCGGGTTGATCGGTCTGGCCCAGGCCTGGGCGCCGGCCCTGGGACAGCGCGGCATCAGCATCAACGCGGTGGCGCCGGGCTTTATCGAGACCCAGATGACCGCTGCCATGCCGCTGACCGTGCGCGAGGCCGGCCGGCGGATGAATGCGATGCGCCAGGGCGGCCTGCCCCAGGACGTCGCCGAGGCGGTCGCCTGGCTCGCCCAGCCCGACTCGGGCGCGGTCAGCGGTCAGGTGCTGCGGGTCTGCGGGCAAAGCCTGCTGGGGGCCTGAGATGACCTCGGTCCATACCCTGTTCAACCCGCCACACTCGCCGAGGAACGCCCGATGGCCACCGACTGGCACGATCTCATTGCTCCACCCGCCCTGCCCGGCCTGTTCGCCCGCGCCGCAATGCGCCGCCAGGTTACCGGCAAGACCCTGCCGAGCCTGGGCCTGCGCTGTACGCTCAGCGCCGATGCCGACAACCTGCAGCGCTACCGCGCGCTCTGCGGGTTCGCCGACGGGACCCGGCTGCCGGTGACCTACCCCCATGTGCTGGCGTTCGCCCTGCAGATGAAGCTGCTTACCGACCGGCGCTTTCCCTTCCCCTTGCTGGGTCTGGTGCACCTGGAAAATCGCATTCGCCTGCTGCGCCCGCTCGGCGGCCTGGGTCCCTTCACCGTCAGCGTGCACGGCGACAAGCTGCAAGCGCACCCCAAGGGCGCCCAGTTCAGCCTGATCACCCGCCTGCAGGATCAGCTCGGCCTGCTCTGGGAGGGTGACAGCGGCATTCTCTGTCGCGACATCCGGCTCGACGGCGAACCGCCCGAGTCGAGTCAGACCGAGTCAAGTCAGACCGAGTCGAGCCCGCCGGACGAGTTCAGGCTGCGCGAGCTGGATCGCTGGACGGCGCCGGCCAACATCGGCCGGCGTTATGCGCGGCTGTCCGGTGACTACAACCCGATCCACCTCAGCGCCGCCAGCGCGCGCTTGTTCGGCTTCCCCCGCGCCATCGCCCACGGTCTCTGGCTCAAGGCACGCAGCCTGGCGGCACTCGAAAGCCAACTGCCGCCCGCCGGCTACGCCGTCGAGGTGCGCTTTCATCAGCCCGTGCGGCTGCCGGCCGAATTGCACCTGCTGGCCAGCGCAGCGGCGCCCAGCGGCCGCCTCGAACTGCTCGGCGAGGGCCAGCGCCTGCACATGAGCGGAAGCTGGCAGCCCCTCTGACCCCGTGAAACAATGCGCGTCCATCCGAACCGGAAACTCCGCGGAGCCGCATGAACCTCAGCGAACTCACCGCCCGCCTGCACGCCATCCGCGATCGCAACGACTGGCGGCCATTCCACAGCCCGAAGAACCTGGCCATGGCCGCCAGCGTCGAGATGGCCGAGCTGGTGGAGATCTTCCAGTGGCTGACCGAGGAGCAGTCGCGCCAGCTGCCGGCCGAGCAGCTGGCCCATGCCGGCCAGGAAGTCGGCGACATCGTCCTCTACCTGCTGCTGCTGTGCAGCGAGCTGGGCATCGACCTGGAACAGGCGGTACGGGCCAAGCTGGCCGACAGCGAACGGCGCTTCGGCCGATGAAGGACCGCCACTTCGACCAACTGGCGGCGCGCTTCGCCGAGAAGATCTACGGCGGCGCCAAGGGCGCGATCCGCCTGGCGGTGCTCCAGGCCGACCTGGCCGAGGCCCTGCCGGAGCGCCCCCTGCGCGTGCTGGATGTCGGCGCCGGCCTCGGTCACATGAGCCTGTGGCTGGCCCAGCGCGGCCACCTGGTGACCCTGGCCGAGCCGGCCGAGGCCATGCTCGAGGGCGCCCGCGCGCGCTTCGCCGGGGCCGGCCAGCCGGCCACCTTCATCCAGGCGCCCTGGCAGGACCTGCTCGGCCAGCTCAACCAGCCCTATGACCTGGTGATCTGCCATGCGGTGCTCGAGTGGCTGGCCGAACCCGGCGCCATACTGCCGGTGCTGCACCAGCTCTGCGCGCCCGATGGCTGGCTGTCGCTGGCGTTCTACAACAAGGACGCGCTGATCTACCGCAACCTGCTCAAGGGTCACTTCCGCAAGCTGCGCAAGGCCGAATTCGCCGGCCAGAAGCAGAGCCTGACCCCGCAGCAGCCGGTCGACCCGCGCCAACTGGCAGGGCAACTCGACGAGCTCTGGCGGGTCGAAAGTCAGAGCGGCGTGCGCGTCTTCCATGACTACATGCCCCATGAGTTTCAGCTCAAGGCCGAACTGATCGACCTGCTGGAAATGGAGCTGGCCTACCGTCGCCATCCCAGCTTTGCCGGCGTGGGCCGCTACCTGCACTGGATCTGCCGACCGCGCTGACGGCTTGCGCAGGCGCTCCGGCAGCGCCACGATGCCGTGGAGACCACGATGAAAATCCTCGCCCTGCTGCTGTCGTTGCTGCTGGCGGCCTGCCAGGCGGCCAACCCCTACCGCGCGCAATCGCTGCCTGTGCCGCCGGCGCCGGCCATCGACCAAGCCGACCGCAGCGCCTACCCGGCGCCGCCGCGCGACTACAGCCGCTACCGCTACTGGGCCTGGCTCGACGGCCAACCACCGGCGGCCAGTGCCTGGGCCAGCTCGGCGCAGATCCAAGAGGCGCTGAGCAACGCCCTCGACCAGCGCGGCCTGCGTCCGGCCCCGCCCGGCACGGAAGCCGACCTCGAGGTGGCCGCCGAGCTACGTCTGGAACACCGGCTGCGCCAGGTTCGCCAGGACCTTGGCGGCTACTACGGCCATGGCCATCACTGGCACGACCATGGCCTCTGGGGCAGCACGCCCCTGGTGCGCAGCTATGAGCAGGAGGTACTGGTGGTGCGCGTCGAGCTGTTCGACGCTGCGGACGGCCAGCCGCTGTGGCGCGCCAGCGCCGAAATGCCCGGCGGCGCCAGCCAGGCCGAGCGTGGCGCGGCCCTGCGTGCCGCTCTCAGGCGCGCCCTGGCCGACTACCCACCGGACTGAGCGCGCCCTTCGCCGGCCGGCGCCTGGCCTACACTTTCCTGACCGAGAAGGCGAGGCCCGGCCATGCATGCGCTCATCCTGCTGCTCTGCCTGCTGGCGCTGCCCGCATCGGCCACCACCCTGGTGGTGGCCATGGAGGACGCCAACAACAAGCCCTTCGAATACATCGACGAGAACACCGAGCTGACCGGCTTCCATGTCGAGGTGATGCGGGCGGTGGCCCAGCGCCTGGGCTGGAACCTGGATTTCAAACGCTTCCCCTGGAAGCGCACGCTGCGGGCCCTGGAACGCGGCGAGGTGCAGGCGGTCAGCTATATCGCCTCCTCCGCGGAGCGCGAGGCCTATGCCCGGTTCCATCCGGGCAACCTGCTGCATGTCTCACGCATGGCTCTGTTCATCAAGCGCTCGCGGGCCGACGAGATCCGCTTTGAGCCGCCGCTGGAGGCGATGGCCGGGCGCTGGCGCATCGCCGTTCCCGGCGGTTACCTGATGAGCGACGAACTGATGGACATGCTCGCCAGGGGGGTGCCCATCGAGCAACCCACGGTGAACCAGTCGCAACTGTTCATCATGCTGGTCAGCGGTCGCTTCGACATCGTCCTGGGCTTCAGCAACGCGCTGATTCTCGGCCAGGCCGACGCGCCCGGGCTGGCCCAGCAGGTCCAGCGCCTGGAGCAGACGATTCTGCCCGGCAAGCGCATGTACCTGGCCTTCTCCCGCCAGGCTCCGGCCGAACTGGCCGAGCGTTTCGCCGAGGCCTATCGGCAGTTTCGCCAGCAACCGGAGTACCTGGCCCTGGCCGAGCGCTTCGAGATCGGCGAGATGCTGCCGCAGCCGCAGGAATTCCCCTAGCGGCCCGGCAGGCGCCGCCAGTCCGCGAGGGCTTGTCGCCAGCGCCGGCCTGGGTTTGGATAGACCCTCTGGCCGAGGAAAATGATCATGCGCCTGCCGCTGTTACTACTGCCCCTGCTGCTGGTGCTCGGCGCCTGCCAGAGCACCGGACTGCAGCGTGACTTCGACCCCAGCCGCGACTTCGGCGCCTATCGCAGCTGGCGCTGGCAGGAACCGGCCGTGCAATACCGTCCCGACGACCCGCGCCTGACCAGCGACCTGACCGAGCAGCGCCTGCGCACCGCGATCGCCGAGCAACTCGAGCAGCGCGGCCTGCGCCAGGCCGCCAGCGGCGCCGCCGATCTGGGGGTACAGGCCTGGCTGATCGTCGACCGCCGGCAGGACCGGGTCACCACCTACCAGGGAGGGTTCTGGGGCGGCCCCTGGCACGGCTACTGGGGTGGACCGGGCTACAGCGAGACCCGCGTCCTGGATTACCGGGTCGGCACCTTGCAAATCGACCTGTTCGACACCCAGGATGGCAAGCTGGTCTGGCGCGGCAGTGCCGAACAGCGCCTCCACGACGACTCGCAGAGCCCGGCCGAGCGCACCGCGGCGATCCGCCAGACGGTGGCCAGGGTGCTCAGCCAGTATCCGCCGCACTAACCACGACAGGGACGCCCATGCGCACCACCCCAGCACTGAGCCACCGCCCCGCCAGCGCCAGCGATCTGGCCGACGTCGTCGAGTTCCCGCAAAGCGCCGAGGAGCTGTTCTTCTGCTACCCCAAGGCCAACTGGCCGCTGAGCGTCGGTCAACTGGCCGCGGCCATGGCCGAGCGCCGCGACAGCACCGTGGCCCTACTCGATGGCCGAGTCGCCGGCTTCGCCAACTTCTACCAATGGCAATACGGCGACTTCTGCGCCTTGGGCAACCTGATGATCGCGCCCTGGGCCCGCGGCCAGGGTGTGGCCCATTACCTGGTGGCGGTGATGGAACGTTTGGCGCGCGAGCAGCACAAGGCCCGGCACCTGCAGGCATCCTGCTTCAACGCCAACAGCGCCGGTCTGCTGCTCTATCCCAAGCTGGGCTACCAACCCACGCGGGTACTCGAGCGCAGCGACCCACAGGGCCGGCGGGTGGCGCTGATCCAGTTCAGCAAGTCACTGTGAGGCGTTGCCGCGGCAAGAGCTGACCAGACGGCCAGTTTCTGCGGCATAATCAGCCGCCCCGCGCCTGTGGAGTTGCCCATGCCCGCCCCGATCTGGTGGTTATTCGCCCTGCCCTTCATCGCCGGCGCCTGCCTGCCGCTGCAAGCCGGGATCAACGGCCAACTGGCCAAGCAGGTGTCCAGCACGCTCAGTGCCGCCTTGATCTCCTTTCTGGTCGGCAGCCTGGCGCTGTTGCTGATGGTCCTGGCCCAGCGCGAAGCACCCAGCCTCGGAGCCCTCAAGGGCCTGACCTGGTGGCACTGGAGCGGCGGTCTGCTCGGCGCCTTCTTCATCTTCATCGCCGCCTTCGCCGGCCCGCGCATCGGCGCCCTGCTGCTGATGACCCTGGTCCTGGCCGGCCAGCTGGGCATGGCCCTGACCCTCGACCATTTCGGCTGGGCGGGCTTTCGCGAGGCGCCGATCAGCCTCGGCAAGATCGCCGGTCTGCTGCTGATCGTCGCCGGCATCTGGCTGATCCGCCGCGGCTGAGCCACCGCCGCGGCAAGTGCGGGGCGGCCCCCGGCGTGCTAAGGTACGCGGCTTTTTTCTACCCGAGGCGCAACAGGGCTCGCCAGTAACCCGGCGCCCAGGCGGCCTTGGGTTTCGCCTTCCTGCGGCCTGGCCGCTCGTTCGATGGGCGTATCGGCCACGGCGAATGGCCCGCGGCGCCCTACCCGTTCTGTCGTCAACCTCGATCCGCCTCGCAGCCTGCGGCAAATGGCCGATCACAACCCTGGAATGCCCATGCTGCACAGCCTCAAACAAACCTGGTTCTTCAACATTCGCGGCGACGTGCTGGCCGGCCTGGTGGTCGCCCTGGCGCTGATCCCGGAGGCCATCGCCTTCTCCATCATCGCCGGGGTGGACCCCAAGGTCGGCCTCTATGCCTCCTTCTGCATCGCCGTGGTGATCGCCTTCGTCGGCGGCCGCCCGGGCATGATCAGCGCCGCCACCGGGGCCATGGCCCTGGTCATGGTGACCCTGGTCAAGGAGCACGGCCTGCAGTACCTGCTGGCCGCCACCCTGCTGACCGGGCTGCTGCAGATCGGCGCCGGCTACCTCAAGCTGGGCAGCCTGATGCGCTTCGTCTCGCGCTCGGTGGTCACCGGCTTCGTCAACGCCCTGGCGATCCTGATCTTTATGGCCCAATTACCCGAACTCACGGATGTGACCTGGCATGTGTACGCCATGACCGCCACCGGCCTGGGCATCATCTACCTGTTCCCCTATGTGCCCAAGGTCGGCAAGGTCATCCCCTCGCCGCTGGTGTGCATCCTGTCGATGACCGCGGTGGCCTTGCTCCTCGGCCTGGATATCCGCACCGTCGGCGACATGGGCGAGCTGCCGGACACCCTGCCGATCTTCCTCTGGCCGGAGGTGCCGCTGAGCTTCGAGACCCTGGCGATCATCTTCCCCTACGCCGCCGCCCTGGCCGTGGTCGGCCTGCTCGAGTCGATGATGACCGCGACCATCATCGACGACCTGACCGACACCGGCAGCGACAAGAACCGCGAGTGCAAGGGCCAGGGCGTGGCCAACATCGCCGCTGGCCTGCTCGGCGGCATGGCCGGCTGCGCGATGATCGGCCAGTCGGTGATCAACGTGAAATCCGGCGGCCGCGGCCGCCTGTCGACCCTGGTGGCCGGCGCCGTGCTGTTGCTGATGGTGGTGTTTCTCAGCGACTGGGTGCGGCAGATCCCCATGGCCGCGCTGGTGGCAGTGATGATCATGGTGTCGATCGGTACCTTCAGCTGGGACTCGCTGCGCAACCTCAAGAGCTTCCCGCTGTCGACCAACATCGTCATGCTCGCCACCGTGGCGGTCACCGTCTACAGCCACAACCTGGCCTACGGCGTGTTCGTCGGCGTGCTGCTGGCGGCGCTGTTCTTCGCCAACAAGATCGGCCACTTCCTGTATATCGACTCCCAGATCGACGCCGACGGCCGCCAGCGCAGTTACCGGGTGGTGGGCCAGGTGTTCTTCGCCTCGGCCAGCAAGTTCACAGCCGCCTTTGACTTCAAGGAAGCCCTTGATAAGGTCAGCATCGACCTGTCCCGCGCCCACTTCTGGGACATCACCGCCGTGGAAGCCCTGGACAAGGTCGTGCTCAAGCTGCGCCGCGAAGGCACCGAGGTGCAGGTGCTAGGCCTCAACGAGGCCAGCGCCACCATCGTCGACCGCTTCGGCGTGCACGACAAGGCGGGCTCCGCCGGGCCGGAAGCCGCCGACCAATTGATGGGCCACTAAAGGACAACGACATGACCCAGGTAATGGCTTGCATCGATGGATCCCTTAACGCCGCGGCGGTGTGCGACTACGCCGCCTGGGC
Organism: Pseudomonas zhanjiangensis; assembly: GCF_041027545.1. Taxonomy (NCBI): domain Bacteria; kingdom Pseudomonadati; phylum Pseudomonadota; class Gammaproteobacteria; order Pseudomonadales; family Pseudomonadaceae; genus Pseudomonas; species Pseudomonas zhanjiangensis. Next base: position 233,627 of record NZ_JBFTEG010000003.1, on the reverse strand, counting down.
CAGCCTGCGCCTGGAGGCGCCGCTGTGCCTGCTGCACGTGCTGGACCACCAGCAGTACCCGCAGCACAGCGACCTGACCGGCACTATCGGCCTGGGCAGCCGCGAACACCTGCTCGAGGAACTGGCCGCCCTCGATGAACAACGCAGCAAGCTGGCCCTCGAACAGGGCCGCCTGGCCCTCGAGGCGGCCAAGCAGCGCGCCCAGCGCGACGGCGTCGGCGATCCCCAGCTGCGCCAGCGCCATGGCGACCTGGCGGCCAGCCTGGGCGAGCTGGAAGCGGACATCCGCCTGCTGGTGATCGGCCGCCAGGGCGAGGACAGCAGCGGTGACCGCCAGCTGGTGGGCAGCCAGCTGGAAAGCGTGATCCGCACCCTGCACCGGCCGATCCTGGTCAGCACCGAACAATTCCGCGCCCCGCAGAGCGTCATGCTCGCCTACGACGGCAGCGCCACGGCCAACAAGGGCGTCGACCTGCTCGCCAGCAGCCCGCTGTTCAAAGGTCTGCCGATCCATGTGGTGATGATCGGCGCCGACACGGCCGACGCCTGGGCACAGCTCAAGCATGCCGAGCAGCGCCTGCTCGAGGGCGGCCACCAGGTGCAGCTGGCGATCCGCGCCGGCGAAGTGGAACCGACCCTGCACGCCTACCAGGCCGAACACGCCATCGACCTGCTGGTGATGGGCGCCTACGGCCACTCGCGGATTCGCCAGTTCCTGATCGGCAGCACCACCAGCCAGCTGTTGCGCGCCAGCAACAGCCCGCTGCTGATCCTGCGCTAGGGCTCGACAACGCCTGCGCGTCCGCCAGGCGGACGCTCCAGGTGAGCGGCGCATTGCCGTCCATCCGAAGACCTGGCAGCGCAGTGGCCAATGGCCGCCAGCGCGTCAATTTAGGCGTTATGCTGTCGCGCTTTTGCCAGCCTGATGCCTCGTGTCATGTCCCACAGCGACCCACCCCACCAGCCCGAAACATTTGCCCTCTGGCGCGAAGCCCAGGACACCCGCATGCGCACGCGCCTGGGGGGCGTCTACTACCTGCTGGCCTGGACCCTGACCTGGGGATTCAGCGCCGCGCCGACCCTTCACCTCGCCCATGGCCTGATCGGCATCGCGTTCTTCGCCCTGATGCTGCTCCTGCGCCTGCTCCATCGGCTACCCGGCGAGCAGACCCCGCAGACCCTGCAACGCTGGCTCGACCGCCACTGGGCGCTGATCCTGCTGACGGCGCTGGCCTGGGGCTCGGTACACGCCTGGACCCTGAACAACCCGCTGTTCGCCCGCTCCTGGCTGATCGCCACCCTGGGCACCATCGCCTTCAGCACCGCCCTGGCCTACAGCTTCGCGATGAGCCGGCGGCGCGCCATTGTCGCCCTGCTCCTGCTCTACCTGCCCGGCCTGCTGGCCCTGGCCAGCCAGGGGCCGGCGCAGCACCCCACCCTGATCACCCTGGGGTTCTACCTGAGCTACCTGTGCCTGGCGCTCAACCGCAGCCATCACGAGTACCACGACACCCTGGGCCTGGAGCTCAAGCTGCTGGCCCAGCAGCAGGCCCTGGAGCACCTCAGCCGCACCGACAGCCTGACCCAGCTGGGCAACCGCCATCAGTTCAACAACCTGTTTCCGGCCATGGTCGCCAACGCCCGGCGGCAGCAGACCCCGCTGGCGCTGGTGCTGCTGGATATCGACTTCTTCAAGCGGGTCAACGACGAGCACGGCCATGCCTCGGGCGATGCCTGCCTGTCCGCCTTCGCCGCACTCATGCGCCAGGTATTCCGCCGCGGCGGCGACGCCCTGCTGCGCCTGGGCGGCGAGGAATTCGGCGTGCTGATGCCCGACACCTCGCTGGCCCAGGCCAGCCTGCTGGCCGAACAGTTTCGCCAGGCGCTGCTGGAACAGGGAGTCGAGATCCAGGGACGGCGTCAGCCGCTGACGGCCAGCCTGGGGGTCGGCTGCTTCGATGCCCTGCAGGATGACAGCGCCGAGGCCTTCTTCAGGCGGGTCGATGCGGCGCTCTACCTGGCCAAGGGCCGCGGGCGCAACCGCCTGGTACAGGCACCCGCATGCAATGGCCCGTTGCAGAGCAGTTCGGCGCCGCTGAGCTAGGCTGACAATGACGTCTGCGGAGTAGCGACCAGATGCCCCCGGAGCCTGCGGCAATCGGCAGTACCCACTTCCCGCTCTGGCGGGAGGTCAGCGACTTCTATAGCCGCTCGCGCCTGGCCGGTTACTACTACCTGCTGGCCTGGCTGCTGCTCTGGTTCACCAGCCCCCAGCCGGCCCACAACCTCTGGGCCTGGGCCGCAGGCTGCGCGCTGCTGGCGACATTCTTCGTCTTGCGCGGGATCAATCGCCCACCGAAGGTGTTCGACCCGGCCCAGCTGCAACGCTGGCTGATCGCACAATGGCTGATCGTGCTGGTCCACTCGCTGACCTGGGGGCTGATGCTCGCCGGCATCCTGCTCCACGCCGATATCGCCGCCTCGCCATTGCTGGTCATCCTCAGCGTGGTGGTGTTCAGCACGGCCCTGGCCTTCACCTACCCCATGCGCCTGCTGCCGTGCGCCCTGGCGATGCTCTTCATGTACCTGCCGAGCATCCTGGCCAAGTACTACCAGGGCGGCAGCGAAGTCGGCGAGTCGGTGGCGCTGATGATCTATCTGGCCTACCTGGGCCTGTTCCTGCGGCGCTGGAACCTCGACTACCATGCCGGCGTCGAACGCGAGCTGCGCCTGATCCGCCACAGCGAGCAACTGGAGGAGCTCAGCCGCACCGACGTCCTCACCGCCCTGGGCAACCGCCTGCAATTCAACTCGCTGCTGCCCGCCTGGCTGGCCACGGCGCGCCGGCAACAGACGCCGCTGTCACTGATCCTGCTGGACATCGACTTCTTCAAGCGGGTCAACGACCAGTTCGGCCACAGCACCGGCGACCTGTGCCTGCAGGCCTTCGCCGAGCGCATGCGGCATATCTTTCGCCGCGACAGCGACATCCTCATGCGCCTGGGTGGCGAGGAGTTCGCCGTGCTGATGCCCGATACGCCGCTGGAACAGGCCGCACAGCTGGCCGAGCGCTTTCGTGCCGACCTGGTGGCCCAGCCGTTGCAGCTGCACAGCCAGTCCCTGGCGCTAAGCTGCAGCCTCGGCGTCGGCAGCTACATGCCGCTGTGCGACGACTCGGCCGAAGCCCTCTACCGGCGGATCGACGATGCCCTGTACCGGGCCAAGACCGAGGGCCGCAACCGTGTGGTGCTGGCCTAGGCGCGCGCCGCTACAGGCGAAAACGCCCCACCTGCCCGGCCAGGTCCTCGGCCAGGCCGCGTAGCGCCTGACAGTCCTCGCGGCACAGGCGCACCTCGTCGGCGGTGGCATGGGCCAGGTCGGCGATGCCCTGGACGTTGCGGTTGATCTCCTCGGTCACCGAGGACTGCTCCTCGGTCGCCGCCGCCACCTGGGTGTTCATGTCGCTGATGGTTTCCACCTGCTCGGTGATGGCGCCCAGCGACTGGCCGGTGCGCTGGCTGGCCTCGACCCCGGTGCCGGTGGCCGCCTGGCCGGCATGCATGGAGCTGACCGCGGTGTCGGCGCCCTGCTTGAGACGCTGGATCATCTGCTGGATCTCGTCGGTGGAACTCTGGGTACGGCTGGCCAAGGTGCGCACCTCGTCGGCCACCACGGCGAAGCCGCGGCCCATTTCCCCGGCGCGGGCCGCCTCGATGGCGGCATTCAGCGCCAGCAGGTTGGTCTGCTCGGAGATGCCGCGGATCACCGCCAGCACCTGATCGATCGAGGCCACCTGCTCGGCCAGCTCGCCCACCGCCTCGGCCGCCCCGCCGATGTCGGCGGACATCCGCTCGATATGCGCGATCGACTGGCCGACCACCTGGCGCGCCTGCTGCGCCTCGTCGCGGGCACCGTGGGAGGCCTGGGCCGCGCGATTGGCATTGCGCGCGATCTCCTGCACGGTCAGGCCCATCTCGTGCACCGCGGTGGCGACCATGTCGGTCATCTCCTGCTGCTGGCCGGCGCGCCCGGCGGTGTTTTCCACCACCTGGGCGACCTGGCCGACCGAGCTGCGCAGGCGCTCGCTGGTGGCCAGCACGTCGGCGATCAGGCTGCGCTGGCTGCCGATGAAGCGGTTGAAGCCGCGGGCCAGGTCGCCCAGCTCGTCGGCCCGTGACTCGTCCAGGCGCCGGGTCAGGTCGCCGCCGCCGCCGCCGATCTCCACCAGCGCCGCGGTGACCTGGCGAATCGGCCGCACCAGGCCGCGGGCCAGCAGCACCACCAGGCCGAGAAACAGCAGGGCGACACCCACCCCGATCAGGCTGCTCATCAGCAGCGCCTGGCGCGCCTCGGCGTAGATCTCCGCCTCGGGTATCTCGCTGACCAGCTGCCAGTCGAGGGTCTGCAGCGGCTGGGCGATGGCCAGGAAGGTCTCGCCGTCTCGCTGGAAGGACACCGCCTCACGCCCCCTGGCCAGCAGCGCGCCCGCCGCCTGGTCGCCGACCAGTTCGCCGAGCGTACGGCTGTTGTTGAAGCTCGACTGCGGGTGCACCTTGACCTTGCCGTCCGCGCTGACCAGGTAGACCCGGCCGGCCTCGCCGAACTGGAAGTTGCGGATCATCTCGGACATCGCGCTCAGGCTGAAGCCCAGCCCCGCCACCCCGAGGGTCTTGCCGCCGGCCACGACCCGCTGGTTGATGAACAGGGTCGGCTCGCGGGTGGTCTGGTCGATGTCGATATCCAGCGAGCGCGCCTTGCCGCCGTCGATGAAGCCGTAGAACCAGTTGTTCTCGGCCGGGCCGCGGGTCAGGCTGCGGTCCAGGCCCTTGCCAGTGAAGTAGTGGCCGCTGTCGAGGCCGACGATGAAGGTCGTCAGGGCCTTCTGCTGGCTCTGCACGGCGCTCAGGTAGCGCACGAACGCCGCCTGCTGGGCCGCCTCCTCGCCCTGCTGCAGCCAGTCCACCACCAGGCTGTTCTCGGCGATACCGCGGGCCGCGGTCAGCGGCTCGGTCAGCACCCGCTCAAGGTCGTTGCGGATCGCCAGGATGCTCGCCGGCAACGCCTCCTCGACCAGGTAGCGCTCGGCCAGGCGATTGACCACCGCCGAGTAGATGGCCACCACGATGAGGATGCTGGCGAGCAGCGCCGCGCCCATGCTGAGGATCAGTTGCCACTGAATACTGCGTTGCCAGAGGCGCATGGCGGCTCTCCTGCGATAATTGTTGTAATTTTGTATGGATTTTCGGATACAGGATTGTGCACAAAAAAGCCGGTTGTGACAGCCATGTTTCGCTATCGGCCAGCGCTGGCGGAAATTGAGCGGCGCCCGCCACGGCCCGGGCGCGCGGCCCGGGCGCCCGAGGGGCGCCGGCAAAGTTCCAGACGAGCGGTCAGTCGCGCCGCCCTCAACGGCCCTGGCGACTGCCGATCAGTTGCTGCAGGCGCTCGAAGGCGCTGTCGACGCTGATGGCCAGCAGGCCGATCAGCAGCGCCCCCTGCAACACATAGGCGCTGTTGCCGTTGACCAGCCCGGCGATCACCGGGTCGCCCAGGGTGCTGGCGCCGATGGTCGAGCCGATCGCGGCGGTGGCGATGGTGACGGTCACCGAAGTACGGATGCCGGCCAGGATCACCGTCGCCGCCAGCGGCAACTCGACCTGCAGCAGCACCTGGCGCGGCGCCATGCCGATGCCACGGGCCGACTCCAGCACCGCCGCCGGCACCCCCTGCAGCCCCGCCAGGGTATTGCGCAGCACCGGCAGCAGGCCGTAGAGCAGTAGGGCAACGATGGTCGGCAGGCTGCCAAAACCGAGCAGCGGCACCGCCAGGGCCAGCACCGCCACCGGCGGGAAGGTCTGGCCGATGGAAGCGACCTGGCTGACCAGCGGCAGGAAGTCACGGCCCCAGGGGCGGGTCACCAGGATGCCCGCAGCCACCCCCAGGCTCACCGCCAGGGCCGCCGCCGTGGCGACTATCGCCAGGTGATTGGCCAGCAGGCGGGCGAAGCTCGCGCGCGGGTAGATCACCACCCGCGCACCGGGCTCCAAGGCGCGGAACAGGCCCTCCAGCTCGCCCAGCCAGCGCACCGCTACCAGCAATAGCAGCAGCCAGCCGAGTGGCGCCAGCCAGGCCCTCCAGCTCATGCGTCGGGGCCGCGCAGCAGGGCGGCGATCGGCAGCAATCCGACCGGATTGCCCTGCTCATCGCGCACGCAGAGTTCGCCGGTGCGGTGCCAGAGCATCAGCGACAGGGCCTGGCGCAGGCTGTCCGTCACGCCCACCGAGCAGGCCGGCGGCGGCCCCTGCAGCGCCAGCATGTGCGCCCCGACCCGCTGCAGGCTGGCACGCTTGAGGCCCTGCTCGCCCTGGCCGAGCAGGTGCTCGACGAAGGCATTGGCCGGCTGCTCGAGCAAACGCGTCGGGGTGTCGTGCTGGACGATCCGCCCCTTGTCCATGACCACGATGCGGCTGGCCAGCTTGAGCGCCTCGTCGATGTCGTGGGTGACGAAGACGATGGTCTTGTGGATCTGCGCCTGGATGCGCAACAACTCGTTCTGCAGGCTGTCGCGGGTGATCGGGTCGAGCGCGCCGAACGGCTCGTCCATCAGCAGGATCTCCGGATCGCCGGCCAGGGCCCGCGCCACGCCGACACGCTGGGCCTGGCCGCCGGACAGCTGGCTGGGAAACTTGTGGGCAAAGTCCGCATGGGGCAGGCCGAGCAATTCGAGCAGCTCGCGCACCCGCGCCTCGATGCGCGCGGCCGGCCACTTGAGCAACTGCGGCACCACGCCGATGTTGCGCGCCACCGTCCAGTGCGGAAACAGCCCGGTGCTCTGGATCGCATAGCCCATGCGCCGGCGCAGCAGCTTGACGTCCATCGCGGCGATATCCTCGCCGTCGATGCGGATGCTGCCGCTGGAGCAGTCGATCAGCCGGTTGAGCAGGCGCAGGGTGGTCGACTTGCCGCAGCCGGAGGTGCCCACTATCACGCAGATCTCGCCACGCTCGATGCGCAGATTCAGCCCCTCGACCGCCGCCACGCCATCGTACAAACGGCTGACCCCATCCAATTCGATCATCGGCGTACTCCCGGTCGCAGGTAGTCGGCCAGGCCACTGAACAGACCATCGGCCAGCAGGGCCAGGCCGATGGTCGGCAGCGCGCCGAGCAGCACCAGGTCCATCGCGCCCTGGCCCAGGCCCTGGAAGATGAAGGTGCCGAAGCCCTGGGCGCCGATCAGCGCGGCCACCGCGGTCAGGCCGATGGCCTGGATGCTGGTGATGCGCAGGCCCTCGAGAATCACTGGCAAGGCCAGCGGCAGGCGCACCTGGCTGAATACCTGCCAGCGGCTCATGCCCATGCCGCGGGCCGACTCCAGCACCTCGGCCGCCACCTCCTGCAGGGCCACCCAGGTGTTGCGCACCACCGGCAGCAGGCTGTAGGCGACCAGCGCCAGCAGCGCCGGGGCCCAGCCGATGCCGCGCACGTTCAGGCTCTGCAGCAGCGGCGAATGCGCCGCCAGGTAGCTCAAGGGCGCCAGCAGCAGGCCGAACAGGGCCAGGCTGGGAATGGTCTGGAAGAAGTTCAGCACGCCGAACACCGGCCGCTGCAGCCGCGGCAGGCGGACGATCAGCGCGGTCAGGGCCATGCCCAGCAACAGGCTCAGCCCCAGCGTGCCGCCGACCAGGCCCAGGTGGCCGCGCAACGCCTGCCAGAACGCGGCGCTGCGGCTGGCGTATTCGCGCAGCAGGGCCAAGGGCGCCAACTCGCCCGCCTGGATCAGCCAGGCGGCGACCAGCAGCAGGCCCAGCGGCCCGAGCCGCCACCAGGGCGCCGCGACCCGCTGGCGCACCTCGACCAACAGCAGCAGGCCGAGAAACAGCAGGCTCCAGCTAGCGCCCGCCAGCCCGGCCCGGGCATAGGGCTGCTCGGCGCCAATGTGCTGGTGAATGAACCAGGCCAGGCTGGCCGGCCACTGCAGCAACAGCAGCAGGATCAGCGCGAGCATGCCGCGATAACGCGCCGGCGACGGCTGCAGGGCCAGGCCGGCTACCGTCAGCAGCGCGCCGAGCAGGCCCAGGGCCCAGGCCGGCCCCAGCGCGGCGAACAGGCCCAGACCGCGGCCGGGCACGATACGATTGGCCTGCACGCTGGCAAAATCCGCGAACAGCAGCAGCGCCACGGCTAGGGCGGCCAGGGTCAGGACCACGGGGTTGGCGTTCGGCAGCAGGCGCACGAGGCCCTCAGGGCTGCAGGCTGTCGAGGAAGCTCGCGGCCACTTGACGCGGATCGGCGCCGTTGACCGCCACCTCGGCATTCAACCGCTGCAGCACCGGCAGATCGAGGGCGGCGAACACCGGCGCCAGCAGGCTCTCGATCGCCGGGTAGGCCTGCAGGGTGGCGGCGCGCACCAGCGGCGCCGGCTGGTAGACCGGCTGCACCCCGCGGGTGTCTTCCAGCACCTGCAGGTCCAGGGCGCTGAGGCCGCCATCGGTGCCGTAGGTCATGGCGCCGTTCACCCCGTTGGTCTGCAGCGCCGCGGCGCGCAGGGTGGCGGCGGTATTGCCACCGGATAGGATCACCAGCTGCTCGGGCTTGAGCTCGAAACCGTAGGCCTGCTGGAAGGCCGGCAGGGCACTGGGCGACTCGACGAACTCGGCGCTGGCGGCGAACTTGAACTCGCCCCCGGCGTTCAGGTAGCGCGCCAGGTCGTCCAGAGTGGCCAGCTGATGGGCCCGCGCCAGGTCGCCGCGCACGCTCATCGCCCAGGTGTTGTTGGCGTCGGCCGGCTGCAGCCAGACCAGCTGGTTCTGCTCCAGGTCCAGTTGCTTGACCGTGGCGTAGGCCTTGGCCGCATCCTTCCACACCGGGCTGTCGCCGCGATCGAAGAAGAACGCGCCATTGCCGGTGTATTCCGGGTAGATGTCGATCTCGCCGGCGATCAGCGCGCTGCGCACGATGCTGGTGCCGCCCAACTGGATGCGTTCGGTCACCGGCACCCCGCCGCGCTCCAGCGCCTGGGCGATCAGCTGGCCGAGTACCGCGCCTTCGGTGTCGATCTTCGACGACACCACCACCGGCTCGGCGGCGAGCGCCTGGCCCAGGCCGAGGGTCGCGCCCAGCAGCAGCGGCAACCACAGGCGTTTGCAAGCAGACAGTAGAGACATCGGTGACCTCCTGGAGTGGCGCCGGCCGGCATGGCAGAGCATCACGGTCGTGGGGGACCGCTGCATCAGCGCTGTTCGCCTTGAAGGGTAAGACAGCTCGGCGATGGCGTCCAAGCGCCGGCGCCCATCGCGCGCCGTTGCCAACCACGCGGGGCGCCGGGCGAGCCGAGTGGACGGTGTTGATTTCGCTGGCGGCCCTCTCCTGGCCAGTGTTCGCCGCCCGGCGTACGCGGCTGGCCGCCCGGACCACGCAGCCGTCGCGCTGGCGTGCCCGCCACCGCCGTTCAGCGGACGGGTCCTCGCCATCCGGGCGCCACGCCCGAGCCGGTGCGACAATAATCCCCTGGGGGAGCAACCAGGCCGCCGGCATCCGGTGGCTGCATAGCCGCGCATTCGTGCGGGGCAATCCGCACAACCGGGAGCGAGCCATGAAAGATCACAAATGCAGGCTCGTCGCCACGCTGGTGGCGACCCTGCTGCTGCCGCCAGCCGCGCTGGCAGGCGCTTCGCGGACGGCCGGCGAACTGGCAGGCCAGTGCCAGCTGACGACCAACCTGGCCGTCATCGTCTGCCATATCTACCTTCACGCCGTGCAGGACGTGCTCGTCCAGGACCGGGTAAACGGATTCCGGGCCTGCCTGCCGGCGGACGCCGATATCGATCGCTCGGTGCGGCTGTTCGTCGACTGGGTGGCAGCGCATCCGCCGGCGCAGCAGGCTCCCGCCTCGGACGTGATCGCCCAGGCGCTGGCCGAGGCCTACCCCTGCGACTGAGCGGCATACACCTGGCCGAGGTACGGGGGCTGCCTGCGCGGGCAGCGAGCAGTGGGTCGACTGCCGGCGAGATTTTCAGGCGCACTACCAGCGCCGTACACAAGGCTTTGTCAGCCGGTTCAAACGCCGAGCGGCCGCCACAGGCTGTTTGCCCGGCTTGACGGCTGGCGCCCGCGCCCAGCACTCTGTAGCGACCCGACTCACCCGCCCGGCGGGGCGCGACGCCTGCGTCGCGCGACTTCCTGCAACTGCGTCACCGGCGGCCCGCTCCGCTGGCCGCCCGACAGCCGCACCCGCGAGTAGACGATGAAGGCAACCCTGCTTGGCATTCTGCTGTTGTGCGCCAGCTGTATGGCCCAGGCCCGGCCGCCCGACAGCCAGTTGGTGACGATCTACGCCTATCACCTGAAGCCGCCGTTCATCGTCGACCTTCAGCAGCGCCAGGGCCTCTATTACGACTTCGCCGCCTACCTGAACAGCAAAGGCGAGCGCTACCACTTCCACACCGAGTTCCTGCCACGCAATCGTCTGGAGCACGACCTGGACCGCCAGCTACTCGAAGGCATGGTGATCGGCGTGACCCCGGCCTGGTTCGATGATCCGCTCGAGCAGAACTACCTGTGGACCCCGGGCATCTTCCACGACCAGGACGAGATCGTTTCCCTGCCCAGCCTGCACTTCAACTACAGCGACCCACACTCGCTGAGCGGCATGCGCCTGGCCGGGGTGCTGGGTTTTTCCTACGCGGGCATCGACCAGCTGGTCGACGCCGGCGAGATTCTCAGGAGCAATACCGCCGGCGAACGCGAGGTCCTGCAGATGATCCTCAAGGGCCGGGTGGATGTCGGCATCATCAGCCGCTCGACCCTGGACTACCTGACGGCCGTGGACCCCAAGCTGGGCCGTCTGTACGTCTCGCCCGTACCCCACGACGTCTTCGAGCGGCGCATCCTGATTCCCCAGGACATGCCGCAGGTGCAGGCCTACCTGCTGCCGATCATCGAGCAGATGCACAGCGATCCGGCGTGGCGGGCCATCCTCCACAAGTACCGCGCACCACCCACTACGCGTCATCCGTGACCATCGGCCCCGGACAATAAGGCGGCGCGACAGGGCCGGGCGACAGGCCTCGCCTCAGTGCTCGGAAGGCGCCAGGCGCCGGCCGCGGATGCTTACCCGCTCACCGGGCTGGAACTGCAGCCTGGGCGAACGCACCAGGCGCTCGCGGCCATCATCGCCCCGGACCCGATAGGCCGTCTCGCTGAGCCCCGCGGCGCCCTGCGCCCCCGCACCCGCCCAGGCGCCCAGGGCCGCACCGGCCAGCGCACCGACGGGGCCGCCGGCGGCGCCACCGAGCAGCACTCCCCCCAGGCCACCGAACACCTGCCCGGCGGTGTGATCGGCCTGCTCGGCAAGCACTTCGGCGGCCAGCGCCAAGCGAACGCTAAGCAGCAACGTGAGACTGATGACGGAGAATCGTTTCATGGTGGTTTCCTTGCGTGTTAGGTTATCGACGCAAGTACAGAGTCAGTTTCCGTGCCAAATTTCATTTTCATATAAATCAATTACTTGAAAACACAAAGAGTCATCATGACTCGAAATTATCGAGTCCTTATGACTAGACGAGCGTCGTTATGACCAACCCCTTGCTGCTCGCCCTGATCCCCCTGGTCGCCGACCTGTCGCGCGACCTGCCCGACCAGGAACGCTACCGACGCCTGCTGCGCGCGCTACGCCAGCTGCTGCCCTGCGATGCCGTGGCGCTGCTCAAGCTCGAGGGCGATACCCTGGTGCCGCTGTCGGTCGAGGGCCTGAGCCCCGATACCCTCGGCCGGCGCTTCAAGGTCGAACACCACCCGCGCCTGCGCAAGCTGCTCGAGCAACGCGGACCGACCCGCTTCGCCATCGACTGCGGCCTGCCCGATCCCTACGACGGCCTGGTCGAGGGCCACCAGGGCCACCTGGCGATCCACGACTGCCTCGGCTGCCCACTCTACGTGCAGGACAAGCCCTGGGGCCTGCTGACCCTCGACGCCCTCGACCCGGCCAGCTTCGGCAGCGTCGACTTGGATAATCTCGAGGCCTTCGCCAGCCTGGCCGCCGCCACGGTGATGGCCAGCGAACGAATCAGCCTGCTGGCACGCAACGCCGAGGACCAGCGCCAGCTGGTCGAGGTCTACAAGCGCGCCGCCGACGGTCGCCAGCCACGCGAGATGATCGGCCAGACCGCCAACCACAAGCAGCTGCTGGAGGAAATCCAGCTGGTCGGCAACAGCGCCCTGACCGTGCTGATCACCGGCGAAACCGGGGTCGGCAAGGAGCTGGTCGCCGAGGCCCTGCACCTGAGTTCGCCGCGGGCGAAGAAACCGCTGATCAGCCTGAACTGTGCGGCGCTGCCCGACACCCTGGTCGAAAGCGAGCTGTTCGGCCACGTCAAGGGCGCCTTCTCCGGCGCCGTCGGCGAACGCAGCGGCAAGTTCGAGCTGGCCAACGGCGGCACGCTGTTCCTCGACGAGATCGGCGAGCTGGCCCTGCCGATCCAGGCCAAGCTGCTGCGCGTGCTGCAGAGCGGCCAGCTGCAGCGGGTCGGCTCGGACCGCGAGCACCATGTCGACGTGCGCATCATCGCCGCCACCAACCGCGACCTGGCCGAGGAGGTACGCGCCGGGCGCTTTCGCGCCGACCTCTATCACCGCCTCAGCGTCTACCCGCTGCACGTACCGCCACTGCGCGAGCGCGGCCGCGACATCCTCCTGCTGGCCGGCTACTTCCTCGAAGAAAACCGCACCCGCCTGGGCCTGCGCAGCCTGCGCCTCAGTCCGCCCAGCCAGCGCGCCCTGCTCGATTACGGCTGGCCGGGCAACGTCCGTGAACTCGAGCACCTGATCGACCGCGCCGTACTCAAGGCCCTGGCCGGCCACCAGGAGCGCCCGCGCATCCTCACCCTGGAGCCGGCGCACCTCGGCCTCGAAGAACCCTCGCTCGCGCCCGGCGCGCCGAGCGATCCGGTCGCCGACGAGCAACCCGCCGCGCCCCTGCGCGCACGCTTGGATGACTACCAGAAACAGCTGATCAACCAGAGCCTGGCCCGCCACCAAGGCAAATGGGCCGAGGTCGCCCGCGAACTGGGGGTCGACCGGGCCAACCTCAACCGCCTGGCCAAGCGCCTGGGGCTGCTGTGAGTCCTAGTCGCGCACGCTGAACACCAGCCGCGCGGTCTGCCCGCTCTCGTCCAGCACGCTGAGCTGGTACTGGCCGCTGCGCGTGAAGGCGTGGTCGAACTCGGCACCGGCGCCGGTCTCGGCGATCGGCTGGCCGTCGACGAACCACCAGCGCCGTCCGCTGCCGCCCAGGGCCGAGAGGCGCAGGCGCAAGGCGGCGGCGCTGCCGGCCGGACGCTGCAGGCGGTCGCCATCGCTGACACCGACGATCGCCAGCGGCGCGGCCTGCGCCAGCTGCGGCGGCGGGCAGGCCGGATCGACCGCCGGCAACCGCGCACTGCGCCGCTCGCGGCGCGGCAGCCAGGGCTCCAGCGGCGCCGGCCACAGCGCCAGCGGGTAGGCGCGGGCGCCGGGACAGCCGGCGCCCACCCGCAGGCCCCGCTGGTTGAGCCAGTAGGCTTCCTGCAGCCCCAGGCCCAGCGGCTGGTCCTCGCCCTGCAGAGTCGGCGGTGTGGTACCGGCCAGGGTCCAGGCGAAGCGCTGGCGCCGGCAGTTGGGGTCATCCTTGTCCAACGGCTGGCCCAGCGGCCAGCAGATCGCCGCCACGCCGACCTCGGTCGGCTGCGGATCGGCCGGCGCAGCGAGGCCGCGCTGGCTGTCGCGGTTGACCAGCAGGTCATGCACCTGCAGCAACAGCGGCGCGGCCGAGGCCAGGCCGAACTGGCCGGGCACCGGGGTGCCGTCCGGGCGGCCGATCCACACCCCAATGACATGCCGCGGCGCCACGCCGATGGCCCAGGCATCGCGGAAGCCGTAGCTGGTACCGGTCTTCCAGGCCAGGCTGGGGCGCTGCACCAACTGCGCCCGCGGGTCACGATCCGGGCGCGCCTGGCCGCCGAGGATACGGCGGATGATCCAGGCCGCCCCCGGCGACAGCAGGCGCCGCTGGTACAGCGGATCCTGTGGCTGGAAGCGCAGGCGAGCGACCTGGCCGCCGCGGGCGAAGGCGCTGTAACCGCTGACCAGGTCCTCCAGGCTGCTGCCGGCGCCACCGAGGATCAGCGCCAGGTTCGGCTCGGCCAGCGGCGGCAGGGCCAGCGGCACCCCGGCCGCGCGCAGTTCGCCGGCGAAACGCTTTGGCCCGTAGGCCTCGAGCAACTGCACCGCCGGCAGGTTGAGCGAGGTCGCAAGCGCCTGACTGGCCGATACCGCACCGCTGAAGCCGCTGGAAAAGTTGCCGGGACGGTAGTCGCCGTAGCGCCGCGGCACGTCCTGCAGCAGGGATTCGGAATGGATCAGCCCGGCATCCAGGGCCTTGCCGTAGAGGAAGGGCTTGAGGGTCGAGCCGGGCGAGCGCAGGGCGCGGACCATGTCGACATGGCCGAAGCGCCGGGCGTCGCCGATATCCACCGAGCCGAGGTAGGCGCGCACCGCCATGCTCGGCTGCTCGACCACCAGGATCGCCGCCGAGGTCCGCTCCGGCAGGCGCGCTCGCCAGCCCAGCAGCAGCTCTTCCAGGCGGCGCTGCAGGGCGGCGTCGATTGTGGTGCGGATCACCGGCGGACTGCCGGGGCGGTTCAATCGCCGCGCCAGCAGCGGTGCCAGGCGCGGTTGCTGGCGCGGCGCCAGCAGCACCGGTTCCTCCAGGGCATCCTCGATCGCCTCCTGCGGCCATACCTGGAAGTCGGCCAGGCGTGCCAGCACCTTGTCCCGCGCGGCCTGGGCGCGCTCGGGATGGCGGTCCGGACGCAGCCGGCTCGGCGCCTGTGGCAACACCGCGAGCAGGGCCGCCTCGGCGCGGGTCAGGCTGGCCGGCGACTTGCCCAGGTAGCTCCAACTGGCCGCCGCCACCCCCTGCAGGGTGCCGCCGTAGGGCGCCCGATTGAGGTAGAGGGTGAGAATCTCGTCCTTGGACAGGTGCCACTCCAGCTGCAGGGTGCGCCACAGTTGCTTGAGCTTGCCGGGCAGGCTGCGCCCGTGGGGGTCGAGCAGGCGCGCCACCTGCATCGACAGGGTGCTGCCGCCGGACACCACGCGCCCGCCACTGAGGTTCTGCCAGGCGGCCCGCGCCAGGGACAACGGATTGACCCCCGGATGCTGGTAGAACCAGCGATCCTCGTAGCTCAGCAGCGCTTCCAGGTAATAGGGTGAGACCTCGACCGGGGTCACCGGGTAGCGCCACACTCCATCGCGATCGGCGAAGCGCCACAGCGGCGTGCCGTCCTCGGCCAGTACCACCCGGGCCAGGTCGTCCTCCGGCAGCGGCAGGGGAAACAGGCGGTCCGCGAGCATGACGAGCGCCAGAAACAGTAACGGTAGTGTGACAATTCGCTGCCGAGGACGTATCCAGGTTAACAGGGCTTCTCGCCTTCCTTCCGGCACTTAAACATCCTTCTAAGATGCTGTAATTAAACGACTATTTCCTAATAGCGCCGCGACAGTAACAGCGCACGAGAAAGTCATTAGTTTGGCGGTACATTTTTGTCTATTGATCAACTTTTAAGCAAATCCAGCCGATCGTCGGAATTCTGTCGGAAAACTCGTTTCCACTGTTTCACCGCCTTTACAACACCCCGGCGCCGACCTAAACCCATATCAAACTGACACCAGGCTGATATGGGCCGTTCTCCTGGGTCAGCACACCAAAGCATCGGCCTCAACCCAAGCCTCAGGACTCCAAACCAGGGATCACAGGATACCGCGAAAGCTGGAAGCGCCGATCGGGGCTTCCAGCTGGGGCCGAGCAGCCCCACACAGGGAGCAGCGCTGCGGAATGGTCTGACGAGTAGGAGAGGAGCGCTCTTTTACCGGGCAGGACAGCAATCATGGGATACCACAACCCACAGGGTTCGCAGCACAGCAGCAAAGGACAATCCTCGTCGCGCGGCTCACTGGCTGCAGCGATTCCGCTATTTCGTCAGCCCAGAATGCTCTTCCCAGCCACCCTGCTGTCGGCGGCGCTGCTCGGACTGAGCGGTCAGGTGCTGGCCGATCACGACCCAGCCCATAGCATTGCCAACCTTAAAGGCGGACTCGGCGCGCTCGAGCAGCGAGTGTGGGACTGCGAACATGGCGTCGGCGGCAAATGCCCTGGCACCAAGGGCGATATCGGCGCGACTGGGCCGGCGGGACCGCAAGGGCCCAAGGGCGATACTGGCGCGACTGGCCCACAAGGTCCCCAAGGCGATACCGGACCGCAAGGGCCACAAGGCGACAAGGGCGATACTGGCGCGACTGGCGCGACTGGCGCACAAGGCCCCCAAGGCGATACCGGACCGCAAGGGCCACAAGGCGACAAGGGCGATACTGGCGCGACTGGCGCGACTGGCGCGACTGGCGCGACTGGCGCGACTGGCGCGACTGGCGCGACTGGCGCACAAGGTCCCCAAGGCGATACCGGACCGCAAGGGCCACAAGGCGACAAGGGCGATACCGGCGCGACTGGCCCACAAGGCCCCCAAGGCGATACCGGACCGCAAGGGCCACAAGGCGACAAGGGCGATACTGGCGCGACTGGCCCACAAGGCGATACCGGAGCGCAGGGGCCGCAAGGCGACGTTGGCGCAACAGGTGCGAAAGGCGACAAAGGCGATAAAGGCGACCAAGGCATCCAAGGCATCCAAGGCCCTACTGGCCTGGCCGCCTGGGAGTACAGGACAAACAACTGCACCGATAACACCACCGCCATTAGCTGCACGGCAACCTGCAGCAGCGTGGCCAAGAAGGTGCTTGGCGGGGGAGTGAGCTACAGCTCCAGCAGCACCTGGCAGGTCAATCAAAGCTACCCAGCAAGCAATACGAGTTGGACAGCGACGTTGAATAAGTCAGGCAATGCGACCCAAATCACCGCAACTGTCTACGCCATCTGCGCCGACACCAACTAGCCGGCCAACCCAGGAGGTATAAGTCATGAACAAGCTTTCAACTTATGTCTGGGCAGTTGTGGCGATGCTGCTGGCCGGCCCGGCACTGGCCAATCATTGCGATGCGAACTTCGACGAGGCCCAGGCGGCGATCGACAACGCCTACGGCCTTGAGCCCAACGTGGAGGACGCGATTGCGGCCCTGCTTCCGGCCGCCATCGAGGCCTGCCGACTGGAGGAAGAGGCACTGGCCACCGCAGAGCCCGGTTCCCCGATGTTGGAGCCGGACTATGTGTCGCTTGGCCAATCCATGCTGATCAACGTCACCTCACTGGTCAGCGCGCCATAAATCTCGCGGCGAAAGCCGCTTCCCAATCGGGGTGCAGGTGCCATTGCGGCCTTGCACCCTTCTTTTTGCCGCAGGCAAACAGCCCTGCGGGTTGCCTTGTGCCAACGAGCAGGCCTAACCCCACTTGCATGCACCTCCAGGCAAGACGCCAACGCTTTGGCCAAACCACCTGCGAGCCCGTCCTAGAGATGGCACACTAACGCCCTTTGCCGGAGAAGGCGGCTAAGCCCCCTTGCAGGCGTTAGGCGGATAGGAACGGTCAGATGCGGGTAGAAGGTTTTTTCGAGTGGCTCGGCCAGGCGTTCGGCTCGGTCATACGTTTTATCGTCGAGTCGCTGAGCGGTTTCTTCGGCCTGCTGGGCGACGCGGTCGGCGGTTTTATCAATGGCATGTCCAAGGCCCTGGGCATCACCCCCTCGCTGCTCGGCGTCGTGGTGCTGGTGATCGGCCTGCTGCTGCTCTACACCGCCGTGCGCGCCTTTATGCGCCGTTCGATCTTCGTCGGGATCATCTGGCTGCTGCTTGGCCTGTGGCTGCTCGGCGGACTGATCCGCTAGCAAGGGGCGCCAGTTTGGCGGCACCCTGGCGTGAAGAGGAGGGAGCGGATCCAGCCGCGACTTTTCGCGGCTGAAGCCGCTCCCACAAACCGCCCCCGCCTTGATCAGCGGCGCTCCTCGACCACCAGCCGCCCCGGCGATTCACCGAGAGCCTGCCAGTTGGGCCGGTACATCGACTCCACCTGTGGCGGCGGCACCCGGTAGCTGCCGGGGGTGACGGCGCGGGCCAGGTACAGCAGGTGGCTGCTGTCGTAGCCGTTGACGTCCAGTGCCGCGACGTAGCGGTCGCCGCGGAACTCCTGGTGCTTGATCCGTGCATGACTCATCGCCTTCTGCCAGTCCTTCACCGCGGCGCTGGCGTCCGCCAGGCTGGCGGCGCTCTGCGCCAGGTTCTGGTTCTCCAGTTCCAGGCCGGCCGGCAACAGGTCGACCACCAGCGCGTCCGGCACCCGCTGCTTGGCTTCGACCATCAGGTGCACCAGCACCAGCTCGCCGCTGCGCAGCGCCTTGAGGTCCAGCGGCCGACCATCCATGCCCAGGTACTCGCGGAAGATCCTCAGGTTGTCGCCGCCGGCGGCCGGTGGCTCGACCGGGTAACCGGACAGGGTCAGCTGCTGGTACAGCGGCTCGTCGCCGGCATTTCTCAGGCTCAGCGGCGCGGCCAGCTCGCCGCCGTCCAGCTTGATCCCCGGCTGGGCATTGCTCAGCGCGAAGGCCAAGGCGCCGCTGTGCAGTTCGGCCTGCCAGGCCGACTCGGGCTTGTCGAGCAGCTTGCGCCCGGCCAGGTAGAGGGCGTTGCGCTCCTGGGTCGACAGCCAGCGCTGGCTGGCGACTTCGTCGGCCAGGACGAACAGACGCTCCTCGCGACGGCCTGCGGCCAGGTCATGCTCTTCCAGCAAGGCGAGGATCAGCGCCTGGTCGCGCAGGGCGCTGCCATAGTCGCCCAGCCAGTGGCGATTGTCGCGGCTGCGCGCCAGGCCGGCGGCCAGGGCCTGTTCGGCCCGCGGCGCATCGCCCATCTGCTGCAGGGCGATGGCCAGGTGCACCAGCGGCAAGCCGGACTGGGCATCCTGGCGACGCTCGAACAGACTGCGCAGCGCGCCGAGCGGCGCCTGCCGGCTGCGCGCCAGCACATAGCCGGCGTAGGCCTGCACGGCGAAGCGACTGTGACTGGCGTCATCGCTGTAGTCGACCTCGATCAGGTGGCGCTCCTGCAGGTAGCGCAGCAGGCGCTCGCTGGCCTTCTTCAGCGCCTCGGGCGGCACGCCGAAGCCCTGCTCGCGGGCGCGCAGGAGGAAGTCGGTGACATAGGCCGTCAGCCAGTACTCCTCGTCGCCATCGGCGCCCCACAGGCCGAAACCGCCGTTGTGCCGCTGCATGCCCAGCAGGCGCTCGATGCCCAGCTCGATCGAGCGGCGGCGCTGCGCGTCCGGCTCGGCCTTCAGGCCCAGGCGTTCGAGACTGGCGGCGTCGGCATACAGCGACGGGTAGAGGCCGCTGGTGGTCTGTTCCAGGCAGCCGTAGGGGTAGGCCTTGAGCGCGCGGATCTGCTCGCCGAGGTTCAGCGGCGGACGGCTGGACAGCGCCAGCAGCGCCTCGCGCCCTGCCGGCTCGAAGGCCTCCAGGGTGCCGGCCGGCAGCTGCCAGGGCTGATCCTTGAGCACCGTGCGGAAGTGCCGTAGCTGCGCCGGGTAGGCCGGACGGATGCCCAGGGTCCACTCGCGGCGCAGCGGCGCCAGTTGTTCAGCGGGCAGCGCCAGCCCCTGCACCTCGACCCGGATGCGGCCCTGACCGTAGCCGCCGAGGGCGCGCACCGGAATGCGCAGGATGCTGCGCTGGCCCGCGGCCAGTTCGATCGATTGCTGCGCCTCAAAGGGTTCGACCAGACTGAGCGGGCCCTCGGCCGCGATCTGCAGCTTGAGCTGCTGCGCCTGGCCCGACAGGTTGCTGAGGTCGAGCGCCAGGCGGGTCTCATCGCCACCGGCGAGGAAGCGCGGCATCGACAGCTCGGCGATCAGCGGCGCGGCCACCAGGGTCTTGGCTTCTGCCATGCCATAGCGCTCGTCGGTCCAGGCCTGGGCCATCAGGCGCAGCTCGCCGTTGAAGTCGGGAATGTCCAGGCTGACCTCGCCTTGGCCCTGCTCATCCAGCAGCAGCGGCTGGCTCTGCAGCGCGACTATCAGCACGCCGGTATCCGGGCGCTTGCCGCCGGCGGCCAGGGCCGCGTCGCCGCCGAAGGCCAGCCTGGCCAGCCGGCCCTGGCCGGCCTCGATCAGCTGGCCGTAGACATCCAGCTGGTCGGCGCCATAGGCCTTGCGCCCGAACAGCGCGGCGAAGGGATCGGGGGTCGGGTAGTCGGTGATATTGAGGATGCCGGCGTCCACCGCGGCCACCAGCACCCGCACCTGCTCGGGCACGCTGCCGTCGGCGTTGCGCGCCTGCACCCTGACCTTCAGCGGCTGGTTGGGGCGCATGTGCTCGGCCGCGCTCAGGTTCAACGCCAGCTGGCGCGGCGCCCGCTGCAGCGGCAGATGGAGCAGACCCACCGCGCGCTTGGGCGTGGCGTTGCTCCGGTGCTCGCCGGGGCGGATCACCAGGGCGCTGACATACAGATCGTGGCGCGCCCAGTCCTTGGCGATGGGGATGTCGAAGCTCTGGCCCTCGGCCGGCACCTGGATTTCCCGCCACCACAGCGGGCCGTCGCTGGATTCGACCAGCAGGTAGCCACTGCCGGCCGCCGGCGGCGTCACCCTGACCCGCGCCGTATCACCTTCCACGTAGGCCGGCTGGTCCAGCGCCAGCTTGACCTGGTCCGGGCGCACCGCGCCACCGTCGGCATTGTCCTGCCAGCGGTAGCCGGCCCAGAAGCGCAGGCTGCTGAGCAGGCCGGTCTGGTTGTCGATCACCTCGACCCGGTACGGCCCCCATTCCACCGGGAAGCCGATCTTCGCCGTGGCGCCGTCCGCGATGTCGAGGCGCTGCTCGCTGAGGGTCAGGTACTTCTCGTTGTAGTGATAGCTCCAGCCGTCGCTGTCGGAGAAATTCCAGTAGTAGTCACGGCGCTCGCGGATCAGGCGCACGCTGAGCTGCTCGGCGGCCAGCTTGTGGCCGGCGGCGTCGGCCACCAGCACCTCGAATTCGGCCAGGCTGTCGGCATCGACCCGTTCGCCATCAAACAGCCCGCGCAGCCCCGGCAGGCGCTCGGCCGGCCACACCGGCTGGACCAAGCGGCGGGTGATCGGCCGCCCCCCGGACTCCTGCAGGCTGGCCTGGAGGATGAGTTTCAACGGCGACCTGGCCTCCGCCCAGCGGCTGTCGATGCTCAGGCTAGCCTTTCCCTGATCGTCCAGCTTGACCTCGTCCAGCTCGATGTCCTGGCTCAGCTCCTGCTCGGTCACCGAGCCGAACTGGTAGCCCGGCAGGCTGGCTACCGCCTCACGCAGCGGGCGCACGTAGAGCTGTCCTCCGAGGCGGTTGCCGGCGGCCGGCGCGCCGTACAGGTAACGCCCGCTCACTGTGAAGCGGGCGCTGTCGCCGGGTTTGAAGGGCGTGTCGCTGCCCTCGAGTTCCAGCGCCAGACGCTCGGGGAGGAAGTCCTCGACGGCAAACTCATAGAGCTGCGGCTTGCCGTCGCCGAGGTCGAACTGCAGTTGCCAGCGCCCGGTCGGCGCCTCCTCGGCCAGGGCCAGCTGGTATTGATAGAGCCCGGCGTCATCGGCCTGCCAGACGAACTTGCGGCTGACCTGCGCATCCGGCCGGCGCACCTCGACATGCACCGGCTGCGCCTGGACCCCGCGGCCGTCGGCGTCGCGCAGCAGGGCGTTGAGCAGCACGGTCTCGCCCGGGCGATAGAGGTCGCGCGGGCCAAACACGAAGAACTGCAGGGGCTGGGCGCGGGGGCCGGCGATATCGAACTCGGCCAGATCCAGCGCCGGGCCATCGAGGCGCAGCAGGCTGGTCTGCTCGCCCTGCCTGGCCAGCAGCAGCTCGGCCTTGGCCGCCAGCGGCAGTTCGGCGTGGCCGGCGGCGTCGGTCTTGCCGCTGGCCAGCACCCGGCCCTTGCCATCGAGCAGTTCCAGCTCGACCTCGGCCAGCGCCTTGCCGCCGGCCAGGGCCTGGGTGAACACGTCCAGGCGCTGGCGATAGCGGTGGGCGGACAGGCCGATGTCGCTGAGGCTGAACAGGGTGGCCGGCTGCGAATAGCCGTAGTTGCCCGCCTCGCGCATCACCGCCAGGTACACCCCGGGCTGCTTGAACGGCTCCAGACCGGCGATCGGCAACAGCAGGGTCTCGCGGGTGTTGCGTGCCGGGTTGAGGTCGAAACGCCCGCCGTAGACCAGCTCGGCCATCGGCAGCAGCGTTCTGGCTTCCCAGGTGTCGAGGTTGCTGCTGCGCCCCCACTGGCTGAGGAACTTCGGCAGGGCCTGGGGCTTGATGCGGAAGAATTCGACGTTGACCGCATCGACGTTCAGCGCGATCACCGGCAGGCCCTCGGCCAGGCGGGTGGGCAGCAGCGAACCGCGGCTGGCGAAGCCGACGCTGGCCTGCAGGTCGCGGGTCTGCAGGCGGCTGACGTACTCCTCGGCCAGCTCGGCGCCATTCACCCCGCGCAGCCCGGCATCCACCGTCAGCACCAGCTTGCGCCGCGGTTCCAGGTGGCGCAGGTGCAGCTCCATCAGGTTGTCGGCCAGTTCCCAGGCGCCGTCGACCCGGCCGTTCTTGCTGTCGACCAGGTGCAGGCGCTCGGCGAAGTCCTGCTCCGGCTCCAGCGGCACCGAGAAGCTCACCGACAGGCTGCTGGCGCCATCCAGCTGGACCTCGGAAACATCCACCACCTTGAGTTCGCGGCCGGCGTAGCGCGCGGCCAGGGCGGCGCGGTCGACCGGCGGCGCGGCAGCCGGGGTGCTCGCCGGTGGCTCGAAGGTGCTTACCTTGGCGGGTTCGGGGGTGGATGAATCACAGGCGCTGAGCAGGCTCAGGGCAAGTGCCAGAAGCAGTCCTTTGTTCGGCATTGCGGGCTCCAACGTGGTACCGGGTGCAGTGGCCAGACACTATAGCCGAGCCCCTCGGCGGCGACGCAAGCGCCGCCGGCAAAGCGGGATCGGGCACGGGCCCGTCCGGCCAGCGGCGCCGGACGAGCAGCGTGCCGCGATTCACTGGCAGAGTTCGCGAACTTCGGCGTTGGGCGCCAGCTTGAAGAACTCCTCGACCTTCATGTGCACCAGGCTCTCGTGATCGCCCGCCTCCAGGTAGATATCCTGCTGCCGGGCCAGCTGCGGATCGATCAGCATCTCCAGACCATAGAGCTCACCCAGCGCCGGCACCGCGCCCCGCTCGCAGTCCTTGAACAGGGTGGCCAGGCTCTGCTCGCCGCTGAGCTGCCAGCGACTGGCCCCCTTGTGCACCTTGTCCAGATCCAGCTGGCGATTGGCCGGCAACACGGCCATCAGGTAGTGCCCGCGCCGGTCGTCGAGTATCACCGACTTGGCCATCCGCGCCGGTGAGATGCCGGCCTTGCGTGCCGACTCCAGGCTGGTCGCCGAATGCTCATGCTCGACCAGGTCGAACTGACAGTGCGCCCGCCGCAGGTTGCGCACCAGGGTTTCCGCCACATGCATGTTTCACCTCCTCGGCCACCCTCCTCTGCGGCCATGACAGATATGTCCCTGGCTACAGTCTAGCCAGGCCGCCCCCGCGCAGCGGCGCGGCCAAGCAACAGTTGCTGCTATGCCGCAGCCGGCATAGTCGAAATGGCACTATCGACGCGGCCGCCGACACCCGCGGCGACCCGACGCCCTATAATCGGCGTTTTCCCGGAGCCTCCATGTCCGCATTGCTCGATGCCTGGCAGCACCGTCCGACCCAACGCCGGGTCTGGAACCTGGCCGCCCCGATGATCCTGTCCAACCTGTCGGTGCCGCTGGTGGCGCTGGTCGACAGCGCGGTGGTCGGCCACCTGCCCCACGCCCATCAGCTGGCGGCGGTGGCGGTCGGTGGCAGCCTCTACACCCTGCTGACCTGGGCCATGGGCTTTCTGCGCATGGGCACCACCGGCTTCGCCGCCCAGGCCGCCGGCCGTGCGGACGGCGGCGCCCTGCGCCAGATACTGCTGCAGGGCCTGCTGCTCGGCGGCGGCCTGGCGCTGCTGCTGATCCTCCTGGCGCTGCCCTTCGCCAGCCTGGCCCTGAGCCTGATGCAGCCCTCGGCGGCCCTCGATGCGCTGGCGCGCGACTATTTCCAGATCCGCCTGTTCGGCCTGCCGGCGGCGCTGGCCAGCTACGCCCTGATCGGCTGGCTGCTCGGCACCCAGAACGCCCGTGGACCGCTGGCCATCCTGCTGACCTGCAACCTGCTCAACGTCGCCCTCGACCTGCTGTTCGTGCTCGTTCTGCAATGGGGCGTGGCCGGCGCGGCCTGGGCCTCGGTGATCGCCGAATGGAGCGGCGCGCTGCTCGGCCTGTACCTGGCGCGGCAGACCCTGCGCGGCTATGCCGGGCGGATCGACTGGGCGGCGCTGCGCCGTTGGCTGCACTGGCGACCCTTGCTGGCGGTCAATCGCGACATCTTCATCCGCACCCTGGCGCTGCAGGCGGTGTTCTTCCTGATCACCGTGCAGGGCACACGCCTGGGCGACGCCACTGTGGCGGCCAACGCCCTGCTGCTCAATGGTCTGCTGCTCACCGCCCACGCTCTGGACGGCCTGGCCCACGCGGTCGAGGCGCTCTGCGGCCACGCCCTCGGTGCCGGCGACCGCCCCGCCCTGCGCCGCAGCCTGATCGTCGCCGGGGCCTGGTCGCTGCTGGCCAGCCTGGGCTTCGCCCTGTTCTTCCTGCTGGCCGGCCACTGGTTCATCGCGCTGCAGACCGACATCGCCCCGGTGCGCGCCACCGCACTTGCCTACCTGCCCTACCTGGCCCTGCTGCCGCTGATTGCGGTGTCCAGCTACCTGCTCGACGGCCTGTTCATCGGCGCCACCCGCGCCCGCGAGATGCGCGACGCCATGCTCCTGGCCCTGCTGCCGAGTCTGGCCCTGGGCTGGTGGCTGCAGCCGCTGGGCAATCATGGCCTGTGGCTGGCCTTTCTCGCCTTCATGGCGCTGCGCAGCCTGTGCCTGGGCGGCTATGCTGTGCGCCTGAGCCGCCAGGATCGCTGGTTCGCCACACCGGCGTCGCTCGCCCGGCATCCCGCCACCTAGCCCGCATCGATTCGACCACTTGCCCGAAAGGACTCCGCCATGGCCGAGGCAATTGCCGCCTACCTGCACTACCTGTCGATCTTCCTGCTGTTCGCCCTGCTGAGCCTGGAGCACCAGCTGTTCAAGCTGCCGCTGGACCTGCCACGAGCACGCAGCCTGATGCGCATCGACATCGCCTATGGCCTGGCCGCCGGCCTGGTCCTGGCCACCGGTGTGGCGCGCGTGCTCTGGTACGGCAAGGGCCTGGACTACTACCTGGACAACGGCCTGTTCCTCGCCAAGTTCGGCCTGTTCATCCTGGTCGGCCTGCTCTCGGCCCTGCCGACCCTGGTCTTCCTCAACTGGCGCAACGCGCTGAAGGCCGGCCAGCTGCCGCAGCCGAGCCTCCGCCAGGGCAGGCTGGTGATCATGGTGATCCGTGTGGAACTGCTGTTGCTGCTGATCATCCCGTTTTTGGCGACGCTGATGGCGCGCGGCTTCGGGGTGACCGGCTGAGCCAGCGGCCGAACGCAAAAAGCCCGGCCGAGGCCGGGCTTTTTTATGCGACGCCGAGTCAGGAAGCCAGGTAGGACGAACGGGTCAGCCCCAGGCGCAGGGCGTCGAGGAACTGGGTGCGTTCACGGGCGCTGATCTTGGCGCTGGCGACCTTGTCGCGGTAGTGGGTCATCAGCTCCTCGGGCGACAGGTGCACGTAGCGCAGCATGTCCTCGATGGTGTCGTGGGTCTCGATGCCGGCGTGGTACACGCTGCCATCCTGGTTCTGGTAGATGTTCACCGAGTCGGTGTCGCCGAACAGGTTGTGCATGTCGCCGAGAATCTCCTGGTAGGCGCCGACCAGGAAGATCCCCAGCAGATAGTCCTCGCCCTCGCGTACCTCGTGCACCGGCAGGCTGGTCTCGATGCTCTGCTCATCGACGTACTGCTTGATCTTGCCGTCCGAGTCGCAGGTCAGGTCCTGCAGCACGGCGCGGCGCAGCGGCTCCTCGTCCAGGCGGTTGAGCGGCAGGATCGGCAGCACCTGGCCGATGGCCCAGGTATCCGGCAGGCTCTGGAACACCGAGAAGTTGCAGATGTATTTGTCGGCGAGCTTGTCGTTGAGCTCGTCGAGTACCTGACGGTGCGAGCGCTGGCGGGCCTTCAGCAAGTTGTACAGGCGCCGGCACAGGGCGAAGTAGCACTGCTCGGCCAGGGCCTTCTCGCGCAGGCCGACCTTGCCCTCGGCATACTGGCTGGCCACGTCGCTCATGTAGTGGGTGGCGCGCCAGTAGGTCTCGGTGACCATCTCGATATCGGTGTGGCCGAGCAGCTCGACCAGGTACTGCACGGTTTCCGGCAGGCTGGCCTTGTCCTCGATCAGCGGCACCTCGTCGTTGTGCTTCTCCACATCGGTGACCTGCACCACCAGCATGGCGTGGTGCGCGGTCAGCGAACGGCCGCTCTCGGAGAAGATGTGCGGGTGCGGCAGTTCCTGGGCATCGCAGAACTCCTTGAGCATGCCCACCACCACGCCGGCGTAGTCGTCCATGTCGTAGTTGATCGAGCTGGCGTTGCGCGAGTGGGTGCCGTCGTAGTCCACCCCCAGGCCGCCGCCGACGTCGATATGGTCGACCGGCAGGCCCAGGCCGCGCAGCTCGCCGTAGTAGCGGATGGCTTCCTTGAAACCGTGCTGGTAGTCGGCCAGGTTGGCGATCTGCGAGCCCATGTGGAAGTGCAGCAGGCGGATGCCTTGGTCCAGCCCCGCCGCACGGAAGCGCTCGACCACCGACAGCAGCTGCGCCGCCGACAGGCCGAACTTGGACTTCTCGCCGCCGGTGTCGGCCCACTTGCTCGAGGCCAGCGAGGACAGCCGTACGCGCAGGCCGATCTGCGGGGCGACCTTGAGCTCGGCCGCCTCCTCGATCACCAGCTGCACCTCGGATTCCTTCTCGATGACGATGAACACGTTGTGACCGAGCTTCTGCCCCATCAGCGCCAGCTTGATGAACTCGCGGTCCTTGTAGCCGTTGCAGACGATGGTGCCGCCCTTCGGCGCCAGCGCCAGCACCGCCAGCAGCTCCGGCTTGGAACCGGCCTCCAGGCCGATGGAGACGTTCTGGGTGGCGATGATGTTCTCCACCACCGCCTCCTGCTGGTTGACCTTGATCGGGTAGAGCGCGGTGTAGCGGCTCTGGTACTCCAGGCGGGCGATATTGGCGTCGAAGGCGCCGGTCAGGCCGCGCACACGATCCTGCAGGATGTCCGGAAAGCGCACCAGCAGCGGCAGACTCAGGCCGCTCTGGCGCAGCTCGTCGACCTGGGCGAACAGGTCGATCGGGGTGCTCTCGGGGCCATTCGGACGCACCTCGACGCGCCCCGCTTCATTGATCGCGAAATACCCCGCGCCCCAATGGCGGATGCCGTAGACGCTGCGACTGTCCGCTACGGTCCACTGGCTGCCGTCATCTTTGCGTGTGCGTCGTGCAGACATCGAGTTCTCCCTTGCTGGCGATAGAGGCCCTGGCACGGCCAGGACGGGTACAGATTAGAGGCTGGAAATGACAATGGCCCGAGCGTCGACGGGGCGACTTGCCGGGAAAGTCTAGAAGATGTGACGCTTGAGACCGTTCAACCGCCGGATTTCTTGGCCTTGAAACCGCGCTTGTGCAGTTCCTCAAGCAGCAGCTCGACGTGCTCGCCCTGGATCTCGATGACCCCGTCCTTGAGCGCGCCACCGCAACCGCAACGCTTCTTCAGCGCCGTGGCCAGCTCCTTGAGGGCGGGTTCGGCCAACGGCACGCCACTGATGGTGGTGACCGTCTTGCCACCGCGCCCCTTGCTTTCGCGGCGCACCCGGGCGACGCCGTCGCCAGCGGGAATCTGGGTCTGCTTGCAGATACAGGCGTCCACCGGCTGGGCGCAGTCCGGGCAGTGCCGACCGCTGTCGGTGGAGTACACCAGGCCGCCGAGGGCGGACAATGAAGAGGCTTTCTTGACCACCGGCTCATTCCTCATAGGGGTCAGGATAGCGACTGGCTGATCATAATCAGCCGCGAAGCCCCACTCTGGCAGGGGCAGCGCAACCGGACTGGCGTCCGGCTTGAAAAGGCCGCGCAGTGTAACGGCAAAGGCGGCGAATGCTAAGTGCAAAAATGCGCCATCGATCGCCGCTGCTGCGACCCGGCGGCCACCGGCCGTTCAGCGGTCGACGGCGGCCAGGTAGCGCCGCAAGGCTTCCAGCGAGTCCGGGCAGTAGGGCTTGGCCAGCGCCTCGTCGAGTGCCTGCTCGGGCGCGATGAAGCGGGCCTCCAGCACCTCCTCCGGCTGCAGCCGCAGGGGCGCATCGGAAACCGCGGAGAACACCGCGCACCACAGGCGGTTGTCCAGCTGATCGAAGAAGAAGCGCTCGTGCTCGCGCAGCTCGACCCCGCCGATACCCAGTTCTTCGGCCAACTCGCGGGCAGCCGATTCGGCGTAGCTCTCATCGGCCAGCACCATGCCGCCGGCCGCCACGTCCCAGTAGCCGGGATACAGGGCCTTGCTCAGGGTGCGCCTGTGCACGCAGAGTTCGCCGGCGCTGTTGAACAGGAGGATGAAGGTACCGCGACCGATCAGGCCGCGCTCACGCAGCTCGGCCCGCGGCAGGGCACCGAGCAGCCGGTCATCGGCATCGACCCAGGCAATCACCTCGGCATCGGAGGCGACGCGGTGCGCCACCTCGGCTTCGGATACCGACACCACTCAACCCTGGCTCAGCAGCGTGCGCAGGTCGATGATCGCCGCGTTGGCCCGCGAGATGTAATTGGCCATCACCAGCGAGTGGTTGGCCAGCAGGCCGTAGCCGCTGCCGTTGAGGATCATCGGGCTCCACAGGGTTTCCTGGGCGGCCTCCAGCTCGCGAATGATCTGCCGTACGCTGACCGTGGCGTTCTTCTTGGCCAGCACGTCGGCGAAGTCCACCTCGATCGCCCGCAGCAGGTGCGACAGCGCCCAGGCCTGACCACGCGCCTCGTAGAACACGTTGTCGATCTGCATCCAGGGCGTCTCGTAGGTCCCCTCGCCCACCAGCACCACGTCCTCGCCCGCCCCCGCTTCCTTCTGGTCCATGTTCAGGCGCACCTGGCCGACGCTGGCGGACAGGCGCTGGGACAGCGAGCCCAGGCGGGTGGCGGTATCGCCCAGCCAGTTGTTCAGGTTGTCGGCACGGCTGAAGAACTGCGCATTGGGCTGACTCGGATCGGCCAGGCGCGCCTGGTAACGCTCCAGCAGCTTGATCCCCTCGCGGTACTCCGACTCGGAGGCCGGCAGCGCCCAGCTCTTGTTGTCGAAGTTGAAGCGCGGCTCGGCCTTGGCCAGGTCAGGGTCCTCGGTGGACTGCGACTGCGAGCGGGCGAAATCCTTGCGCAGGGCCCGCGACAGGTCGCGTACCTGCACCAGCACGCCGTATTCCCAGCTCGGCATGTTGTCCAGCCACAACCCCGGCGGGGCCAGGTCGTTGGACAGGTAGCCGCCCGGCTTGTCGAGCAGCGTCTGCGCCACCTGCTTGAGGGTCTCCACGGTGGTATAGCCGTTGACCAGCGGCCGCTGGGTTTTTTCCGCAGCAAGCTGGGCGCGCTGCTGCACGGAGAACAGCTCCGGCTCCTGGCTCCAGTACCAGCCGACCACCAGGGTCGACAGCAGGTAGATCACCAGCAGCACCAGCAACGAACGGCCGAGCCAGCCACCGCCCAGGTAGCTGCGCACGTTGTCCACCGAGTCATCGACGCTGTCGCGAACGTCAGCAGTACGGGTCTTCCAATCCAGCATGAGCATGTCCTTCATCCACGGCATTCGATTGTTCGCGCCTGCCTCAAAGGGTAGCGCAACGCTGCTGCACTATAAGGGAAGCACGAACTGATGCGCAGCGCCGGAAGACAAAAGTGGCGATGATGAAACTTCGCGCGGCGCATTCGGTCGACTGGACCGGTGGCTGGCGCCAATGGATCGACGGTTATCCCGCCCGAGACAACGGTGATAGCATGAGGCCATCACCCAATACCACTCGCCATTCGCCATCAGGGGCCGCTGCATGACCGAGCACGAAGATCCCAGCCGCGACAAACTCAAGCAGCACTTCGCCAAACGGGTGATCCACCAGGCACGCCAGGTGCTGGAGATCTGGCAGCGCCTGCAGCGCAACCAATGGAACGAGGACGGCCTGCAAGAGCTGAGCGAGGCCGCGCTGCTGCTGCAACGCTATGCCGAGCGCTTCGAGCAGGCCGAGCACATGCAGTTGGCACAGGGCATCAACCGCAACCTGCAGGCGGTGAGCGACAACCGCGGGCGCCTCAACAGCGAGCTGATCAACGAACTCAATCAGCTGATGCAGCGCCTGTCGCGCACCGGCCTGCGCCATGGCGACCGCTTCGAGCAGACCGTCCTGCCGCCGCTGCGCAAGCCGGTCTACCTGGCCCTGCAACACCTGGAGCGGGCCGAGCACCTGGCGCGCCAGCTGGAGTTCTTCGGCATGAACGCGCAACCGCTGGACAGCGCCAACGCCTTCCGCGCGGCCATGCTCGAGCGCCACCCGGCGGCGATCCTGATGGAAGTCGATTTCTCCGGCCCCGGCGCCGGCGTGCAGCTGGCCGAATCGGTACAGGCGGGCCTGGAGCACAAGTTGCCCC
The DNA here is from genome assembly GCF_041027545.1 of Pseudomonas zhanjiangensis. NCBI lineage: Bacteria > Pseudomonadati > Pseudomonadota > Gammaproteobacteria > Pseudomonadales > Pseudomonadaceae > Pseudomonas > Pseudomonas zhanjiangensis. Next base: position 202,924 of record NZ_JBFTEG010000003.1, on the reverse strand, counting down.
TGCTGTTCTACAGCCACGACGACACCGATACCCCGACTCGCCTGGCGGCCGTGCGCGCCGGCGGCCAGGAGTTCTTCACCGGCACCCTGGACGCCTCCAGCCTGCTCGAGCGCATCGAGGTGCTCACCCATGTCGCCCAGTACGAGCCCTACCGGGTGCTGATCATCGATGACTCGCGGGCCCAGGCCACCCATACCGAGCGCGTGCTCAACAGCGCCGGCATCGTCACCCGGGTGCTGATCGAACCCATCCAGGCCCTGGGCGCGCTGGCCGAGTTCCAGCCCGACCTGATCATCCTCGACATGTACATGCCGGACTGCAGCGGCCCGGAACTGGCCAAGGTGATCCGCCACAACGACCGCTACGTCAGCGTACCGATCATCTACCTGTCCGCCGAGGACGACCTGGACAAGCAACTCGACGCCATGAGCGAGGGCGGCGACGACTTCCTGACCAAGCCGATCAAGCCCCGCCACCTGATCGCCACGGTGCGCAACCGCGCCGCGCGGGCGCGCAACCTCAAGGCGCGCATGGTCCGCGACAGCCTCACCGGGCTGTACAACCACACCCACACCCTGCAGCTGCTCGAGGATGCCCGCTACCGTGCCCAGCGCGACGGCCAGCCGCTAAGCTTCGCCATGCTCGACATCGACTTCTTCAAGAAGGTCAACGACAACTATGGCCACCCGATGGGCGACCGGGTGATCAAGAGCCTGGCGCTGTTCCTCAAGCAGCGCCTGCGCAAGAGCGACAGCATCGGTCGCTACGGTGGCGAGGAGTTCGCCGTGGTCATGCCGGGCACCGACGCCGCCACCGCGCACCAGGTGCTCGATGGCATTCGCCAGCGCTTCGCAGAAATCCACTACCCGGCGCAGCAGCAGGACCTGTCCTGCACCTTCAGCGGCGGCATCGCCCAGCTGGGCGAGGGCATGGACAGCAAGGCGCTGAGCCAGCAGGCCGACCAGGCGCTCTATATGGCCAAGCACGGCGGGCGCAACCGGATCGAGGTGTTCCGCGCCGGCTGATCGGCCGGCCAGACGATGCACCACGGATAAAAAGCGTGACACCGCGCACGCCGTCATCAGCCTGTCATGAAAACGCAATAAGTTCAGGGCAAAGGAGCCGTTCCAGACGCGCTGGAGCGGCCCATATCGTTCCGTTGCCGGTCGAGCCCTATGCGCCTGAAAACCCTTACCAACCTCAACACCCTGCTGCTGGTCACCGTCTGCATCGCCCTGGGCGCCACCCTGTGGTGGTCGCAGCGCGCGCTGGAGCGCCCCTACCTGCTGATGGAGCGCTACCTGAGCCTGTCCCAGCAGTTCCAGCAAGAGGTCGCACACAACATCTTCGGCTACCTCGACAGCGGCGATGCCTTGCGTCACAGCGCCGCCCTGCAGGCGTTGGACGGCCTGCAGGAGGCGCTCGCCGAACTGCCCGCCTCGCTGGCCGACAACCTGCGCCCGAGCCTGGTCGAACTGCGCGCCTTTACCGCCGACCAGCTGCTGGCCGCCGGCAAGCTGGCCGGCGACCCGCAGGGCCTGCTGCTCCAGGCGGAACGGGAGATGGCCGGCGCACTGGAACAACTGGCCGGCTACGCCGACAGCGCCGAGCGCGATGCCGCCGCCGGTTACCGCCGGCCGCTGTTCGACGCCGCCCAGCATTTGGCGCGCCTGGCCCATGCCCGCAACAAGCTGGTCGGCAGCGGTCGCAGCGAACTGGCGGCCGACGTCGAGCGTGAGCTGGGCGTGCTGGAACGCCAGGTGCAGGCGCTGGATGCCCTGCCGTTGCTCGGCGTCGAGGAAGACGCCAGCTCCGCCAGCGATGGCTTCGCCGCCCTGCTCGGCCTGGACAGCGAAGACCACAGCAGCCAGGCGCAGGACCGCGGCGTCGCCCTCAAGCGCGAATTCGCCAGCCTGGTTGCGCGCTACCCGGCAGAACTCTCGCGCACCGGCCGCCTGATCGAACAACGCAGCGCCCTGACCGCGGCGACGCGCACCCAGGTCGACGCGGTGCAGCAGGCGCTGGCCGCCCTGGAGCCGGCGGTACGCGCCGAACACGGCCGCATCCAGGGTGAAGTGCGCCTGCTGCTGGGCATCATGATCGGCCTGATCCTGCTCAGTGCGCTGGCCATCGATCGCATCCAGCGCCGCCTCGCCAGCGTCCTCACCCGCCTGGTGCCGGCCCTGTCGGCCTGGGCCCAGGGCGACTTCGGCGAGGACATCCGCCTCGGCTCACGCACCCGCGAGCTGTGCGATATCGAGGAATCGCTGAATCGCCTGCGCGCCTATCTGGTCGACCTGGTCGGCACCATCCGCCTGCACGCCGAGCAGGTTGCCGGCTCCAGCCGCACCCTGGCCGACCTGAGCGGCGGCCTGCATGCCGGCGCCGAGCGCCAGGCCGGCGACACGGCGCAGATCCGCGACGCCCTGGGCGACCTGGAGTCGACCATCCAGCAGGTGGCCGGCGATGCCAGCCAGGCCGCCGACGCCAGCCGCGATGCCGGCCATGCCCTGGGCCAGGGCCAGCAGGTCATCGGCCAAAGCCTGACCGGACTGCACGCGCTGGTCGATCAGGTGCAGGACAATGCCCAGGCCATCGAACGCCTGGCCGAGGAAACCGCGACCATCGGCAGCGTGCTCACGGTGATTCGCGGCATCGCCGAACAGACCAACCTGCTGGCCCTCAACGCCGCCATCGAGGCGGCCCGCGCCGGCGAGGCCGGGCGCGGCTTCGCGGTGGTCGCCGACGAGGTTCGCTCGCTGTCGCAGCGCACCAGCAGCGCCACCGCCGAGATCCAGGAACTGATCGGCCGCCTGCAGCAGGCGGCGCGCCAATCGGTCGACGCCATGCGCGCCCAGGTCGCCCACGCCGAGGCGACCGCCGGCCAGGCCGCGGCCGCCGACGGCGCGCTGGATGCGATAGTCGCGGCCATTCGCACCATCGCCAGCATGGCCGAACGCATCGCCGATGCGACCGCCCAGCAGAGCGGCGCCGTCAGCGAGATCCGCGGTCACAGCGAACGCATCCACCAGCTCGGCGGCGACAACCTGCTGCGCATCGGCCAGGGTCGCCAGCAGGGCGAACAGCTGCTGCACCTGGGCGGCCAGCTGCACACGGCGGTGCAGGCCTTCCGGGTTTAGCGGAAGCGGGCGAAGCCTGCCGCCCGCGCACCCGACAAAGCCGCTTACAGCTTGCGGCCTGCCGCTACGGCGCCGGCTTGGTTATGATGCAGGCACTTTCGACCTGCGAGACTTCCATGCGCCGCCTGCTCTGCCTGCTCCTGCTGCTGGTCGCCCTGCCCGCCAGCGCCAACCTGTTCGATAACCCCCCGCCAGCAGCGACGCTGGGGGGGCCTCTGAACAACAGCGGGGACTTCCTGCCGGTGCGCGAGGCCTTCCGGCTGAGCCTGGTGGACAGCAACGCGGACAGGATCACCCTGCGCTTCGTCGCCGCCGACGGCTATTACCTCTATCAGCACCGCTTCAAATTCGCCGCGGAAGCCACCGGGGTCAAGCTGGGCACGGCCCGACTGCCGGCCGGCAAAGCCAAGACCGACGAGTTCTTCGGCGAAGTCGAGGTCTACTACGGCATCACCGATGTCGAACTGCCCCTGGACAACCCCGGCCAGCTGCCCTTCGAACTCAGCGTCACCTACCAGGGTTGCGCCGACAAGGGCCTGTGCTACCCACCCGAGACCGAGCAACTGCAGATCGGCGATGGCGCCGCCCTGCCTGCCAGCACCGTCGCCAGCCCCGTCGACACGGCCAGCGCCGGCTGGGACTGGACCGACCTGGCCCTGTTCTTCGCCGCCGGCCTGGGCCTGACCTTCACCCCCTGCGTGCTGCCTATGCTGCCGATCCTCTCCGGGGTGGTATTGCGCGGACGCCCGAGCAACAGACGCGGCCTGGTCCTTTCGCTGGCCTACGTGCTGCCCATGGCGGCCTGCTACGCCCTCCTCGGCGCCCTGATGGGCCTGTTCGGCGCCGGTCTGAACCTGCAGGCCATGCTGCAGTCGCCCTGGATCCTGGTGCCCTTCGCCGGCTTCTTCGCACTGTTCGCCCTGGCCATGTTCGGCCTGTTCGAGTTGCGCCTGCCCCACTTCATCAGCGAACGCCTCGACCGCAAGGCGGCGCAAACCCACGGCGGCACCATCGCCGGCGCCGCCGCCCTCGGCGTGTTGTCCAGCCTGCTGGTCTCGCCCTGCGTCACCGCCCCGCTGACCGCCCTGCTGCTCTATATCAGCGCCAGCGGCGACGCCCTGGGCGGGGGCCTGCAACTGTTTGCCCTGGGCCTGGGCATGGGCACCCCGCTGGTGCTGATCGGCGCCGGCGGCGGCGCCCTGCTGCCCAAATCCGGCACCTGGATGGTCACGGTTCGCAACACCTTCGGCGTGATGCTGCTGGCGGTGTCCATCTGGCTGCTCGAGCGGGTCCTGCCGGGGCAGCTGGCCCTGGCCCTGTGGGGCCTACTCGCCGGCGGCGTGGCACTGTTCTTCGGCGCGCTGGAGTTTGGCCCCAAGACCCACCGACAGAAGCTCGGGCAACTGCTCGGCCTGGTCCTGCTGGTGTACGCCCTGGCCGCCTGGACCGGCGCCCTGCAGGGTCAGGACGACCCGCTGCGCCCACTCGGCCGTGCGCTGCTGAGCGGCACGACGGCGGCGCCGGTCAGCAGCGGCGGCTGGCACACGGTCAGCAGCCCGGCCGAGTTGGACCAGGCCCTGGCGAGCGCGCGCAGCGGCGGCCAGCCCCTGCTGCTCGACTGGTATGCCGACTGGTGCATCAGCTGCAAGGTGATCGAACGCGAGGTGCTGACCGATGCGGCGGTGGGCCGACAACTCGCCGACTACCGCCTGGTGCGCTTCGACATGACCGCGAGCACCCCGGCGCAGCGCAGCCTGCTCGACCGCTACCAGCTGTTCGGCCCCCCGGCGATCCTGCTGTTCGATGGCCGCGGTAAAGAGTGGCAGGACCTGCGGGTCGTCGGCGAGGTGGATGCGGCCACCTTCAGCGCTCGCCTGAGCCGGGCACGAGAACGTTTCTAAGCCCCTCGGTCATATTTCTGGCATAAACTGCTGCCATCGTGCCGACTACTACCGAGAACTGGACAGGACCAAGTGGTCTCCGGCATAGTCCTGCGCAGCAATGGCAACGGGAAAAATCGACATGGCCACCCTACTGGTGCTGCACGGCCCCAATCTCAACCTGCTCGGCAGCCGCGAGCCGGGCGTCTATGGCGCCACCACCCTGGCCCAGATCAACCTCGACCTGGAGCGCCGCGCGCGCGAAGCCGGCCACCACCTGCTGCACCTGCAGAGCAATGCCGAGTACGAGCTGATCGAGCGCATTCATGCCGCGAAGGACGAAGGTGTCGACTTTATCCTGATCAATCCCGCCGCTTTTACCCATACCAGCGTCGCATTACGTGACGCATTGCTGGCGGTGAGCATCCCATTCATCGAAGTGCATCTGTCCAACGTGCACAAACGTGAAGCTTTCCGCCATCACTCCTACTTCTCCGATGTAGCCGTAGGGGTGATCTGCGGCCTTGGCGCCAGCGGTTACCGGCTGGCCCTGGAGGCCGCGCTCGAACAACTTGAACGACCCTGACCTCACTGGGAGTTGAGCCACTATGGATATCCGTAAAGTCAAAAAACTGATCGAACTGCTGGAAGAGTCCGGCATCGACGAGCTGGAGATTCGCGAAGGCGAAGAGTCCGTGCGCATCAGCCGCCACGGCAAGCAGCCGACCTACGCCCAGCAGCCGGTCTACGCCCAGGCGCCTGCTCCTGCTGCCGTTGCCGCCGCGCCGGCCCCTGCCGCCAGCAGCGAGGCCGCCGCTCCGGCCGCCGCCAAGCTGAATGGCACCGTGGTCCGCTCGCCGATGGTCGGCACCTTCTACCGTGCCTCCTCGCCGACCTCGGGCAACTTCGTCGAGGTCGGTTCGACCGTGAAGAAAGGCGACATTCTCTGCATCGTCGAAGCCATGAAGATGATGAACCACATCGAGGCCGAGACCAGCGGCACGGTCGAATCCATCCTGAGCGAGAACGGCCAGCCGGTGGAATACGACCAGCCTCTGTTCACCATCGTTTGAACCGAGGAGAGCCTGCGATGTTGGAAAAAGTTCTGATCGCCAACCGCGGCGAGATCGCCCTGCGCGTCTTGCGCGCCTGTAAAGAGCTGGGCATCAAGACAGTCGCGGTGCACTCCACCGCCGACCGCGAACTGATGCACCTGGCCCTGGCCGACGAATCGGTATGCATCGGCCCGGCCTCCGGCGCCCTGTCCTACCTGAATATTCCGGCGATCATCAGTGCCGCCGAAGTCACCGGCGCCACCGCCATCCACCCCGGCTACGGCTTCCTCGCGGAGAACGCCGACTTCGCCGAACAGGTGGAGAACTCCGGCTTCGCCTTCGTCGGCCCGCGCGCCGAGACCATTCGCCTGATGGGTGACAAGGTCTCGGCCAAGGACGCCATGATCAGATCCGGCGTACCCGTGGTCCCCGGTTCCGACGGCCCGCTGCCGGAGGACGAGGAGACCGCCCTGGCGATCGCCCGTGAAGTCGGCTACCCGGTGATCATCAAGGCCGCCGGCGGCGGCGGTGGCCGCGGCATGCGCGTGGTGCACCACGAAGAAGACCTGATCAAGTCGGCCAAGCTGACCCGCAGCGAAGCCGGCGCGGTATTCGGCAACCCGATGGTCTACCTGGAGAAGTTCCTCGGCAACCCACGCCACGTGGAAGTCCAGGTGCTGTCCGACGGCCAGGGCAACGCCATCCACCTGGGCGATCGCGACTGCTCCTTGCAGCGCCGCCACCAGAAGGTGCTGGAAGAGGCCCCGGCCCCGCTGATCGACGAGCAGGCTCGCGCCGAAGTGCTGGATCGCTGCGTACGCGCCTGCATCGAGATCGGCTACCGCGGCGCCGGCACCTTCGAGTTCCTCTATGAAGACGGCAACTTCTACTTCATCGAGATGAACACCCGCGTACAGGTCGAGCACCCGGTTACCGAAATGGTTACCGGCGTCGACATCGTCAAGGAGATGCTCAGCATCGCTGCCGGCAACAAGCTGTCGATCAAGCAGGAAGATGTGGTCATCCGCGGCCATGCCCTGGAGTGCCGGATCAACGCCGAAGACCCGGACAACTTCATGCCCTGCCCGGGCAAGGTCAAGCACTTCCACGCCCCTGGCGGCTTCGGCGTGCGGGTCGATTCGCACCTGTACAGCGGCTACACGGTGCCGCCGCACTACGACTCGCTGATCGGCAAGCTGATCACCTACGGTGCCACCCGTGACGAAGCCATGGCGCGCATGCGCAATGCCCTGGACGAGATCGTGGTGGACGGGATCAAGACCAACATCCCGCTGCACCGCGACCTGGTGCGCGACAAGGGCTTCAATCAAGGCGGCGTGAACATCCACTACCTGGAAAAGAAACTGGGTATGGACAAGCACTGAGTCTCGAATGTGCCGTGCAAACGAGGGCTGCCCAAGGGCGGCCCTCGTTGTTTCCGGCCGCGGTGGCAGCCGGCGCGGTGGCAGCGCGCCCGCCCGTCAAGTAAGCTTGCCCGCCTATAGCGCCGGCCTGCCTGGCCGCTTCACCGCTCAAGAGGTTTGCCATGCCCTGGTTACAAGTCCGTCTCGCCATCACCCCCGATCAGGCGCCAACCTACGAAGACGCCCTGCTCGACGTCGGCGCCGTCTCGGTAACCTTCATGGACGCCGAAGACCAGCCGATCTTCGAGCCGGACCTGGGCACCACCCCCCTGTGGAGCAACACTCATCTGCTGGCGCTGTTCGAGGCCGACACCGACCCTGACGCCCTGCTCGCCCACCTGCAGCTGCTGACCGGGGCAGCCCTGCCCGCCCATCAGGTCGAGCAGATCGAGGACCAGGACTGGGAACGCAGCTGGATGGACAACTTCCAGCCCATGCGTTTCGGCCGGCGCCTGTGGATAGTGCCCAGCTGGCATGCCGCGCCTGAGCCGGAGGCGGTCAACCTGCTGCTCGACCCCGGCCTGGCCTTCGGCACCGGCACCCACCCGACCACCGCCCTGTGCCTGGAGTGGCTGGACGGCCAGGACCTGCAAGGCTGCAACGTGCTGGATTTCGGCTGTGGCTCGGGCATCCTGGCCATCGCCGCGCTGCTGCTGGGCGCCGAGCGGGCGACGGGCACCGACATCGACCCGCAAGCCCTGGAGGCCTCGCGCGACAACGCCGGGCGCAATGGTATCGACCCGGCACGCTTCGCCCTGTACCTGCCCGCCGACCTGCCCCAGGAGCAGGCCGATGTGGTGGTCGCCAATATTCTCGCCGGGCCACTGGTGGCGCTGGCGCCGCAGATCACCCAGCTGGTCAAGCCCGGTGGTCGCCTGGCCCTGTCGGGCATCCTCGGCGAGCAGGCCGAAGAAGTCCGCGCTGCCTACCAGAACGCCTTCGACCTCGACCCGACCGCGGAAAAGGAAGGCTGGGTGCGTATCAGCGGCACCCGCCGCTAACCGTCGAAGGCGCAGCCCTGCTGCTTTAGCGGGCACTTGGGTTAGACTAAGCGCCTTGATTCACCTGAATAGCAGGCCGCCGGATCGTCGCATGACCGAGAGTTTCGTCACCCAGTGCCCCCACTGCCGCACCAGCTTTCGCGTGAATCTCACCCAACTCGGCGCCGCCCGTGGCGCCGTGCGCTGTGGCGCCTGCCTGCAGGTGTTCAACGCGGCGCAGCAGTTGCTGGAACAAGGCCAGGCCCTGCCCACGGCGGCGCCCAGCCCGACGCCATCCGTCCAGCCCAGTAGCGCCGCCCCACCCGCCCGACCCAGCCCGCCTGCCGCCACGAAGAAACCCGCCGGTGAGACCCTGTGGATTCACGACGACCTCGATCTCGACGACCTCGACCTGGACGAAGAGCTGGCCAAGCTGGAAGAGCAGGAACAGCAGCTGTCGCAGCAGTTTCTCGATCTCGAGCGCAGTGCCGCGCCCAGCCAGGGCTTCCAGGCGCCGCCAGACAACGACCAGGAGGCGCATGACGAGCAGTGGGCCGAAGCCCTGCTCAGCGAGGAAGGCGCCAAGCCCGAACTCACCGCCGAGCGGCCCGCCGTCGACAAGATTCGAACAGCGGCGAAACCGGCGGCAGCGCCTGCACGCCGCGAACCAAGCCTCGAACCGAACGAGCCGGAGCTGGAGGACGACAGCGCGGCAGCCCTGACGGACTTGCCGCTGGCCGCTCGCCGCGACGAGGTCCCGGAAGACCTCGCTGGCGCCCTCGACGAGCTCGACGAGCAACCGCCGACCAGCCGCGCGGCGACCACCAAGGCCGTCCGCAACGAACCGGACCTGCGCGGCGAGCACCTGTTCGACCTGGACGATGAACCCCTGCAACTGGACTGGCAGCGGCCGCGCAAACCCTGGGGTCGACTGATCGGCTGGAGCCTGCTGAGCCTGCTCGCCGCCGCCGCCCTGGTTGGCCAGTACGCGACCTATCATTTCGATGAACTGGCCCGCCAGGACGACTACCGCCCCTGGTTCGAGCAACTCTGCCCGAGCATCGGCTGCCGCCTGCCGTCCAAGGTCGACATCAGCCAGATCAAGAGCAGCAACCTGGTGGTACGCAGCCACCCGGAATTCAGCGGCGCCCTGGTGGTGGATGCGATCCTGTACAACCGCGCACCCTTCGCCCAACCCTTCCCGCTGCTGGAGATGCGCTTCGCCGACATCAACGGCCAGCTGCTCGCCAGCCGACGCTTCAAGGCCAGCGAGTACCTCGGCGGGGAACTGGCCGGCCAGGCGGAGATGCCACCGCAGACGCCCATCCATGTATCCCTGGACATTCTCGACCCCGGCCCCGAGGCGGTGAACTACAGCCTCAGCTTCCACTCGCCGGAATAGCCCGTCGCCCGCGGCATGGCCGCCCATCCGCGCACATCCTAACCCTTGGCGATAAGCCGGCAGCTGTTCATAATTTGTTCAAAACAGCCTTTATCCGGTCACTCGTTGCGGGTATGATTCCCTCCCCTTTTTCACACTCTCCTACTGGCCTCAACAGCGAGTCTCTTGAGCAGGGAAGCCCTATGTCGGCGCTACGCATCGGCCCCTACACATTGCCCAACCCGTTGATTCTCGCGCCCATGGCCGGAGTCACCGACCGCCCGTTCCGCCAGCTGTGCCGGCGCCTCGGCGCCGGTCTGGTGGTCTCGGAAATGGTCACCAGCGATGTGCGCCTGTGGAACACCCGCAAATCCAGCCTGCGCCTGTTGCACCAGGGTGATCCCGAGCCGCGCTCGGTGCAGATCGCCGGGGGCGACCCGCAGATGCTCGCCGAGGCGGCCCGGCGCAACGTCGAACTGGGCGCCCAGATCATCGACATCAACATGGGCTGCCCGGCCAAGAAGGTCTGCAACAAGGCCGCCGGCTCGGCCCTGCTCAAGGACCAGGCGCTGGTCCGCGAGATCCTTCAGGCGGTGGTCGCCGCGGTCGAGGTGCCGGTGACCCTGAAGATCCGTACCGGCTGGGACCGACAGAACAAGAACGGCGTAGAGGTGGCGAAGATCGCCGAACAGGCAGGCATCGTCGCCCTGGCCGTGCACGGCCGCACCCGCGCCGACCTCTACACCGGCGAAGCCGAATACGACACCATCGCCGCGATCAAGCAGGCGGTATCGATCCCGGTCTTCGCCAACGGCGACATTGACTCGCCGGAGAAGGCCAAGGCCGTGCTCGCCGCCACCGGCGCCGACGCCCTGCTGATCGGCCGTGCCGCCCAGGGCCGGCCCTGGATCTTTCGTGAAATCGAGCATTACCTGCGCACCGGCGAAAAGCTCCCGGCGCCGGGCCTGCTGGAAGTGGAACGCATCCTGCTAGAACACCTGGCCGCACTGCACGCCTTCTACGGCGACGTGATGGGCGTGCGTATCGCCCGCAAGCATGTCGGCTGGTATCTCGCAACCCTGCCAGGCGCCAGGGAGTTTCGCGCCCAGTTCAATCGTCTGGACAGTACGGACGCACAGTGCGCCAGCGTTCGCCAGTTCTTCGGCGAACGGCATAACGAGGGAGATGGGGTGGCCGCATGACATTGATGACAGAGACCTTAGGAAGTGGAATTGCACCCGTGAGCGACAACACAGGTTTGAAACAGCACCTCAATACGCCGAGCGAAGAAGGGCAGACCCTGCGCGGCAGTGTCGAGAAGGCGCTGCATAACTATTTCGCCCACCTCGAGGGCGCGGACGTCACCGATGTCTACAACCTGGTGCTGACCGAAGTGGAAGCGCCGTTGCTGGAGACGGTGATGAATTACGTCAAGGGCAACCAGACCAAGGCCTCCGAGCTGCTCGGCCTGAATCGCGGCACCCTGCGCAAGAAACTCAAGCAGTACGATTTGCTCTAACCCTCATTCACCCGAACAGGGCGGCCCGTCGAGAGCCGCCTTTTTCGTTGATTTCCCCGCTCTGATGGATTCTGAAATGACCGACCAGACCACCCGCCTCCCCATCCGCCGCGCCCTGATCAGCGTCTCCGACAAGACCGGCATCCTCGAATTCGCCCGTGAACTGTCCGCCCTCGGCGTGGAGATCCTCTCCACCGGCGGCACTTACAAGCTGCTCAAGGACAATGGCGTGGCGGCCGTGGAAGTCGCCGACTACACCGGCTTCCCGGAAATGATGGACGGCCGGGTCAAGACCCTGCACCCGAAGATCCACGGCGGCATCCTCGGCCGTCGCGCACTGGACGGCGCGGTGATGGAAGAGCACGGCATCAAGCCGATCGACCTGGTCGCGGTCAACCTCTACCCCTTCGCCGCCACCGTGGCCAAGCCCGGCTGCGACCTGGCAGACGCCATCGAGAACATCGACATCGGCGGCCCGACCATGGTCCGCAGCGCCGCGAAGAATCATAAGGACGTGGCCATCGTGGTCAATGCCGGCGACTACGCCGGCATCGTCGAATCCCTCAAGGCCGGCGGCCTGACCTACGCCCAGCGCTTCGACCTGGCACTCAAGGCCTTCGAGCACACCGCCGCCTACGACGGCATGATCGCCAACTACCTGGGCACCATCGACCGCACCGCCGAGACCCTGTCCACCGAAGCGCGCGGCGCCTTCCCGCGCACCTTCAACAGCCAGTTCATCAAGGCCCAGGAGATGCGCTACGGCGAGAACCCGCATCAGAGCGCGGCCTTCTACGTCGAGGCGCAGAAGGGCGAGGCCAGCGTCTCCACCGCCATCCAGCTGCAGGGCAAGGAACTGTCGTTCAACAACGTGGCCGACACCGACGCCGCCCTGGAGTGCGTGAAGAGCTTCGTCAAGCCGGCCTGCGTGATCGTCAAGCACGCCAACCCCTGCGGCGTGGCCGTGGTCCCCGAGGAAGACGGCGGCATCCGCCAGGCCTATGAGCTGGCCTACGCCACCGACACCGAGTCGGCCTTCGGCGGCATCATCGCCTTCAACCGCGAACTGGACGGCGCCACCGCCCAGGCCATCGTCGAACGCCAGTTCGTCGAGGTGATCATCGCCCCGACCATCTCCCAGGCTGCCCGCGACGTGGTCGCGGCCAAGGCCAACGTGCGCCTGCTCGAGTGCGGCGAGTGGCCGGCCGAACGCGCCGCCGGCTGGGACTTCAAGCGGGTCAACGGCGGCCTGCTGGTGCAGAGCCGCGACATCGGCATGATCGCAGCAAGCGACCTGAAGATCGTCACCCAGCGCGCCCCCAGCGAGCAGGAAATCCATGACCTGATCTTCGCCTGGAAAGTGGCCAAGTTCGTCAAATCCAACGCCATCGTCTATGCCAAGAACCGCCAGACCGTCGGCGTCGGCGCCGGCCAGATGAGCCGGGTCAACTCCGCGCGCATCGCCGCGATCAAGGCCGAGCACGCCGGCCTGCCGGTCGCCGGCGCGGTGATGGCCTCAGACGCCTTCTTCCCGTTCCGCGACGGCATCGACAATGCGGCCAAGGCCGGCATCACCGCCGTGATCCAGCCCGGCGGTTCGATGCGCGACGCCGAAGTGATCGCCGCCGCCGATGAAGCGGGCATCGCCATGGTGTTCACGGGAATGCGTCATTTCCGCCACTAACGTGCGTGGGCCGCGCTGAAGCGCCCGTCTGCGTTGTTGGAGGCAGGCTCGCCGATGCTCATTGCCAGACGGCAACTGCGCTCGTCGAACCAACCTCCGCCTAGCAGCCAGGCGCTCCATCACGGCCCGAAAGATCGCTAGAAGCAAGATTTCGTAGGGTGGATAGCGCTTTTCCTATCCACCGAACGGGCCACCGGCCCGCCTCCACAAGGAGAGAAACATGAACGTACTGATCATCGGCAGTGGCGGTCGCGAACACGCCCTGGCCTGGAAGGTCGCCCAGGACCCGCGGGTGGCGAAGGTCTTCGTCGCCCCGGGCAATGCCGGCACTGCCCTTGAGGCCAAGTGCGAGAACGTCGCCATCGACGTGCTGGCCCTGGAGCAACTGGCCGACTTCGCCGAAAAGAACGTGCAGCTGACCATCGTCGGCCCCGAGGCGCCGCTGGTGGCCGGGGTGGTCGACCTGTTCCGCGCGCGCGGCCTGGACATCTTCGGCCCCAGCGCCGGCGCCGCCCAGCTGGAAGGCTCCAAGGCCTTCACCAAGGACTTTCTCGCCCGCCACGCCATCCCCACCGCCGCCTACCAGAACTTCACCGAGGTCGAGCCAGCCCTGGCCTACCTGCGCGAGCAGGGTGCGCCCATCGTGATCAAGGCCGACGGCCTGGCCGCGGGCAAGGGCGTGATCGTGGCCATGACCCTGGCCGAGGCCGAAGACGCGGTGCGCGACATGCTCGCCGGCAATGCCTTCGGCGAGGCAGGTTCGCGAGTGGTGATAGAGGAGTTCCTCGACGGCGAAGAGGCTTCCTTCATCGTCATGGTCGACGGTGAGCACGTGCTGCCGATGGCCACCAGCCAGGACCACAAGCGTGTCGGCGACGGCGACAGCGGCCCCAACACCGGCGGCATGGGCGCCTACTCGCCGGCCCCGGTGGTCACCGCCGAGGTGCACCAGCGGGTGATGGACGAGGTGATCTACCCGACCGTGCGCGGCATGGCGGCCGAGGGCAACGTCTATACCGGCTTCCTCTATGCCGGCCTGATGATCGACAAGCGCGGTGCGCCCAAGGTCATCGAGTTCAACTGCCGTTTCGGCGACCCGGAAACCCAGCCGATCATGGTGCGCCTGGAATCCTCCCTGGTGCTGCTGGTCGAGGCGGCTCTGGCCAAGGCCCTGGACAAGGTCGAGGCGACCTGGGACCCGCGTCCGACCGTGGGCGTGGTGCTGGCCGCCGGCGGCTACCCGGGCGACTATCGCAAGGGCGATGTGATCGAGGGCCTGGACGAGGCCGCAGCCCTGGATGGCAAGGTGTTCCATGCCGGCACCGCGCTCAAGGACGGCCAGGTGGTCACCGCCGGTGGCCGGGTGCTCTGCGCCACCGCCATTGGCGCCAGCGTCGGCGATGCCCAGCAGCAGGCCTACCGCCTGGCGGAGAAGATCCGCTGGGATGGCTGCTTCTACCGCCGGGATATCGGTTACCGGGCAATCGCCCGAGAGCACGGCGAGGGTTAAGGCCGCGCAGCGGCTCCCCGCAGGCGATTGCCGGCACAGGCGCAGGAGCCGCCCGCCCCATAAGCGACGATTGCCGCTGGCCAGGCGCCAATCGTCGGGGGATGATCGCTCTGCGCTGGCCTTTTGCGACCTGTTTCGCCCACTATCGGCTTGGCTATAATTCGGCCACTTACTTTCGAAGGGAATTCACCGTGCGCGGGCTTGGGATTGCCATAGGACTACTCGTCGGCCTGCTTATGAGCGCTCTTGGCTCATATGCCCTGGCAGCCGACGCAGCGGACGCCCCCGGCATGCCGCCGCAGGCCTGGTCATACCTGCTCGACCCGCAGGCGAGCATGACCCTGGAGGATGTGCGCAAGCGCCCCCAGCGCTTCCAGCCCATGAGCCAGCAGGCTTTCAGCTACCCGTCCGGCGATCAGGCCATCTGGCTGCGCGTCGAACTGGCGGCTAACCAGCAACCCAACTGGCTGTGGATTTTCGCCCCGCGTGTCCAGTATCTGGACTACTACCTGCTGCGCGCCGGCAAGCTCGAGCGCAGCGTCCATGGCGGCGAAGCCAGGCCGCGCAACGCTAGCACCCTCGACACCCGCGCCTTCCTGATGCTGCTGCCCAATGACGGCCAGCCCCGCGAAGCCTATGTGCGCATGACCTCCAGCCAACCACTGATAGCCTGGTTCAAGGTGATCGACGAGAGCGGTTTGCTGGCCCAGCAAACCTCCGCCTACCTGCTGGGCGCCCTGCTCTGCGCCCTGCTCCTGCTGACCCTGTACAACCTCATCCGTTTTCTCTACAGCCGCACCCGCAGCAGCCTGTGGTTGAGCGCCATGCACATCAGCCTGGCGCTCTGCGCCGCCGCCAACCTGGGACTGTTCGCCAGCCTGCTGCCGCAGCAGAGCCAGCACCAGTCGCTGGTCGCCGACCTCAGCGCGCTGCTCGCGGTCTTCTGCCTGCAGGTCTACTGCATCAGCTTCATGCGCGGCACCGCCAACCCGCCACGGCTGCTCAAGTACCTGCTGCTGGGCAATGCCCTGCTGACCCTCGGCATTGGCCTGGTCATCGCCGTCAGCGGCCTGCTCTGGCACGGCTGGCTGATCTACCTGCTGGTGCTCTGCGGCGCCCTGGGCACGCTGCTGGTGGCCAGTTGGCTGTGGTACGGCGGCTACCAGCCGGCCCGCTTCATCGTCGTCGGTCTGCTGGTCTTCACCCTCGGCTTCAGCGCGCTGATTCCAGTGCTGCTGGGCCTCGACCAGCTCAATCCCGGCTGGCTGGTGATCGCCACCTTCAGCCTCGCCATCGTCTGCGGCATATTCCTCAGCACCGCCCTGGCCGAGCGCCAGCGCCAGCTCCAGCGCACCACCCTGAGCGAGCGCACCGCGCTGGCGGCCAGCTCCGCCGAACTCAAGGCCAAGGCCGAATTCCTCGCCAAGATCAGCCACGAGATCCGCACCCCGATGAACGGCGTGCTGGGCATGACCGAACTGCTGCTCGGCACGCCGCTGTCGGCCAAGCAGCGCGACTATGTGCAAACCATTCACAGCTCGGGCAACGAGCTGCTCAATCTGATCAACGAGATTCTCGACATCTCCAGGCTCGAGTCCGGCCAGATCGAGCTGGACGACGTGCAGTTCGATCTCAACGCGCTGATCGAGGACTGCCTGGACATCTTCCGCGCCAAGGCCGAGCAGCAGAAGGTCGAGCTGATCAGCTTCATGCAGCCGCAGGTGCCTCGGGTGATCGGCGGCGACCCGACGCGCCTGCGCCAGACCCTGCTAAGCCTGCTCGACAACGCCTTCAAACAGACCGACGAAGGCGAAATCCTGCTGGTGGTCGCCCTCGACAACGCCAGCGGCAAGCCGCGCCTGCGCTTCGCCGTGCAGGACAGCGGCCAGCCGCTGCCGGCCAGCGAACGCGAAGCCTTGCTCAGCGCCCAGTTGCACAGCAAGGACTTCCTCGCCGCGACCAAGCTCGGCGGTCGCCTCGGCCTGATCATCGCCCGCCAGCTGGTGCGCCTGATGGGCGGCGAATTCGGTATCCAGAGCGGCGGCAACCAGGGCTCGACCCTGTGGCTGACCCTGCCGCTGGACGCCGAGCGCCTGCAGCAGCCGACCACCGATCTGGACGGGCCGCTGCAAGGCGCCCGCCTGCTGGTGGTCGACGACAACGACACCTGCCGCAAGGTGCTGGTGCAGCAATGCAACGCCTGGGGCCTGCAGGTCAGCGCCGTGCCCTCGGGCAAGGAGGCCCTGGCCATGCTGCGCACCAAGGCGCACATGCGCGAGTATTTCGACGTGGTTCTGCTCGACCAGGACATGCCGGGCATGACCGGCATGCAGCTGGCGGCCAAGATCAAGGAAGACCCGAGCCTCAACCACGACATCCTGATCGTCATGCTCACCGGCATCAGCCAGGCGCCGAGCAAGATCATCGCGCGCAACGCCGGGATCAAGCGCATCCTCGCCAAGCCGGTGGCCGGCTACACCCTCAAGGCCACCCTCGCCGACGAGCTGAGCCAGCGCGGCAGCTCGGCGCAACGGGAGGCCGCGCCGGCCAGCGCGCCGCTGGAGGTGCCCAGCGACTTCCGTATCTTGGTGGCCGAGGACAACAGCATCTCGACCAAGGTGATCCGCGGCATGCTCGGCAAGCTCAACCTGCAACCGGACACCGCCTGCAACGGCGCCGAAGCGCTGAGCGCGATGAAGGCCCGGCGCTACGACCTGGTGCTGATGGATTGCGAGATGCCGGTACTCGACGGCTTCTCCGCCACCGCGCAACTGCGCGCCTGGGAAGCCGCCGAGCAGCGCGAGCGCACCCCGGTGGTGGCCCTGACCGCGCATATCCTCAACGAGCACAAGGAGCGCGCCCGCGACGTCGGCATGGACGGTCACATGGCCAAGCCGGTGGAGCTGTCGCAGTTGCGCGAGCTGATCGAGCACTGGATTGCCCAGCGGGAAATCCGCCGCCCAGCGGCCGGCGTCACGCACTGATCGGGCAGTGCGCGTCGCCTGATCGCCGATACTGCCATTACACTTCCCCACCCTGCCCAAGAGACGAGCCCCTGCCATGGCGTCCGAGCTGTTCAGTCTGTATTTGAAGCTACTGGTGCTCTACAGCCCCTTCTTCGTGTTGTCCTGCTTCATCGGCCTGAGCCGCGGCTACACGGTCAAGGAGCGCAAGCGCCTGGCGTGGAAGGTCGCCGCCGGCGTGGTGGTGGCCAGCGTGCTGCTGTACCTGTTCGGCAAGCACATCTTCACCCTGTTCGGCATCACCATCGACGCCTTCCGCATCGGCGCCGGCAGCGTGCTGTTCATCTCCGCCCTGGGCATGGCCCAAGGCAAGTCGGCGGTGCAGAGCGACAACGTCCAGCAGGACGTGACCATAGTACCGCTGACCATCCCGCTGACCGTCGGCCCCGGCACCATCGGTGCGCTGCTGCTGATGGGCGCCAGCCAGCCGCACTGGGATGACAAGCTGCTGGCGGTGCTGGCCATCGCCCTGGCCAGCTTCACCGTCGGCGTGGTGCTGTACCTGTCCAACCAGTTCGAGCGCCTGCTCGGCGACCAGGGCCTGCAGATCGTCAGCCGCCTGATGGGCCTGTTCGTCTGCGCCCTGGCTGCGCAGATCATCTTCACCGGGGTGAAGAACTACCTCGCGCCCTGATCCGGTGCGCGGCGGCCGCTTAGCCCGGACAGCGGCCGTCCCACGCACCAGCGCGGCGCATCAGGACGCCCGGCCGTTCGCCGCATTGCGGAAAAAGCGTCTTCATTTCAAGGCCTTGCAAGGATTGGCACGGATGCTGCCATTGGACTGGCGACCCTCGGGGTCCCACCCAACAGTCGCGCACGGAGCCATTACGATGAAACGCCGTCCCTTTCTGAAGTCCACCCTCGCCGCCAGCGCCTTGATGCTCAGCGGTTTGTTCCCCTTCAGCCTGCAGGCCGCCGAGACCATCAAGGTCGGCATTCTCCACTCGTTGTCCGGCACCATGGCGATTTCCGAGACCTCGCTCAAAGACATGGCCCTGATGACCATCGACGAGATCAATGCCAAGGGCGGCGTGCTCGGCAAGCAGCTCGAGCCGGTGGTGGTCGACCCGGCCTCGAACTGGCCGCTGTTCGCCGAGAAGGGCCGCCAGCTGCTGACCCAGGACAAGGTCGCGGTGACCTTCGGCTGCTGGACCAGCGTGTCGCGCAAATCCGTGCTGCCGGTCTACGAGGAACTCAACGGCCTGCTGTTCTACCCGGTGCAATATGAAGGCGAAGAACTGTCGCCGAACGTCTTCTACACCGGCGCCGCGCCAAACCAGCAGGCCATCCCGGCGCTCGAGTACCTGATGAGCGAGGACGGCGGCGCCGCCAAGCGCTACTTCCTGCTCGGCACCGACTACGTCTACCCGCGCACCACCAACAAGATCCTGCGCGCCTTCCTGCACAGCAAGGGCGTGGCCGACAAGGACATCGAGGAGGTCTACACCCCGTTCGGCCACGCCGACTACCAGACCATCGTCGCCAACATCAAGAAATTCTCCGCCGGCGGCAAGACTGCGGTGATCTCCACGGTCAACGGCGACTCCAACGTGCCCTTCTACAAGGAACTGGCCAACCAGGGCATCGAAGCCACCGAGGTGCCGGTGGTGGCCTTCTCGGTCGGCGAGGAAGAGCTGCGCGGCATCGACACCAAGCCCCTGGTCGGCCAGCTCGCCGCCTGGAACTACTTCCAATCGGTGGAAAACCCGGTCAACAGCGAGTTCGTCGCCAAGTGGAAGGCCTACGCCAAGGCCAAGGGCCTGCCGGGCGCGGACAAGGCGGTGACCAACGACCCGATGGAAGCCACCTACGTCGGCATCAACATGTGGGCCCAGGCGGTCGAGAAGGCCGGTACCACCGAAGTCGACAAGGTCCGTGAGGCCATGGCCGGGCAGACCTTCGCCGCACCGAGCGGCTACACCCTGACCATGGATGCGACCAACCACCACCTGCACAAGCCGGTGATGATCGGCGAGGTCCAGGACGACGGTCAGTTCGAGGTGGTCTGGCAGACCGAAGGCCCGCTGCGCGCCCAGCCCTGGAGCCCGTACATCGAAGGCAACGACGCCAAGCCGGACTACGCGGTCAAGTCCAACTAAGCGAACCGTCGCCGCCTCACTTCCCCAAGGAAGTGGGGCGGGGCCCGCCTTGGGGAGAGGGCCGCCCTCTCCCTTAGGCGGGCCCCCGCTCCTGGTGCATACCGAAGGACCCCGTGATGCCCACTGCCCTGTCCCGCTTTCTCCTATTGCTGCTGGTCGTGCTGCCATTGCCCAGCCACGCCGGCGACGCCAGCGACTTCGCCGCCGCCAGCTCGTCGAAGCAGGCCAAACTGCTCGAGCACTGGGCCGCCGCCCCCGAACCCGCCCGCCTGCCCCTGCTCCAGGCCCTGTCCCAGGGGCGGGTGGTCGCCGATGGCGAGAAGCAGCCGTTCCTCGAAGATGACGGCCAGTACCGCCCCCTCGACGGCGCCACGACGCCCGTCGGCGCTGTGCGCAAACTGCGCCTGAACAACCGCCTGCGCGGCCTGATCGATACCGCCCTGGCCAGCCACCAGCTGTTCGCCGAGGACCCGGCCTTGCGCCAGGCCGCGGCCCAGACCCTGCAGAACAAGGCCAAGCCGGCGCAACTGGCGCTCCTCGAGCAGCGCCAGGCCGGCGAGACGGACGAGTCTGTGCGCGAAGCCCTGAGCCTGGCCCTGGCCAACCTGCAGCTGGTCGACCCCGACCCGGCCGTGCGCCTGGCCGCGGTGCGCCTGCTCGGCGAGACCGGCCAGCCGCTGGCGCGGGTACTCCTGGAGAACCTGCTGGTCGATGGGGTGGAGAGCGATCCGGCGGTGCACACCGCCGCCGCCACCAGCCTGGCCCAGGTCAAGCGCCGCCTGCTGGTCGGCGAACTGCTCGGCCAGGCCTTCAGCGGCATGAGCCTGGGCTCGATCCTGCTGCTCGCCGCCCTTGGCCTGGCGATCACCTTCGGTCTGCTCGGGGTGATCAACATGGCCCACGGCGAGATGCTGATGCTCGGCGCCTACGCCACCTACATGGTCCAGCTCGGCTTCCAGCGCCTGGCCCCCGAAGCCCTGGCGCTCTACCCGCTGGTGGCGCTGCCGGTGGCCTTCTTTGTCACCGCCGCCATCGGCATGGCTCTTGAGCGCACGGTTATCCGCCACCTCTACGGCCGCCCGCTGGAAACTCTGCTGGCCACCTGGGGCATCAGCCTGATCCTGATCCAGCTGGTACGGGTGCTGTTCGGCGCGCAGAACGTCGAGGTGGCCAACCCCTACTGGCTGTCCGGCGGCATCCAGGTGCTGCCCAACCTGGTACTGCCCTACAACCGCATCGTCATCATCGGCTTCGCCCTGTTCGTGGTCGCCCTGACCTGGCTGCTGCTGAACAAGACCCGGCTGGGCCTCAACGTGCGCGCGGTGACCCAGAACCGCCACATGGCCGCCTGCTGCGGCGTGCCGACCGGCCGCGTGGACATGCTCGCCTTCGGCCTCGGTTCGGGCATCGCCGGCCTCGGCGGCGTGGCCCTCAGCCAGATCGGCAACGTCGGCCCGGACCTGGGCCAGAGCTACATCATCGACTCCTTCCTGGTGGTGGTGCTCGGCGGTGTCGGCCAGCTGGCCGGCAGCGTGATGGCGGCCTTCGGCCTGGGCATCGCCAACAAGATCCTCGAGCCGCAGATCGGCGCTGTGCTGGGCAAGATCCTCATCCTCGCGCTGATCATTCTGTTTATCCAGAAACGCCCCCAGGGCCTGTTCGCACTGAAAGGAAGGGTGATCGACTGATGACCATGCCACTCACGCCCACACCGCCCAATCAGACCCTGCTGGCCCGCGCCAGCGCCCGGCTCGGCCCGCAACTGTCGCTGGCCGTCGGCGCTCTGACGCTGGTCGTGCTCCTGGCCCTGCCGCTGCTGCACCTGCTGCCGGCGGACCACCCGCTGCAGGTCAGCGCCTACACCCTGACCCTGGTCGGCAAGATCCTCTGCTACGCCATCGTCGCCTTGGCCCTCGACCTGGTCTGGGGCTACGCCGGCCTGCTGTCGCTCGGCCATGGCCTGTTCTTCGCCCTCGGCGGCTACGCCATGGGCATGTACCTGTCGCGCCAGAGCGCCGGCGAAGGCCTGCCGGCATTCATGAGCTTCCTCGCCTGGAACGAACTGCCTTGGTACTGGTATGGCACCGGAAGCTTCCTCTGGGCGCTGTGCCTGGTGGTGCTGGCGCCGGGCCTGCTGGCCCTGGCGTTCGGCTTCTTCGCCTTTCGCTCGCGGATCAAGGGCGTGTACTTCTCGATCATGACCCAGGCGCTGACCTTCGCCGGCATGCTGCTGTTCTTCCGCAACGAGACCGGTTTCGGCGGCAACAACGGCTTCACCGACTTCAAGCGCATCCTCGGCTACGACATCACCGCGCCGGCCACCCGCGCCGCGCTGTTCCTCGCCACCGTAGCGCTGCTGGTCGGCAGCCTGGCGCTGGGCTTCCGCCTGGCGCGCAGCAAGTTCGGCCGGCTGCTCACCGCGCTCAGGGATGCCGAGAACCGCCTGATGTTCTGCGGCTACGAGCCGCGCGGCTACAAGCTGTTCATCTGGGTGCTCTCCGCTGTTCTCTGCGGGCTGGCCGGCGCGCTCTACGTGCCGCAGGTGGGCATCATCAACCCCAGCGAGATGTCGCCGACCAACTCCATCGAGGCCGCCGTGTGGGTCGCCCTCGGCGGCCGTGGCACGCTGATCGGCCCGCTGCTCGGCGCCGGCCTGGTCAATGGCATGAAGAGCTGGTTCACCGTGGCCTTCCCCGAATACTGGCTGTTCGCCCTCGGCGCGCTGTTCATCCTCATCACCCTGTTCCTGCCCCAGGGCGTAATCGGTCTGTTGAAGAGGAAGTCATCATGATCGCTACTGCGCATTCCATCTGCGGCGTTGCGCGGTGCTCGCTCCTCGCCGTACCCAACCGTACTGCCTCGTCGCTGTGCGCCGCGCGCCTTGCAGCTGGAATTGCTCGCTACGCGCTCCTGAGGACTTTCACGGAGAAGGACCAATGAGAAGCACGCCCACCCCCGAGCTGATGCTCGAGCCGGTCTTCGACCCGATCGGCAGCGCCCGCGACGCCATCGGCGCCGGCCGCGCGGCCGGGCCGGGCCTGAACGTCCGCCACGGCACCATCCTCACGCTGGAGGGGATCAACGTCAGCTTCGACGGTTTCAAGGCGCTGACCGAGCTCAACCTGTACATCGGCGTCGGCGAACTGCGCTGCGTCATCGGCCCCAACGGCGCCGGCAAGACCACCATGATGGACGTGATCACCGGCAAGACCCGCCCGGACAACGGCCACGCCTACTTCGGCGAGACCCTCGACCTGACCCAGATGAGCGAGGTCGAGATCGCCCAGGCCGGCATCGGCCGCAAGTTCCAGAAGCCCACGGTGTTCGCGGCCCTGAGCGTGTTCGAGAACCTCGAGCTGGCGCAAAAGACCGACAAGTCGGTGTGGGCCAGCCTGCGCGCCGTGCTCCGCGGCGAGCAGAGGGACCGCATCGACGAGGTGCTCGCCACCATTCGCCTGGACGCCTCGCGCCAGCGCCCGGCCGGCCTGCTGTCCCACGGCCAGAAGCAGTTCCTCGAGATCGGCATGCTGCTGATGCAGGACCCGCAATTGCTGCTGCTCGACGAGCCGGTGGCCGGCATGACCGACGCCGAGACCGAGTTCACCGCCGAGCTGTTCAAATCGCTGGCGCGCAAGCACTCGCTGATGGTGGTCGAGCACGACATGAGCTTCGTCGGCTCGATCGCCGACCACGTCACCGTGCTGCACCAGGGCAGCGTGCTGGCCGAAGGCTCGCTGGCGCAGGTGCAGGCCGACGAGCGGGTGATCGAGGTCTATCTCGGTCGTTGAGTCTATGACGGTGGATGGCGGCGGCCATCCAGCCTAGGGCGCTCCCCTGTAGGGTGGACAACGGCGCAGCCGTCCACCAAGACACAAGGATCTTTCCATGCTGCAAGTGCAACAGCTTCACCAGTACTACGGCGGCAGCCATATCCTCCGTGGCCTGTCCTTCGAGGCCAGGATCGGCGAGGTCACCTGCCTGCTCGGGCGCAACGGGGTGGGCAAGACCACCCTGCTCAAGTGCCTGATGGGCCTGATCCCGGCCAAGGAGGGCGCGGTGCGCTGGGAAGACCAGATCATCACCAGCTTCAAGCCGCACCAGCGGGTGCAGGCCGGCATCGCCTACGTGCCCCAGGGCCGGGAGATCTTCGGCCGCCTGACGGTGGAGGAGAACCTGCTGATGGGGCTGTCGCGCTTTCCCGGCAGCCAGGCCAGGGTAGTGCCGGCCTTTATCTACGAGCTGTTCCCGGTGCTGGCCGAGATGAAGCAGCGGCGTGGCGGCGACCTCTCCGGCGGCCAGCAACAGCAACTGGCCATCGGCCGCGCGCTGGCCAGCCAGCCGCGCCTGCTGATCCTCGACGAGCCCACCGAGGGCATCCAGCCCTCGGTGATCAAGGAGATCGGCGCGGTGATCCGCCAACTGGCCGAGCGCGGCGACATGGCCATCCTGCTGGTCGAGCAGTTCTACGACTTCGCCGCCGAACTGGCCGACCAGTACCTGGTGATGAGCCGCGGCGAGATCGTCCAGCAGGGTCGTGGCGAAAGCATGGAAACCGACGGCGTGCGCGGCCTGGTAGCGATCTGATCCGCCTGCTCACAGCTAGCCAGGGTCGATAGCGCTCCCGACGCACCAATGCCAGGCAATTGCAGCCTATCGTCGACCCTGGCGCACCATCAGTGAGCATGATGCCCCTACCCTCGATCCCCCTCCTGACCCTGCGGTCAGCAAGGCCAGCGGCCCTGCCCGCACTATCCTGGCGCACAGGCACGGCATTTGCTGTATCTCAGTCATGACGCTGATTCCGGTAAACCCATGAATGCACCCGCCGCCCTCTTCACTCCCAGCTGGCACGCCGAACTGCAACTCGGCTACGCCCGCGACGGCACCAGCACCCGCCCGGTGCTGCGCCGTCACCGGGGGCCGCTGCGGGTGCAGAAGCACCTCTACGGCGAAGGGCCCGAGGTCTGCCAGCACATCATCGTCCACCCCCCCGGCGGCATCGCCGGCGGCGACCGCCTGGACATCCGTGCCGAACTGGGCGCCGGCGCCTGGGCACAGCTGACCAGCCCGGGCGCGGCCAAGTGGTACCGCGCCGCCGGCCCGGCCCAGCAGAACATCCAGCTGCGCGTCGGCTCCGGCGCCACCCTGGAATGGCTGCCCCAGGAAAGCATCGTCTACGCCGGCGCCCAGGCCGAACTGAGCACAAGCATCGAGCTCGAAGGCGATGCCCGCCTGTGCTACTGGGACCTGGTCGCCCTCGGCCGCCCGGCCAGCGGCGAACGCTTCGATGCCGGCCATTTCCAGGCCCGCCTGGACATCCGCCGCGACGGCCAGCTGCTCTGGCACGAGCGCCAGCGGGTGGTCGGCGGCGACGGCCTGCTCGACTCGCCGATCGGCCTGGCCGGCCAGCCGGTGTTCGCCACCCTACTGATCACCGGCGAAATCGACGACGCCTTGCTGCAACGCTGCCGCGAGCTGCCGGCGCCGGCTGGCTTGCGTGGCGACCTCAGCCAGCTGCCGGGCCTGCTGGCGGCCCGCTGCCTGGCCGCCGAGGCCCTGCACGCCCGCGCCTGGCTGATCGAACTCTGGCGCCTGCTGCGTCCCGCCCTGCTCGGGCGCAGCGCCGTCCCCCCGCGAATCTGGAGCACCTGATGGACCTGACCCCGAGAGAGAAAGACAAGCTGCTGATCTTCACCGCCGGCCTGGTGGCCGAGCGGCGCCTGGCCCGTGGCCTCCGGCTCAACTACCCGGAAGCCATGGCGCTGATCTCCGCGGCGCTGCTCGAGGGCGCCCGCGACGGCCAGACGGTGGCCGAGCTGATGCACTTCGGCACCACCCTGCTTAGCCGCGACCAGGTGATGGAGGGCGTGGCGGAGATGATCCCGGAAATCCAGGTCGAGGCCACCTTTCCCGACGGCACCAAGCTGGTCACCGTCCACCAACCGATCGCCTGAGCCATGAACTATTCGATACGCGACGCCAGCACCGCCGACCTGCCGGGCATCCTGGCCATCTACAACGACGCCGTGCTCAATAGCACGGCGATCTGGAACGACAGCCCGGTCGACCTGGCCAACCGCCAGGCCTGGTTCGCCGCGCGCCGTCAGCAGGGCTACCCGATCCTGGTGGCGGTGGACGACGCCGGCGAGGTGCTCGGCTATGCCTCCTTCGGCGACTGGCGGCCATTCGACGGCTTTCGCCACAGCGTCGAGCACTCGGTCTACGTGCGCGCCGACCAGCGCGGCCTGGGTCTCGGCCCGGCGCTGCTGGGCGCGCTGATCGAGCGCGCCCGGGACTGTGGCAAGCACGTGATGGTCGCCGCTATCGAGAGCGGCAACGCCGCCTCGATCCACCTGCACCAGCGCCTGGGCTTCATCACCTGCGGACAGATGCCCCAGGTCGGCTGCAAGTTCGGCCGCTGGCTCGACCTGACCCTGATGCAACTGACCCTCAACCCCGGCGCGGAGCCGCCTATCGCCTGAACGGAGTGACCTCATCATGAACACTGCCCAACTGCGTCGCGTCACCGCCGAAAGCTTCGCCCACTACCGCCCCGGCCTGATCGAGCTGCTGCTCGAAGCCGTCGGCCAGGGCTGGTCGCTCGGGTTCAGGGCCGACCTGGATGCCGAGCAGGCCCGCCGCTACTTCGACCAGGTGCTGGGGGATATCCAGCAGGGCAAGCTGCTGCTCTGGGTGGTGGTCAGGGACGAGCTGGTGCAGGCCAGCGTGCAACTCGAGCTGTGCCAGCAGCCCGATGCTGGCCACCGGGCGCAGGTGCAGAAGATGCTGGTGCGCCAGCTGGCGCAACGCCACGGCCTCGGCCAGCAACTGATGGCCGCCCTGGAGCAGGGCGCCCTGCAACACAAGCGCGGCCTGCTGACCCTCGACGTGCAGGTCGGCGCCCCGGCCGAAGCCTTCTACCGCTCGCTCGGCTACAGCCGGGTCGGCGAGATCCCGGACTACACCTGCGCCCCCAACGGCGACTTCCACCCCACCGCCCTCTACTTCAAGACCCTGCACGGAGCGCACGCATGATTCCCGGCGAATACCAGATCCAGGGCGGCGAGATCGAGCTCAATGCCGGCCGCCGCACCCTGACCCTGAGCGTGGCCAACCGCGGCGACCGGCCGATTCAGGTCGGCTCGCACTACCACTTCTTCGAGACCAATGACGCCCTGAGCTTCGATCGGCCGAGTAGCCGAGGCATGCGCCTGAACATCGCCGCCGGCACCGCAGTGCGCTTCGAGCCGGGGCAGAGCCGCGAGGTGGAACTGGTCGAGCTGGCCGGCGAGCGCCGGGTGTTCGGCTTCGCCGGACGGGTGATGGGCCAACTCTGAGTCACGAGTTTCGTAGGGTGGAAAACGCCGCAGGCTTTTCCACCAAGGAATGACTGGTGGATGGCTGCGGCCATCCACCCTACCAAGGATCAAAGGATGAAGATTTCCCGCCAGGCCTATGCCGACATGTTCGGCCCCACCGTCGGCGACAAGCTGCGCCTGGCCGACACCGACCTGTGGATCGAGGTGGAGAAGGACTTCACCACCTACGGCGAGGAGGTCAAGTTCGGCGGCGGCAAGGTGATCCGCGACGGCATGGGCCAAAGCCAGCTGTGCGCGGCGGAGGTGGTCGACACCCTGATCAGCAACGCGCTGATCCTCGACCACTGGGGCGTGGTCAAGGCCGACGTCGGCCTCAAGGACGGGCGCATCGCCGCGATCGGCAAGGCCGGCAACCCGGACATCCAGCCGGACGTGACCATCGCCATCGGTGCCGGCACCGAGGTGATCGCCGGCGAGGGCATGATTCTTACGGCGGGGGGGATAGATTCTCATATCCACTTCATCTGCCCGCAGCAGATCGAGGAGGCGCTGATGAGCGGGGTGACCACCATGATCGGCGGCGGCACCGGGCCGGCCACCGGCACCAACGCCACCACCTGCACCCCCGGCCCCTGGCACATGATGCGCATGCTCCAGGCCGCCGACGCCTTCCCGATGAACCTGGGTTTCACCGGCAAGGGCAACGCCTCCTTGCCCGAACCGCTGATCGAGCAGGTCAAGGCCGGCGCCATCGGCCTCAAGCTGCACGAGGACTGGGGCACCACCCCGGCGGCCATCGACAACTGCCTGAGCGTGGCCGACCAGTATGACGTGCAGGTGGCGATCCACACCGACACCCTGAACGAGTCCGGCTTCGTCGAAACGACGCTGGGCGCCTTCAAGGGCCGCACCATCCACACCTACCACACCGAGGGCGCCGGCGGCGGCCACGCGCCTGACATCATCAAGGCCTGCGGCTTCGCCAACGTGCTGCCCAGCTCGACCAACCCGACCCGGCCGTTCACCCGCAACACCATCGACGAACACCTCGACATGCTGATGGTCTGCCACCACCTCGACCCGAGCATCGCCGAGGACGTGGCCTTCGCCGAAAGCCGCATCCGCCGCGAGACCATCGCCGCCGAGGACATCCTGCACGATCTGGGCGCCTTCTCCATGATCAGCTCCGACAGCCAGGCCATGGGCCGGGTCGGCGAGCTGATCACCCGCACCTGGCAGACCGCCGACAAGATGAAGCAGCAACGCGGCCCGCTGTCCGGCGACGGCCCCGGCAACGACAACTTCCGCGCCAAGCGCTACATCGCCAAGTACACCATCAACCCGGCCATCACCCATGGCATCAGCCACGAGGTCGGTTCGATCGAGGTGGGCAAGTGGGCCGACCTGGTGCTCTGGCGTCCGGCCTTCTTCGGCGTCAAGCCGAGCCTGATCCTCAAGGGCGGGGCCATCGCCGCCAGCCTGATGGGCGACGCCAACGCCTCGATCCCGACGCCGCAGCCGGTGCACTACCGGCCGATGTTCGCCAGCTTCGGCGGCAGCCTGCACGCCAGCAGCCTGACCTTTATCAGCCAGGCGGCGCTGGCCGCCGGCGTGCCCGAGCAGCTGGGACTGAAGAAGCAGATCGGCGTGGTAAAAGGCTGCCGCGGGGTGCGCAAGAGCGACCTGATCCACAACGATTATTTGCCGAGCATCGAGGTCGACCCACAGAACTACCAAGTCAAGGCCGACGGCCAGTTGCTCTGGTGCGAACCGGCCGAGGTGCTGCCGCTGGCCCAACGCTACTTCCTGTTTTGAGGCGCTAGCGGCGCGTCTCGATCAGTTCGGGCGGGATCGCCTGGCCGGGGAACCAGCGCTCGAAGGTGCTGGCGAAGCCGCCGTCCGCCTTGAGCTGGTTGAGGGCCGCCTGCCAGCGGTCGACGATCTGCCGATCGGTACGCGGGGAGAAGGCCAGGTACGACTCGTGCTGGAGGAACACGTACTGCGACTCGACCTGGTCCGGCGTCATGCCCACCATCGCCAGCAGGCCGGGCAAGGCGATCTCGCTGGCAGCCAGCATGTCGGCACGCCCCCTGCTGAACATCTGCATCATCTTTTCCGCCGTGGTCACGGTGTAGATGTTGTCGAAGCCCTGGGTCACCAGGTACTCGTAGCTGTACCACTGGCGAGGCAGAACCAGGCGCCGGGCCCGTGCATCCTCCAGGCTGCCGATGCGCAGGCCGGCGCTCTTGAGGGTGTAGAAACGGCTGAGGGTGTGGGTCAGCGGACCGACCCACTGGAACGTCTGCTCCCGCTCGGGAATTCGCGCGGTGGTGAACACCCCGGCGTTCGGCTCACTCTGCGCCTTGGCGTAGCCGCGGGTCCAGGGCCCCAGTTCGATCTGCACCCGGTCGCCGGTGCGCTCGGCCAGCTGCCGAACGATCTCCGTGGAGAAGCCGGTCACCTGTCCCTCGCTACTGAGGTTGAGCGGCGGGTTCTCCTCGGTGTAGAGCTTCAGCGTCGCCGCCTGGGCCGATGGCTGGACAGCGAGAAGCAGCCACGCCAGCAGCCAGCACGCAAAACCAGGTCGTCGAAACAATCGCATTCTGGACAAGAACCGCTCCTACCGCCGCCACGTCTGGCGCTCTTTCTGCACAGCAGGCGGCTGTTCAGCCCGCCGGGCAGGCCGCCCGAGAGTATAAGCCAGCTTCCTGGCCCGCTCCCATGCGCCAATGATAGCTGGTCCTGCCACGGCGCCGGGGTCAGTCCCCCGGAGCCGCGTCGGACAATGCCCCGATCGCCCGGTTGATCCGCGTCATCACCTGTGCCGGGACATCCTTGCTGCACACGATATAGCGCTCGAGCCCCGCGGGCATGTCGGCAAAGCGCTGCTCGACGATCGCATCGAGCCCCTCCTCGTGCCGACGCAGGTATTCCCAGTCGGCTTCGTCGGCGAACATGTAGTCCATCCGGTTGGCGGCCACCATCTGCATCAGGCTGGCGGGAGCAACCGTGACCCGCTCGACCTGATTGGCACTGCCCGCGATCAGCCGATCCAGGGCTGGCCCATAGGAGACTCCGTCGACGACGCCAACGCTGATGCGTCCATCCTGCAACAGCGTGGCGACACCCTTGTGGGCCTGGACCGTCGCCCGCGCCCCGGGGCTGACCAGCAGCATATGAGGGGGGTCGACATGGAAAGGCACGCTGAACTGGGCGATTCGCTCGCGCTCCGCCAGCCGGTACCAGCCGATCGAACAGTAGGAGGACTTGCCGCGCTCGAAATCGCGCCAGATCCGCTTGGACGGCCGCTCGACGAATACCGCCGGGACCTCGGCCAGGGCGAAGATGTGCTTGGCACGCCGCAGCAGGAAGCCCTGCTCGATGCCGTTCTCGCGATAGTGGTAGGGCGCCTTGTCGCGCCAGGCCACGGTGATGGGCTCGACCGCCGCCACCAGGCCGGCGTACAGACCGCAGCACAGCGCTATCATCAGGTAGGGTTTCATGCCGGCCACTCCTGGGGACTCCTGCTCATACGCCGCCTGCGTCTGCAGACGGCCATTCGTGCTCCGCACCCAGGATAATCGCTGGCGTCCCGCTCGTGCCTATGGCTCGCTCACAAACTCGAGCTCCAGGCCATCATCGAACACCAGCCCGGTCCCGGGGCAATAGCGTTTGGTCGAGACGGCCTTCTTGTCCAGCGGCGTGGTTTCCTCCACCTCGACGCAGTTCTCCATCGCGCCCGCCGGTACCGCGACGGCCAACCCGCTGGCGACATGGGTGGCCCGATCCAGTGCGACACCCGGCGCCACTTCCTGGAAATAGCGTGCGCCCAGCAGGAACGCCCCGCCCGGCATGATGATGCCAGGCCGGGCAGCGTCCACCCCGGCGAGCCACTCCCCTTCGTGGCCGACCAGCTGACCATCCTCGTAGAGATCGACTTCCTCGCCGAAGTAATAGACGTCCTGGGTGGCGGCACACTCGGCGAAGTAGTTGCGGGAGATCTCCGCCAGCTGCCCGTCGACCATCTCGACTTCCTCGACGATCCGGGTCGCCACCGTGGTCTCCACGCCATCGAGCAGCAGGGTTACCTCCCGGGTTTCCTCGAGCACGCTGATGACCAGTTCCTCGGCCTCGTCGCAGTCGCCCTCGGCAACGCAGCGGAAGTTGTTGAAGCGCGCCATTCGGCCGGGCTGCAGCGGGAAGTAGGGGTTGGATCCGACGCTGCTCAGGGCGCATTGCGCCAGCGGAAAGCTGTCGGTGAAGGGGGCCTTGTCCTTGGCCAGGCCGGCAGCCGGCAGCAGGGAGGTAAGCAGGGCGCCGACCAGCAGGGGGTAGCGTTTCATGATGTCTCCTCCTCTAGGAAGAAAGACTCGCAGCCCCCCAACAAATCTGCCGGGCGCGCGGGATTACGCACCCTGTTTAAAGCCTAGCTCAGCGCAACTGGCTGTCCTTGCTGCCGCGCCGGTTGTAACCGCTGCCGGCCTGCTGCTCGCGGTCATGGGCGCTCTGGCAGGCCACGCACAGCCGCACACCCGGCACGGCCTGGCGGCGCGCCTCGGGAATGACGCAGTCGCATTCCTCGCAGTGGCTCAGACTTTCCCCACGCGGCAGCTGGCTGCGGGCGCGGGCGATGGCGTCCTCGATGCTGCTGTCGATCTGTTCCTGCACGGCGCCATCGCTGGCCCATCCGCCTGCCATGATCTGCCCTCCTCAATCGGTGTCAAACTGCGCATATGCGCCAGCCTGGCATTTTTTTCAAGCGCCGGGCCCTACCACTGGTCGCAGCACCTTGCCACGCTCGGCTATGACCCAGGCCCATTTGCGCCCCGCGCCCTGCGGGCGAAGCCTCACTCCTCGACGTCCATGAACTCCTTGGCCCAGAGAATATAGTCCTCGGGCAGGCTGTACTTGTACGCCAGCTCGGACGCACTCAGCTCGCAGGCGTCGATTCCACGCTGTTCGCGCAGGCAGTCATAGGTGGCCTTGATCGCGGCGAAGTAGGCGGCGTGGCCATTGACCACGATGCGTACGCCGAGCCCGGCCAGGCGCGCATTGTCGCGCAGCTTGGGGTTGCCGTAGGTGACCAGCATCAGCGGCACGCTCAGGTGCTCGGCGATCCGCTCCAGGTGGGCGAAATCCTCGACGCCGACCAGGCAGATGGCATCGGCCCCGGCGCCCTGGTAGGCCTGGGTGCGCTGGATCACCTCGTCCACCGCAAGCACGCCGGCATGGGTGCGGGCGATGATCGCCAGGTCGGGGTCGACCCGCGCCTCCAGGGCCGCGCGGATCTTGCCGGCGCCCTCCTCGACGGCAATCAGATCGGTGGACTTGTGACCGAACTGCGCCGGCAGCAGGGTGTCCTCCAGGGTCAGGGCGGCAACCCCGGCGCGCTCCAGTTCGACCACGGTGCGCATCACGTTGAGTGCATTGCCGTAGCCGTGATCGGCGTCGGCGATCACCGGCAGGCGGGCGACGCGGCCGATGCGGGTGGCCTGCTCGACGAACTCGCTGAGGCTGATCAGGGCGAAGTCCGGCGCGGCCAGCACCTGCAGCGAGGCAACCGAGCCACCGAGGATGCCGACCTCGAAGCCGAGGTCGGCGGCGATCCGTGCCGACATCGGGTCGAATACCGAGGCGGTGTGGTAGCAGCCAGTGGAGCCCAGCAGGCCGCGAAAGGCGCTGCGCAGTTCATGGTGTGAAGCTCGTTGCAAGATCGGCATTGGCAGGTTCCAGGGCGACGGTTGGACCAGGGCCGGCCCGCGGTGATCGCGGCCGGCCTCCATAAAAGGCAATTATCTCGCCAACTCGGCGAATCAGCACGGGCCGCATGCGCCACCGCCGGCGTCTGGCGAAAACCCGCCGGCAGGCAGCCGCGCCGGCGAGTTTTCGCCGTCTGCAGCCCCCCTAAGCATGGCCCGCGCACAACTTTGTCACAGTCGAGGCGACGGTTGGGCTGGCGGCGGCGGCCCAGGCAGGCGATCATCGCCACTCATCCCTGCGCCCAGATCGACATGACCGATACCACGCACACCATGCCTGCCACGCACAAACCCCGCCCGCTGATCGATTTGCTCATCAGCATCCTGATCCCTTCACTGATCCTGATGAAGCTCAGCGGCGAAGCCAACCTCGGCGCCGACGGTGCCCTGCTCCTGGCCCTGGCCTTCCCCTTCGGCTGGGGCGCCTTCGAGCTGGTCAAGTACCGCAAGTTCAATTTCATCGCCCTGCTCGGCCTGATCAGCGTACTGCTCACCGGCGGCATCGGCCTGCTCAAGCTCGACAGCCAATGGCTGGCGATCAAGGAAGCCGCGGTGCCCGGGCTGATCGGCATCGCCGTGCTGGTGTCGACCCGCACCCGTCATCCGCTGATCCGCACCATGCTGCTCAACAAGGCGGTGCTCAACGTCGACAAGATCCATCAGCGCCTGGAACAGGGCGGCCACCTCGCGGTGTTCGAAACCCGCCTGATGACCGCCACCTACTGGCTCAGCGGCACCTTCTTCTTTTCCTCGGCGATGAACTACGCCCTGGCCAAGTGGATCGTCGTCAGCCCCTCCGGCAGCGAGGCGTTCAACGCCGAACTGGGCCGGATGAACCTGCTCAGCTACCCGATGATCGCCATCCCCTCGATGATCATGCTGATGGCGATCTTCTACTACCTGTGGCGCACCATCCACGGCCTGACCGGCTTGAAGCTGGAAGAGATCATGGCCGGCGCCGAGCAGGAGAGTGAGACCTGAGGACGCCGCGCGCGTCCGGGGCCTGAAGGGTGCTCACGCTCTCCGC
The DNA here is from genome assembly GCF_041027545.1 of Pseudomonas zhanjiangensis. Taxonomy (NCBI): domain Bacteria; kingdom Pseudomonadati; phylum Pseudomonadota; class Gammaproteobacteria; order Pseudomonadales; family Pseudomonadaceae; genus Pseudomonas; species Pseudomonas zhanjiangensis. The sequence goes on along the minus strand of NZ_JBFTEG010000003.1, from coordinate 169,124 downwards.
CTACCTGGGCCTGTTCTTCACCGCGCTCGGCGCGGCCACCCTGCTGCCGCTGCAGTCCGAAGCCGTGCTGGTCGGCCTGCTGCTCAGCGACAACTTTCCGCTGTGGGCGCTGCTGGCGGTGGCCAGCGCCGGCAACGTGCTGGGCGCCGTGATCAACTGGCTGCTCGGGCGCTACCTGGAACACTTTCGCCACCGTCGCTGGTTTCCGCTGAGCGAGCGCCAATTGGACCGTGCCCAAGGTTGGTACACCCACTATGGTTACTGGTCGCTGCTGCTCAGCTGGGCGCCCTTCATCGGCGACCCACTGACCCTGGCCGCCGGCATCATGCGCGAGCCGCTGTGGCGCTTTACGCTGATCGTCACCCTGGCCAAGGCCGGCCGCTATGCGGTCGTGGCGGCGTTGACCCTGGGTAGCCTCTGAGCCCGGCCGGGCCGACCAATCGACGCAGCAATTGACCGGCATCTCGCATAGAATGCGCGGCCGTTTTTTTGGAACAGCGCGCAGCATGTCTTTACTCTCTCCCGCCCGCGCCTGCGGCATCGACTTCGGCACCTCCAACTCCACCGTCGGCTGGCTGCGGCCCGACGCCGACCCGCTGATCGCCCTGGAAGACGGCAAGATCACCCTGCCCTCGGTGCTGTTCTTCAACTTCGAGGAGCGCCGCCCGGTCTATGGCCGCTTGGCCCTGCACGAGTACCTGGAAGGCTACGAGGGCCGGCTGATGCGCTCGCTCAAGAGCCTCCTGGGCTCCAAGCTGCTCAAGAGCGAGACCACGGTGCTGGGCAGCGCCATGCCGTTCAAGGAACTGCTCGGCCTGTTCATCGGTCAGCTCAAGCAGCGTGCCGAGGCCGCCGCCGACCGGCCGTTCGAAGAGGTGGTGCTGGGCCGTCCGGTGTTCTTCGTCGACGACGACCCGGCGGCCGACCAGGAGGCGCAGGACACCCTGGTGGCGGTGGCGCACAAGCTCGGGTTCAAGGAGGTGTCCTTCCAGTACGAGCCGATCGCCGCGGCCTTCGACTACGAGTCGGGCATCGAGCGCGAGGAGCTGGTGCTGATCGTCGACATCGGCGGCGGCACCTCGGACTTCTCCCTGGTGCGCCTGTCGCCCGAGCGCCGCGCCGTCGCCGAGCGTCAGGACGACATCCTCGCCACCGGCGGCGTGCATGTCGGCGGCACCGACTTCGACAAGCAGCTGTCGCTGGCCGGGGTGATGCCACTGTTCGGCTACGGCAGCCGGATGAAGAGCGACGCGCCCATGCCCACCAGCGTGCACCTCAACCTGGCCACCTGGCACTGCATCAACGCCGTCTATTCGGCGCAGTCGCAACGCGCGCTGCAGAGCATGCGCTACGACATCGTCGATCCGACCGGCATCGACCGCCTGTTCAAACTGATCGAACAGCGCGCCGGACACTGGCTGGCGATACAGGTGGAAGACAGCAAGATCGCCCTGACCGAAGCCAGCGCGCGGCCGATCGGCCTGCAGCGCATCGAGGCGGACCTGGTCGCCGAGCTGACCCGCGAACTGTTCGAGGCCGCCATCGAGCCCCTGCTGCAGCGTATCCGCGCCAGCGTGACGCAACTGCTCGGCGACGCCGGGGTCGGCGTCGAGCAGGTCGACACGGTGTACTTCACCGGCGGCTCCAGTGGCATCCCGGCGCTGCGCCAGGGCGTCGCGGCGATGCTGCCGAATGCACGGCACGTGGAGGGCAACAACTTCGGCAGCATCGGCAGCGGCCTGGCCATCGAGGCGCACAGGCGCTACGGCTGATCAGCGACCCAGGCCGCAACAAAAACGCCAGCACTAAGCTGGCGTTTTTGTTGCGCGGGCGATCAGCGTGGCGCCACCGGGCGCTTGGCCGGCTTCTTGCCGCCCTTCTTGTCCGCCGCCTTGCCACTGCGCTCGGCCTTGGCCCGCGCCTCGGCGGCGGCCTTGGCCTGCTCGCGCTTGTCCCAGGGCTTGCTGCCGTCGCTGCCGCGCGGCGGCAGGCCGCTGTGCTGGGTGAGGATCTTGCCGACCGTCTTGCCCTGGGCACCGACCTTCTTGCTGCCGGCCGGGGTGGAGTTCTTGCGTCGCGCACTCTGGTAGCTGTCGCTGGCCGGCTGGTGCAGCGGGATCAGCTGGTGCTTGCCCGGGCCGATCAGGTCGCTGCGGCCCATGCGCTCCAGCGCCTCGCGTAGCAGCGGCCAACCGCGCGGATCGTGGTAGCGCAGGAAGGCCTTGTGCAGGCGGCGCTGCTGCTCGCTCTTGACGATGGTCACGCCGTCGCTCTTGTAGGTCACCTTGCGCAGCGGGTTCTTGCCCGAGTGGTACATGGCGGTGGCGGTGGCCATGGGCGAGGGGTAGAACGCCTGCACCTGGTCGGCGCGGAAATCGTTGCGCTTGAGCCACAGGGCGAGGTTCATCATGTCCTCGTCCGTCGTCCCCGGGTGCGCGGCGATGAAGTAGGGAATCAGGTACTGCTCCTTGCCCGCTTCCTTGGAATACTTCTCGAACATGCGCTTGAAGCGGTCGTAGCTGCCGATCCCGGGCTTCATCATCTTGTCCAGGGGGCCACGCTCGGTGTGCTCCGGAGCGATCTTCAGATAGCCGCCGACATGGTGGGTGACCAGTTCCTTGACGTATTCCGGCGACTCCACGGCCAGGTCGTAGCGCAGGCCGGAGGCGATCAGGATCTTCTTCACCCCGGGCAGGGCGCGGGCCTTGCGGTACAGCTCGATCAGCGAGCTGTGGTCGGTGTTGAGGTTCTCGCAGATCCCCGGGAACACGCAGGACGGCTTGCGGCAGTGGCGCTCGATTTCCGGGTCCTTGCAGGCGATGCGGTACATGTTGGCGGTCGGCCCGCCCAGATCGGAAACGACCCCGGTAAAGCCCGGCACCTTGTCGCGCATCTCCTCGATCTCGTGGAGGATCGATTCGTGCGAGCGGTTCTGGATGATCCGTCCTTCGTGCTCGGTGATCGAGCAGAAGGTGCAGCCGCCGAAGCAGCCGCGCATGATGTTGACCGAGAAGCGGATCATCTCGTAGGCCGGAATCTTCTCCTTGCCGTAAGCCGGGTGCGGCACCCGCGCATAGGGCATGCCGAACACGTAGTCCATCTCCTCGGTGGTCATCGGGATGGGCGGCGGGTTGAACCACACATCCACCTCGCCATGCTTCTGCACCAGGGCGCGGGCGTTGCCCGGGTTGGTTTCCAGGTGCAGCACGCGGTTGGCGTGGGCATAGAGCACCGAGTCGCCGCGCACCTTCTCGAAGGACGGCAGGCGGATCACCGTCTTGTCGCGCTCCAGGCGCGGGTGCGGCAGCAACTGCACGACCTTGGCTTCGTTCGGGTCTTCCAGCGGGCCGCGGTCGGCCGCCCCCTTCTCCTGCTCGATGGCGCAGGCGGCGGTGTCCTGGGTGTTGACGTAGGGGTTGATGATCTTGTCGATCTTGCCCGGCCGGTCGATGCGCGTGGAGTCGATCTCCAGCCAGCCCTCGGGTGTGTCGCGGCGGATGAAGGCACTGCCGCGGATGTCGGTGATGTCCTCGATCTTCTGTCCCTGGGCCAGGCGCTGGGCCACCTCGACGATGGCCCGCTCGGCGTTGCCGTAGAGCAGGATGTCGGCGCAGGCATCGATCAGGATCGAATGGCGGACCTTGTCCTGCCAGTAGTCGTAGTGGGCGATGCGGCGCAAGGATGCCTCGATGCCGCCGAGCACGATCGGCACGTGCTTGTAGGCCTCCTTGCAGCGCTGGCTGTAGACCAGGCTGGCGCGGTCCGGGCGCTTGCCGGCCAGGCCGCCGGGGGTGTAGGCATCGTCGCTGCGGATCTTCTTGTCGGCGGTGTAGCGGTTGATCATCGAGTCCATGTTGCCGGCCGCCACGCCGAAGAACAGGTTGGGCTCGCCGAGCTTCATGAAGTCGTCTTTGGACTGCCAGTTCGGCTGGGCGATGATGCCCACGCGAAAGCCCTGGGCTTCGAGCAGGCGGCCGATGATGGCCATGCCGAACGAGGGGTGGTCGACGTAGGCGTCACCGGTGACGATGATGATGTCGCAGCTGTCCCAGCCGAGCTGATCCATCTCTTCCCGGCTCATGGGCAGGAAAGGCGCCGGGCCGAAGCACTCGGCCCAGTATTTTGGATAGTCGAATAACGGCTTGGCTGCTTGCATGACGATGACCGAGATAGGCGGATTTTAACGGGGGCGGAATATAGCACAAATTTTGACCAAACCCGACGACGGCGCTGGGTTTTGCCGACGCCTTGTGCGATCCGTAGCGTCAAGTATTTGTGATCACACTAGTGGCTTATGGCTATACTCGGGCCGTCAACCAGATCCGTCGCCCCTAGGCCGAAAAGGAGTGCGTGCAGTGCAGCGGTTGATCTACTCGCTGATCTTCTTGTTGAGCCTGGCCGGGGCAGCCTGCGCCACGCCGCTGATATTGAGCGATACCAGCAGCGGCCGTTCGCTGAACGACCATATCCAGCTGCTGGAGGATGTCGGCGCCCGGCTCGACATCGCCGACCTGGCCGACCCGACCGTGCAGGCACGGTTCCGCCCGGCCGACGGCCGCGCCAGCGTCGGCCAGAGCCGCAACCCCTGGTGGATCAAGGTACAGCTGGCGCGCGAAGCCAGCGCACCGGGCCAGTGGTGGCTGGAAGTCGGCGCCGTGACCCTGCTCGACCTGCAGCTGTACCTGCCCAACAAGCAGGGCGGCTGGCAGCAGCGCCAGTCAGGTGAACGTGTCGCCTTCGCCGCCGGCCGCGACCATCCCTACCGCCGCGCGCTGTTTCGGCTACCGGCGCTGGACGAGCAGCCGCTGACGTTCTACCTGCGCACCTATGACCCGGCCGGCAACTCGTTCCCCCTGCGCGCCTGGCAGATCGCCGACCTCGACCTGACCGCCGCACGGGAGAACCTCGTGCTCGGCACCATCTACGGGGTCATCTTCGCCCTGCTGCTATACAACCTGTTCATCCTCTTCAGCCTGCGCGACAGCGCCTACTTCTGGTATGTATTGACCACCGCTTTCGCCCTGGTCTTCATCCTGAGCATGAGTGGCCACGGCTTCCAGTACCTGTGGCCGGGCGGCGAGGTACCCTTCTGGCTGGACCGGATCACCCTGCCCTCGCTCTGGGGGCTGTGCGCCAGCCGCTTCGCCCAGACCCTGATGCAGACCCGCCGCCACGTACGCTGGGCCCACCACCTGCTGAGCATGGCCTGCGTGGTCTATCTGCTCGCCATTGCCCTCGATGCGTTTGGCCAGCGCGGCCTGGCGGCGTGGATTATCGCCCTGCTGTCGCTGACCAGCATTCCCGCCGCCCTGGGCAGCGCGCTGATCCGTTGGCGCCAGGGGTTCTTCCCCGCCCTGCTGTACCTCTGCGGCTACGGCCTGGTGCTCGGCAGCATCAGTGTCCTGCTGCTGCGCGCGACCGGCGTGCTACAGCCCTCGCCGCTCAATGCCATCGTATTCCCGCTGGCGGTCGCCGCCGAGTCCATCCTTTTTTCCTTTGCCCTGGCCTACCGCATCCAGATACTCAAGCGGGAGAGGACCATGGCCCTGAACCAGGCCGACCGGGAGAAAGCCGCGCGCCTGGCTCAGGTCCAGGCCAGCGCCGACGAGTTGCATGCTGCGGTGATCCAGCGCACCGCCGAACTGGCGGCGGCCAACGAGCGCCTATCGCTGCGCGAGAAGGAACTGGAGCACGCCGCCTTCCACGACGCCCTGACCGAACTGCCCAACCGCCGCTACCTGGTCGAGCGCACCAGCTCGGCCCTGGCCCATGCCAGGCGGCACGGCGAAAGCGTGGCGCTGCTGCTGATCGACCTCGACCACTTCAAACCGGTCAACGATCGCTTCGGCCACGATGCCGGCGACCTGATGCTGCAGGTAATCGGCCGGCGCCTGCGCGAGCACGTGCGCAGCGGCGACAGCGTGGCGCGCCTGGGCGGCGACGAATTCGCCGTGCTGATCGGCGGCGACGATGCCGAGCAACATGCCCGCGACATCGCCGAACGTCTGCTTACCGAGCTGGCGCATCCGGTGCTCTATCGCAGCGAGCCACTGAGCGTGACCATCAGCATCGGGGGGGCAATCTTCCCGCAGCATGCCGAACACTTCAGCGGCCTGTACAAGGCGGCCGACGATGCGCTCTACCGGAGCAAGGCCAGCGGCCGCTCGGGCTCATCGATCTATGGCGAGGACGGTGAATCGAGCGCCAGCGAGCTCGCGCATCTGGATGTGATCAAGCTGCCCGGTGGCGCCTGACCCGTTGCGGGGCGCCGGGTCGACGCCCCGCCGCGACTCAGGCGCCGACCTTGTTTGCCGCCTCGATCATGGTTGAGGCCATCAGGCCGTAAGCGCTGCTCCAGGCCTCCTCCACCTCCTCGGTGAAGGCATCGGCCAGGCCCTGGCTGAGGGTCAGCAGCAGGGCGCCACCGACGGTGGCGTAGTGGCTGTCCTCCACGCCGTAGTCGGCATGGCGTTCGCCCAGACGCTGCAGCACCGGCAACAGCACCTGCGGCTCGTTGAGCTTGCTCACCGCCACGCCGATCATCTGCATCAGCTTCTCTCCCTGCGTCTGCATGTCGCCCTTGAACAGCGGCTTGAGGCTGGCATCGGCGCTGAACAGATTGCTGTAGAACAGCGCCGCGGCCTGTTCGGCAATGGGCGTCACCTGGGCAAAGCTGCCCTGTACCAGTTCGATCTGTCTCGGGGTCATCTCTCGTTCCTCTCTATCGGAATTGCGGCCGAGCCGCCTATTGGCTTTGCGAAACCATGTACTTCACTGCCGCCGCGACCTGCTCATCGCTGAGCTGCGGGTTGCCGCCGCGTGCCGGCATGCTGCCCTGCGCCCCACTGAACCCCTGCAGGGCATGCTCGACCAGAACCGCCAGGCCTTGGTCGATGCGCGGCGCCCAGGCCACGCGATTGCCCTTGGCCGGCGCACCTGCCAGGCCGTTCAGGTGGCAGACCCGGCAGGTGCGGTCCCAGACCTGCTGGCCGAGGCGCAGCTCGGCCTGCTCCGGGCCGGGGCCGCAGCCGACCAGCAACAGCGCGGCGACCAGCGCGCCGCTAGCCGCCCAGCGGAACACGAATCACCACCCCGCCCATCACGTCGCCCAGCTTGAAGTCGGTGCGCGGGCTGTCCTTGTGCTCGTTGTGGCAGCTGGAGCACACCGGCGCCACGGCTACATCGGGATAGACGGCGGTGAAGTAGCGCTTGCCGCCCAGCTCTTCCTCGCCGTAATAGTTCTCTCCGGGGTGATCCATGATGTATTGCAGGCCGGTCTTCTCCGCTTCGGTGCGCGGCGCGTTCTGCTTGTTGATCGGCCACAGCGATTGCAGCGAATAGCTGAAGGCATCGGTCTTGGCGGCCACGGTCTCGGCGCCAAAGCGGAACATCTGCGCCGGAAGCGGCAGCGCGTTGTCGTCGACGAAGTGCTCGCTGGGCTTGATCACCCCGGCATCCTTCAATCGATTGACCACCTGCTTGGTGTAAACCGCTCGGTCGGACTCCATCACCAAATGCAGGCTGTCGGTCAGTTGCTGGGGACTGAAGCCGCTCGGTTTGCTTTCCTGGCAGCCGGGAAGGACAAGCAGACCGGCGCTTAAGGCAACGGCGAATACAGGTTGCAAGGTCTTGTGCATGGTGTTCTCCAGATCAGACTGTTGGGGTGTCGGCAGACATCAGCGGTGCAGCTCGGAGCTGGCACGCTCCAGCGCCATGTCCACGCTGGGGACATGCTGCGCAGGCGTACCTTGGAAGTTGTTCTGCAGCAGCCGCGGATCGGCCAGGGCGTCGAGGGCGAACGGCAACCCATGACAGTCCAGGCAGACCCCGCGCAGCATTTTTTCGTTGGGCCGCAGATTGGCGTTCTGGTTATGCTGAACCAGGCGGCGTGACTGGCCGTGAACCTCGGCGGTCTCGCGCGGCAGGTGGCAGCTGGCGCAGCTCACCCCGCTGCCCGGCGGCAGTTCGCCGCGCTGTTCGGCCAGCCAGAGTTGCTGGTGCGGTGAATCCTGATAGGCCAGCGAATGCTCGTCGGCATGGCAACCCAGGCACGCCTGCACCGCAGCCTCACGCTGCTCGACGCGGTGTGCGCCGTGGCAACTGCTGCACCCCAGTTCATGCCCGGCGCTTTCGGCGGTGAACGGCAGCTGGCTCCATTGTGGGCGCATTGGCGTCAGCTTCACCGGCAACGCCGGATTCAGGCGCATGCCGTGCTTGCCGGCGAAGAACCCCTGGGCCTCGCCGGCATGGCAGCCCTGGCACACCTGCAGCGCTGGCCTGGCCTCCCAGCCGGCGCTCTGCGCCTGATGACAGTCGCTGCAATTGACCCCCGCCTCGGCGTGAGCGCTGGCCAACCAGTCGGCCACGGCTGCGTCCGTCTGCCGCTCGAGCGGCGCGTCGGCCTGAGGCGCCGCAGCCGGTTTCTGCCAGCCCGGGTGCTTGTCGGCCAGGCTGGCCGGCGCGGCGATGCGGGCGATGGCCTGGAACACCGGCTGATCGGCGCTCCTGACCAGGAAGTCCTCATAGAGCGCGCGATTGTCGTGATAGTTGTGGCAGCCGGCGCTGGCGCAGGTAGCGAAGGCCATTCCCTGGTGACTGGGGCGCTCCTCGGCGATCCGCGCGTGACAGTGCACGCAGAAGTCGTCGGGCTGGGTCACGGCCATCTCCCGGGTGCGCTCAGGCGCATGCTCGACATGACAGGCCAGGCAATACCGCGCATCCAGATGGGCCAGCCGGTCGGCGTTGCGCGGATCGCTGAACTTGCTCTGCGGGTGGGCGTCGTGGGCGGCCTTGAGCTCTTCGCCATGGCAACTGACGCAGGCCTTCTGCAGCACCTCGCCGCCGCCCAACGGATTCAGGTGGCAGGCACCACAGGCCTGCTCGAGCTGATGGTGGCCGGCCGACAGCGGCCCCGGGTTGAACGCCTGCAACTCGTCGCCGGCGTACAAGCGATAGCCGTACCAGCCAGCCAACGCCAGCAGGGTCGATAACCAGAGTGCCCAGATCGCGCGCTTCATGACAGGCCCTTAGAAGTAATAAACCGAGAGCACATGCACGGCGAGCAACGCCGGCCACGGCCAGACCGCAAGAATGTGTGCCCACAGCAGCCCGCGCCGGCCGTGCCGGGCCAGCGCCGCGGGCAGGCGATGTTCGATGGCAAGCAGCAGTGCGGCCAGCGCGCCAAGCGCCACCAGCAACAGGAAGTCGACGAGCAGCCAGCGATTGAGGTTCTGCCCGCCGTCCAACCCGGTGTGCAGTGCCAGCAGCCCCAGGCTCGCCGCGCCAAGCAGCACATGCAGCACGCGCCACAGGGCGAAGGCGCCCAGCGGCAGCCTCGGCAGGCGCTTGCGCAGCGACATCAACAAGCCGAGCAGGGCCAGGCCGAGCAGCGAGAAGCCGCTGAGCTGGCGCCAGAAACCGTCCTGCCAGAGCCAGCTAAGCCCGGCCTGCAAGACCGAGGTCGGTGCGGCGAAGGCCGGCAGCATCGCCATCAGCAGAATCGCGAGCAGAGCCAGCCCAGCGCCCGCGATCAACCCTGCGGCAGCACGCTCGGGCTGGCGCCGGGCCGCGCTCCCAAGCAGGTTGTGCAACAGGGGTTTGCAGCCGCCGCAGACGGTACCCGCGCCCGATTGCCGGCCCAGCGCGGCCAGATCGGCGGCGCCGGCGGCGATACAGGCGCTGAGCTGACCGCGACTGACGTCCATGCACTGGCACACCGTCGTACTGGTCGGCCACGCCGCAACCTGCTCGCTGGCCGCCGGCCACAGCCGTCCCTCGCGGCGAAAGCGCCAGAGCATCCAGGGGGTAATCCGTCGACCGTGCTGCAAGGCATCCAGCCAGCGCAGGCTTTCTGCGCATTCGCCTACCGCCAGGGCGCCGCGCAGGCGACCACGGTGGACCAGCAGCTTGCGGTAGGCACCCCGCTGAGGATCGGAGAACTGTATTTCTCGCTGGCGAATGCGCCCAAGCGGTTCGACTGCCTCGCCCGCACTGAACACCGGCAAGCCGGCCACCTTGAGCTGGGTCGCCTGCAGCGAGCCGCGGTACAGGGCCTGCTCGCCGGTCAGGCGCGCGGCCAAGACCGCGGCCTGCTCGAACCCCGGTGCCACCAGGCCATAGGTCAGGCCGCGGTGCTCGGCGCACTCGCCGATCGCATGGATGTTGGCCTGCGAGGTGCACAGCTCATCGTCCACCACGATGCCCTGGCCCACCCGCAACTGCGCCGCCAGGGCCAGGTCGATGTTGGGCCTGATGCCGGTGGCGAGCAGCACCGTATCGCAGTTCAACTCGCGACCGTCACGCAGGCGCACGCCGGTGACCCGCTCGTCGCCCAGCACGGCGCCGAGGCCGGCGCCCAGCAACACCTCGACGCCCAGCGCGCGCACCTGGCGCAGCAGCACTTCGGCGCCAGGCGCGTCCAGCTGTCGATTCATCAACCGCGGCGCCTGGTGCACCAGAGTCACCCGGGTGTGGCCACGCTGCAGCGCGCGGGCCGCCTCCAGGCCGAGCAGGCCGCCGCCGACCACCACGCAGTGCCGGCTGCGCGCGGTGCGCGCGAGCAAGGCGGCGGTATCGCCCAAGTCGCGAAAGACAAACACCCCGGGCAACCTGGCGCCACCCACCTCGGGAACGTGCGCCCGCGAACCGGTGGCGAGGATCAGCCGCGAATAGCAAAAGCCCCTGCCCTGACTGTCCTCCAGATAGTTCGAGGCCGGATCTATTCGGCTGATGCGGCAACCCAGATGGCTGATCAATCGACCGTCGTCGGCAAGGGGAGTGGCGATGGCGTCCAGGCGAATCTCGCCGGCCAGCAGCGCACTCAGGCGAACCCGGTCATAGGGCACCCAGGGCTCGTCGCCGAACAGCAGAATCCGCCCGGGAAAGCCGCGGCGCAGCAGTTCCTGGGCGCAGCGCACGCCGACCGGGCCGGCACCGACGATGACCAGTGGAGCCTCGGCAAGCGGCTGTGCCGCCTCGGTCGAAGAGGCGAGCGGTGGTACAACGACGGTGGCACGATCGAGCAGCATCTGCATCCTCCTGCGCCCACCGCCTGTCCAGGCGAGCACCGGGTTGAGCCGAAAAAAAACGCCGCGGCCGGCGCACAAGCACTAGCGCTTGTACCGGTCACGACGTCTTTGTCTGTCAACCCTGCACCGCCGTTGGCGCAGTCGTTGTGTTGGACGAGCTCTAGCAAGCTCTGCGCCAGCACTTGAGGCACACACTCAAGCGATTGAAATATATGGAGTTAAAGACGCAACAAGGCGCACAGCCCGCACCCCGCGCGGCCCTGCCTGCCGCATCAGGGGGCAGCCAACGGGCCGCCGCACCGTCCAGCAGCAAAGTCCTGCGCGGGCTACTGACAGGAGGCTGTCAGTAGCCCTGTCCTAGAGTGGCCCCCGGCACAACGAAAGGCGGCGCTTGTGGCCGCCAGTCCTGCTGCCAGACCCCCACTTCAAGGAGAGAGAAAATGAATGCGATCAACTGGTTCGAACTGTTCGTCGGCGATTTCGAACGCGCCCGTGGCTTCTATGAGCGAGCCCTGGCCAAACCGCTGGAGGTGATGGAGGGCATGGACGGGCGCAGGGCGCTGTTTCCCCACGCCCCCGAGAGCGGGGTGGGCGGCTGCCTGAGCGACTCGGCCGAGCAGCAAAGCGGCGTCGGCGGCACCCGGGTCTACCTGAATGTCGAGGGACAACTGGATGCCGTGGTGAACCGGGTACCGGCAGCTGGCGGCGTGATCATCCAGGGCAAGATGTCCATCGCGCCTCACGGCTTCATCGCTGTGATAAAAGACAGCGAAGGAAATGAGGTGGGCCTGCACAGCATGTCCTGAGCCGGCCACCCAGATCGCCAAGAGGGAGCATGAGACGCGCCGACCGACTATTCCAGATCGTGCAGTTCCTGCGCAGCCGTCGCCTGACCACCGCCCGGTGGTTGGCCGAGCGCCTGCAGGTGTCGGTGCGCACCATCTACCGCGACATCCAGGATCTCTCGCTTTCCGGCGTACCGCTGGAAGGCGAGGCCGGTGTCGGCTATGTGCTGCGCCAGCCGATGGACCTGCCGCCGCTGATGTTCGAGCGCGAGGAGATCGAGGCCTTGCTGATCGGCGCGCGGATGGTCAACGCCTGGGCCGACCCACAGCTGCAGCGGGCCGCCGAATCGGCGCTGGCGAAGATCCACGGCGTCCTGCCCAACAGTCTGCGCGACGAACTCAACCGCAACCAGCTGTTTGCCCCCGAAGTAAACAGCTACCCCGTGCACTGGCTCGCCCAGCTGCGCCAAGCAATCCGCCAGCGGCGCAAACTGCAGCTCGGCTATCGCGACCAAAACGACCAGGCCAGCCAGCGCCTTATCTGGCCGCTGGGCCTGTTCTTCTGGGGGCAGACCTGGACCCTGTGCAGCTGGTGTGAATTGCGCAATGACTTTCGCAACTTTCGCATCGACCGGGTGCAGAGCCTGAACGATACCGAGGAACACTTCGAGACCACGGCCGGCCAGCGCCTGGAGGACTACCTGGCCCCGTACCTGGGCAACGCGGCGCTCGCCCCGCGCTACAAGGCCTGAACTCCGGCGCGCCTGCGCCGCTTACTCGTCGTCGAACTGATAGCTGCCCGGCGCCAGGTTCTCGAAGCGCGAGTACTTGCCGAGGAAGGCCAGGCGCGCGGTACCGAGCGGACCGTTACGCTGCTTGCCGATGATGATCTCGGCCACGCCCTTGTACTCGGTTTCCGGGTGATAGACCTCGTCGCGGTAGACGAACATGATGATGTCGGCGTCCTGCTCGATCGCCCCGGACTCACGCAAGTCGGAGTTGATCGGGCGTTTGTTCGGCCGTTGTTCGAGGCCACGGTTGAGCTGCGACAGGGCGATCACCGGGCAGTTGAACTCCTTGGCCAGGGCCTTCAGCGAGCGGGATATCTCGGAAATCTCGTTGACCCGGCTGTCGCCGCTGGAACCGGGAATCTGCATCAGCTGCAGGTAGTCGACCATGATCAGGCCGATCTCGCCGTGTTCACGGGCCAGGCGCCGGGTACGCGCGCGCATCTCCGACGGGCTGATGCCGGCGGTATCGTCGATGAACAGCTTGCGGTCGTTGAGCAGGTTGACCGCCGAGGTCAGGCGCGGCCAATCATCATCGTCCAGACGACCGGCACGGACCTTGGTCTGGTCGATCCGGCCAAGCGAGGCGAGCATACGAATGACGATGGATTCGGAGGGCATCTCCAGCGAATAGACCAGGATCGCCTTGTCGCTGCGCATCAGGGCGTTCTCCACCAGGTTCATGGCGAAGGTGGTCTTACCCATCGACGGACGTCCGGCGACGATGATCATGTCGGCCGGCTGCAAGCCGCTGGTCAGGTCATCCAGGTCGGTGAACCCGGTCGACAGGCCGGTGATCGCATCGCCGGCGTTGAACAGGGTGTCGATGCGGTCGATGGCCTTGACCAGAATGTCGTTGATGCCGACCGGGCCGCCGGTTTTCGGCCGCGCCTCGGCAATCTGGAAGATCAGCCGCTCGGCCTCGTCGAGAATCTCCTCGCCGGTACGCCCCTCGGGGGCATAGGCGCTGTCGGCGATCTCGCTGCTGATGCCGATCAGCTGACGCAGGGTGGCGCGTTCGCGGATGATCTGCGCGTAGGCCTTGATGTTGGCCACCGACGGGGTGTTCTTGGCCAACTCGCCCAGGTACGCCAGACCGCCCACCTGCGACAGCTGGCCCTCCTTGTCCAGCTGCTCGGACAGGGTCACCACGTCGAACGGGTGGTTGCGTTCGGCCAGTTTGAAGATGGCGCGGAAGATCAGGCGATGGTCGTGGCGGTAGAAATCGCCGTCGGAGACCTGATCCAGCACGCGTTCCCAGGCATTGTTGTCGAGCATCAGCCCCCCCAGGACCGCCTGCTCGGCCTCGATCGAGTGCGGCGGCACCTTCAGGGCGGAAGTTTGCAGGTCGTACTGCTCGGGAATGCTGATGTCGTTCATAGGCTCTGGGAAAAAATTCGACGATGGAAAAACAAAGGGCACGGCACCGCTTGCGCGATGACGTGCCCGATTGTCAGCAGCCTCGCACCGGAGTGCAAGACCACTTCGGCGGTTCGCTTAGGCGGCGACCACAACGACCCGGACGGTCGCTTCAACGTCGCTGTGCAGGTGCACGGCCACGTCGTATTCGCCAACCTGGCGAATGGTGCCGTTCGGCAGGCGCACTTCGGCCTTGGCCACTTCCACGCCGGAGGCGGTCAGGGCGTCGGCGATGTCGTGGGTACCGATCGAACCGAACAGTTTGCCTTCATCGCCCGCGGTCGCGGTGATGGTGACTTCCAGCTCGGCCAGTTGGGCAGCACGGGATTCGGCAGATGCCTTCTTCTCGGCAGCCAGTTTTTCCAGCTCGGCACGACGCGCTTCGAACGCGGCAACGTTGGCAGCGGTAGCAGCGGTGGCCTTGCCTTGCGGCAGCAGGAAGTTACGGCCGTAACCAGCCTTAACATTCACTTTGTCGCCCAGGTTGCCCAGATTGGCGATTTTTTCCAGCAGGATCAGTTCCATTTGGTAATAACCTCTTAACTTTTAACCTTCACCGTCCGCGGAGCCCGGGCCATTCTTGCGCACCAGGCGACCACGAAAATCAAACAGACTGTCGACGATGGCCAAGACCACCAGTAACGGATAAGTCAGCTGCATGAACAACAGCAGCGTGATGTACAGCCCGACCAGCCAGAACTTGGCCAGTCGCCCTTGCGCCACCAGCCCATGAATCAGGGCCAGGCCGGCAAATGCCAGCGGCACGCTGCACAGCGGGGTCAACATCGCCATTTGCGGCCCCAGATTGGGTCCCAACAGCATGCCGACCAGCAGCAATATCGCCGGCGCCAGCGGCAGTCGCAGGGCACGAAACTCGCGCCCGAAACCACCCGGGTTGTACAACAACGCCTGCCAAAAACGCCCGAGAATCAGGCTGAGCAGGCTGACGATCTGCAACAAGGCCGCCAACAAACCGGTCAGCACCGGTGCAATCAGGCTATCCAGGCGCGCTCGCTCATCCACCGACATCTGTTGGTGGACCCCATCGAGCATCTGCGGCAGGAGTTTTTGCAACTCGCCCGCCATCATCTCGATGGGCTCGCGGAACACCGCACCCAAGACCAGCCCGTACACCAGGCCCACTGCCACGCTGCAGAGCAGCACACGATTCCAGGACTGGCTGGCGCGCAATAGCGACGCCAGCCCCAGTGCACCGAGCAGCACCATCAGGGTGCGCGGCTCACCGAAATACCACCAGCCAATCGCCGGCAGCAGGGCCCAGGCGAGGATGCCAACGGCATCACTCAAACCGCGCCGCAGGAGCACCAGGCATCCGGCGGCAGCACTTAACCAGAACAGCAGCGGCAAAGCCGCAGAACCGACCACCACGAGGGTGGCCTGCATGCGGCCGCGCATGATGAATTCAGCCAAGGCGCGCATGCGTTTTATCCCTTACTACTTGTCGAGCACCCTGTCTCAGCGGCCGTGGCTGTCGGTGTAGGGCAGCAGGGCCAGGAAGCGGGCGCGCTTGATAGCGGTAGCCAGCTGACGCTGATAACGAGCCTTGGTACCGGTGATACGGCTAGGAACGATCTTGCCGGTTTCCGAGATGTAGGCTTTCAGGGTGTTGAGATCTTTGAAATCGATCTCTTTCACGTTCTCTGCGGTGAAACGGCAGAATTTACGACGACGGAAGAAACGTGCCATGGGATTGGCTCCTCAATAGATCCGTGGATTACTCGTCAGCGTTGTCGCTGCTGTCGCTGCTGTCACTGTCATCGCCATCGGCGGAATCAGTGCTTTCAGGACGGTCACGACGCTCGCGGCGCTCGCTACGGTTTTCCTCAGCCTTGAGCATTTCAGACTGTTCGGTAACGGCTTCATCGCGACGGATGACCAGGTTACGGATCACGGCATCGTTGTAGCGGAAGTTGTCTTCCAGCTCAGCCAGGGCTTTGCCGGTGCACTCTACGTTGAGCATCACGTAGTGGGCTTTGTGGACGTTGTTGATGGCGTAAGCCAGCTGACGACGGCCCCAGTCTTCCAGGCGGTGAATCTTGCCGCCGTCTTCTTCGATCAGCTTGGTGTAGCGCTCGACCATGCCGCCGACTTGCTCGCTCTGGTCCGGGTGAACCAGAAAGATGATTTCGTAATGACGCATAAATGCTCCTTACGGGTTGTAGCCTGCCACATGGCGCGGTCAGGCAAGGAGTGAATGACACTGTTGGTCTTGCTGAAACAGAAGGGCGCGAACGCGCCTGCCGTCACGGCAAGGGGCGCCATTCTAGAGAAGCCCCCAGCCAGACGCAAGGCGGGCTGGTGATTATTTGAACAGCCTGAGCCCGACGCGCAGAGACTGATGATTCGCGGCCCGCGAACGGGGCCGCGAAGACTCACGATTTGCGGCTGGACGCCTGCAACCTGTGCGCACGACGCTGGCGCAGGGCCTCGAACAGGCAGACCCCGGTCGCCACGGACACATTCAGGCTGCTGACGCTGCCTGCCATCGGCAGCTTGACCAGGTAATCGCAGTGCTCGCGAGTCAGGCGCCGCATGCCCTTGCCTTCGGCCCCCATGACCAGCACCGTCGGCCCGGTCAGGTCCTGCTGATACAGCTCCTGCTCGGCCTCGCCGGCCGTACCAACGATCCACAAGCCTCGCTGCTGCAGCTTCTCGAGGCAGCGTGCCAGGTTGGTCACCGCCACCAGCGGGATCACCTCGGCGGCGCCACAGGCCACCTTGCGCACGGTGGCATTGAGGGTGGCGGACTTGTCCTTCGGCACTATCACGGCCAAGGCACCGGCGGCATCGGCGGTGCGCAGGCAGGCGCCGAGGTTATGCGGGTCGGTCACCCCATCAAGCACCAGCAACAAAGGCGCGCCCTCGCTGCGGTCGAGCAGCTCCTCGAGCATCGCCTCGCCCCATACCTGGCTCGGGCTGACTTCGGCGACCACGCCCTGATGCACACCCTCGACCCAGGCGTCCATTTCGCGCCGCTCACACTGGCCGACCGCCACCCGCGCCTCTGCAGCCAACGCCAGCAACGGCTGCACCCGCGGATCACTGCGCCCCTCGGCCAGCCAGACCTGCTTGACCCGCTTGGGGTGATGACGCAGCAAGGCTTCTACGGCATGCACGCCGTAGATCTTCTCCAACTGATTCATGACTTCGCCTTAGGCTTGCGCGAACCATTCGACTTGGGCGGCCCCTTGCGATGCTTGCTGGGCTTCGCCGCCTTTTCCGCCGGCACCGCGGCCCCGGCCTTGCTTGTGCGCCCCTTGCCGGCCTTGCCCTTGGACTCGCTTAGCAGCGCCTTCTTCAGCTCACGGCTCTTCGCCACATCGGTGTTGCCGGCGGCGGGGCGCTCACTGCGACGACCGCTGCGACTGGCGGCGGACTCGAAACCGCCGCGCCGCGGGGCGGCCGGCTCCTGACTGGCGCCCTGGACCATTTCGAAGTCGATCTTGCGCTCATCCAGGTCGACACGCATGACCTTGACTTCGACGCTGTCGCCCAGACGGAAGCTACGACCGCTGCGCTCGCCGGCGAGGCGGTGATGAACCGGATCGAAATGATAGTAGTCGGCCGGCAAGGCGGTGACGTGCACCAGGCCCTCGACGTAGATGTCGGTCAGCTCGATGAACAGGCCGAAACCGGTCACCGCGGTGATCACACCGGGGAAGGTTTCGCCGACCCGGTCCTTCATGAACTCGCATTTCAGCCAGTTCACCACATCGCGGGTGGCCTCATCGGCACGCCGCTCGGACATCGAGCACTGCTCACCCAACTGCTCCAGGGTCGGCTCATCGTAGGGATAGATGCGCGCCTTGGGCATGCTGGCAGCCCCGGCACGCTTGACGTGCGGAGTGTCGAGCTTGGAGCGGATCACGCTGCGGATCGCACGGTGGATCAGCAGATCCGGGTAGCGACGAATCGGCGAGGTGAAGTGAGCATAGGCTTCGTAGTTCAGGCCAAAGTGCCCCTGGTTGTCCGCGCTGTACACCGCCTGACTGAGCGAACGCAGCATGACGGTCTGAATGAGGTGATAGTCCGGGCGATCGCGAATGCTTTCCAGCAAGGCCTGATAGTCCTTGGGCGTCGGCCCCTCCTTGGACTTGCCACGATGCAGCGACAGCCCCAGCTCCGTGAGGAACGCCTTGAGTTTCTCCACCCGCTCGGGCGGCGGACCGTCGTGCACACGGTAGAGTGCCGGGATCTCATGCTTCTGCATGAACGCCGCAGTGGCCACGTTGGCCGCCAGCATGCACTCCTCGATCAGCTTATGCGCGTCGTTGCGCTCGGTTGGCCGGATCTCGGCGATCTTGCGCCCGGCACCAAAGACAATCCGCGTTTCCTGGGTCTCGAAATCGATGGCGCCGCGCTCGTGACGAGCCGCCAACAGCACCTGATACAAGGCGTACAGCTGCTTGAGGTGGGGCAGCACGTCGCCGTACTCGCCACGCAACGCCTTGCCCTCGGAACTCTTGGGCTGTTCAAGCATGGCGCTGACCTTGTTGTAGGTCAGTCGTGCATGCGAATGGATCACCGCCTCGTAAAACTGGTAATCGGTCATCTTGCCGGCCTTCGAGATGCTGATCTCGCAGACCATGGCCAGGCGATCGACCTTGGGATTGAGCGAGCACAATCCGTTGGACAGTTCCTCCGGCAGCATCGGAATCACCCGCTCAGGGAAGTACACCGAGTTGCCACGCACCTGAGCCTCGGCATCCAGAGCCGAGCCGATTTTGACGTAGTGCGAGACGTCGGCAATGGCCACGTAGAGTTTCCAGCCACCGGAAAACAGCCGCCAGCTACCACCGCCCTTCTCGCAGTAGACCGCGTCGTCGAAGTCACGGGCATCTTCGCCGTCGATGGTGACGAAAGGCAGATGGCGCAGATCGATGCGCTTGTCCTTGTCCTTCTCCTCGACCTCCGGCTTGAGCTTGTGCGCCTCCTTGACCACTGCCTCGGGCCAGACATGGGGAATGTCGTAGCTGCGCAGCGCCACGTCGATTTCCATGCCCGGTGCCATGTAGTTGCCCACCACCTCGAGCACATCGCCCTGCGGCTGGAAGCGCGGGGTCGGCCAATGGGTGATTTTCACCTCGACAAACTGGCCCTGCTTGGCGCCGGCATTGCGCCCCGGGGTAACCAGTACCTCCTGCTGGATCTTCGGATTGTCGGCGACCACAAAGCCGATGCCGCTCTCTTCGTAGTAACGCCCGACGATGGTCTCGTGGGCCCGGGAGATCACTTCGACGATCGCCCCTTCGCGCCGACCGCGGCGGTCCAGACCGGACACACGCGCCAGGGCGCGGTCGCCGTCGAATACCAGGCGCATCTGCGCGGGGCTGAGGAACAGGTCATCGCTGCCGTCATCGGGAATCAGGAAGCCGAAGCCGTCGCGATGGCCACTGATACGGCCAAGCACCAGATCCAGCTTGTCCACCGGCGCATAGGTACCGCGACGGGTATAGATCAACTGACCATCGCGCTCCATCGCCCGCAGCCGGCGGCGCAGCGCTTCGGCCTGCTCCTCACCGGCAAGCCCGAGCTCATCAAGCAATTGTTCTCGACTCGCCGGCGAGCCGCGGTCACTGAGGTGCTGCAGGATCAGCTCGCGGCTGGGGATGGGGTTATCATATTTTTCCGCTTCACGAGCGGCCTCGGGATCGAGGGATTGCCAATCGGCCATTAGAGAGAGTTCACCTTGTTCATATACAGTCGGTTTGCCATGTGCCTATTGAAGCGCGAAACTGGTGCCCGGGTCAGCCCGGCATGCAGAATAAAATTTGTTGCCAACGGGGCTTTACAAGGCAAATGACCGCCCGTATAGTTCGCGCCCACAGCGTCGAGCAGACGTTGTAACATGAAGCGGGTGAGCAATCATCGGTTTCTGTGCCCAGGTGGTGAAATTGGTAGACACGCCAGCTTCAGGTGCTGGTGGCCTTACGGCCGTGGAAGTTCGAGTCTTCTCCTGGGCACCAAATTCAACGAGTCGAGCGGTCAGCTCGGCTTGAGCGACAACGGAGGCAGTGCTCCGCAATCACTGCAGTGCGGTGCAGCGTCATCGTGCAAGCCCAGGTGGTGAAATTGGTAGACACGCCAGCTTCAGGTGCTGGTGACCTTACGGTCGTGGAAGTTCGAGTCTTCTCCTGGGCACCAATTCAAAAAACCGAGCCAAGTGCTCGGTTTTTTATTGCCTGCCGTTCCGCCGACCGCGCAAAGCACCTGGCGGACCCATCCGCCAGGCACCTCATGCCCCGCTATACGCGGAACTGGCCGAGACTGCTCTTCAGCTGAGCGGCCAAGTCGTCCAGCACCCGACCGCTGGCCGCCGTCGCCGCCACCGCCTCGGCTGCGCGCTGAGCCTCCGCATGGATGATCTCGACCCGACCGCGTACCGCATCGGCCCCTTGCGCCTGGTGAGCCGCCGCCTGAGTAGCGGCATTGATGGCGCCATGCACCTCCTCCACCGCCACCTGCACCGACTGCTGCACGCGATCACTCTCGCGCAATGCCGCCAACCCCTCGTCAGCCTGCCGCCCGGCTTGCGAGATCGCACCGACCGCCTCGCGGGCCCCCTTCTGCAGCGCACCGATATGCGCCTGAATATCGCCGGTAGACTGCTGCGTTTTGCTTGCCAGCGCCCTCACCTCATCGGCCACCACGGCAAAACCACGACCACTCTCCCCCGCCCGAGCCGCCTCGATGGCCGCATTCAACGCCAGCAGGTTGGTCTGCTCGGCGATGCCATGGATAACCGTCAGCACCACCTCTATCTGCTCGCTCTGCTTGGCGAGCCGCTCGATCACCGCCGCACCCGTCTCCACGCGTGACACCAACTCCTCGATCGCGCCGCCAACCCGGGCGGCGATGGCCGCATTCTCCAGGGTCGACTGACGAATGGCCGCCACCCGCCGCTGGGCTTCCTGCATCGACTGGCTCTCGCCCTCGGCCTCGCCGGCCATTTGCGCCAGCGCCTGCAAGCTGCCCGCCACCTCGTCGCGCTGGCGCTCGGCCGCCGATTCCGCCAAGGCACTGCGTGACGCCAGACTGGCGATCTCCTGACCGGTGCGCACCGCCACCTCGCCTGCCTCCCGGACGATTGGCTGCAACTTGGTCAGGAAACGGTTGACCGCCGCCGCCATATCGCCGATCTCGTCACGACTGTTGACCTCGATACGCCGGGTCAGATCGCCCTCGCCGGCCGCCAGGTCATTGAGCGCCGCAATCAACAGGTGCAGCTTGCTCACGACCCGACGCCCCAGCACCACGGCCAAGACCAGCAGCACGCCCAAGCCAACCACGATCAGGCTCGAGCCGATCCGCCAGCGCAGCGCATCGGCAGCGCCACGCACCGCGCCCTGGGTGTTCTTGGACATGTCCAGCGCCACGCCACGCGCGGTCTGCAGGCGCGTGGTCAAGGCCTTGGAACTGTCGGCCGCCGCACCACCGAGACTCCCGGCCACGAGCTGACCGGCACTGGCGATCAGCTCGCCGAAACGCTTGTCCAGCGCCGCACTCTCAGTTTCGATTGCCGCCGTCGACACCCCCATCAGGACCTTGCCGATTTCAATCCCATTGGGACTGATGGGAGCCTCCACGAAAAATACCGAACTGTCATGCCGGGCGGCATCCAGCAACTTATCCAGGGCCCGCCTGCCCTTCCCCTTCTCCAGCAGCGCGGTGATCAGCGGATTCCCCCGATTCAAATAACGCGTCAAATGCTGGCCTTTCGCGTCGTCATAGACGACGAACAGCACATTGGGATTGCGCTGTGCACGCCGCGCGAACTCCGACAGCGCCGGACCATCGTTATCCCACATCGCTTTGGGCGCCACCG
This sequence comes from Pseudomonas zhanjiangensis, assembly GCF_041027545.1. Taxonomy (NCBI): domain Bacteria; kingdom Pseudomonadati; phylum Pseudomonadota; class Gammaproteobacteria; order Pseudomonadales; family Pseudomonadaceae; genus Pseudomonas; species Pseudomonas zhanjiangensis. Next base: position 147,259 of record NZ_JBFTEG010000003.1, on the reverse strand, counting down.
AAGCGAGCAGCTGCGCCATATCCTCGGCCGACTCCTTGAGGCTGCGCTCCAATGCTACTCGCGCCTGCGCGTGCTCCTCCTTGAGGTGCACCGAGAGGCCAGCCACCAGCTTTTCCTGGGTGCGCGCGGACAGCTCGTCGAGATCGGATACCACCTCGCGACCCGCCTGCTCCAACTCCCCCGCCAGACGCTGGGTGTCCACACCCAGCTGTCCGGCGAGCTCGGCCTCAAGGGCCCCCACGGTACTGCGCGTCAGCACCACGGCCACCACCACTTGGACCAGCAAGGCAACACCCAGCGCCAAGAAAACCGGGCGCAGCAAGCGACTACGCAACAACGAGAGGATCGCGGACACAGGTGAACACCTCTAAGGCTTGAACTTAAGAGTTATAGCGGCGGCTTGGCCGGTTTATTGAGCCCGAATATCGGCCGGCGCAAAAAACGAAAAGGGCCGCCCATGGCGACCCCTATCGATCCGCTCACAATCTATCAGGCAAACGGATGACGCAGCACGATGGTCTCGTTGCGATCCGGACCGGTGGAGATGATGTCGATCGGCGCACCAACCAACTCCTCGACCCGCTTGATGTACGCGCGCGCATTGGCCGGCAACTCGTCCAGGCTCTTGGCGCCCAGGGTCGACTCGCTCCAGCCCGGCATCTCTTCGTAGACCGGCTGCAAGCCCAGGTAGCTGTCTGCGTCGGTAGGCGCATCCACCAGCACTTCGCCATTCTGATCCTTGTAGCCGACACAGATCCGGATGCTCTGCAGACCATCGAGCACGTCCAGCTTGGTCAGGCACAGGCCAGAAATGCTGTTGATCTCGATGGCCCGGCGCAGGATCACCGCATCGAACCAGCCACAGCGGCGCGCCCGGCCGGTGGTGGAGCCGAACTCATGGCCGCGCTTGGCCAGGAATGCACCGGTTTCATCGAACAGCTCGGTGGGGAACGGACCGGAGCCGACACGGGTGGTGTAGGCCTTGGTAATGCCCAGGATGTAATCCAGGTACATGGGCCCGAATCCCGAACCGGTGGCGATGCCGCCGGCCGTGGTGTTGGAACTGGTGACGTAGGGGTAGGTGCCGTGATCGATATCCAGCAACGATCCCTGGGCCCCCTCGAACATGATGTCCTTGGACTCGCGGCGCATGTCGTGCAGCACCGCGGTGACGTCGGTCATCATCGGCTTGAGCAGCTCGGCGTACTCCATGCACTCATCCAGGGTCTTCTGGAAGTCGATGGCCGGCTCTTTGTAGAAATTCTGCAGCACGAAGTTGTGATAATCGAGCAACTCGCCCAGCTTGGCAGCGAAGCGCTCGCGGTGGAACAGATCACCGATGCGCAGACCGCGGCGCGCCACCTTGTCCTCGTAGGCCGGACCGATGCCGCGCCCGGTGGTGCCGATCTTCGCATCACCGCGCGCCTTCTCACGCGCCTGATCCAGGGCGACATGGTAGGACAGGATCAGCGGGCAGGACGGGCTGATGCGCAGACGCTCACGCACCGGCACCCCCTTGCCTTCTAGTTTGACGATTTCGCGCATCAGCGCATCGGGGGCTACCACCACACCATTGCCGATCAGGCACTGGACGTTCTCGCGCAGGATGCCCGAGGGGATCAGGTGAAGAACGGTCTTCTCGCCGTCGATCACCAAGGTGTGACCGGCGTTGTGGCCGCCCTGGTAACGCACGACGGCTGCAGCCTGTTCGGTCAGCAGGTCGACGATCTTGCCTTTGCCCTCATCGCCCCACTGGGTCCCCAGGACTACGACATTCTTACCCATAACACTTGTCCTCTTCGCGCAAGCTTGATACCGGCCGCAGCCGGCGGAAACAAATTAGGAGGCCCACTCAGGGCGCCAACGGCGCCACCTGCCAGCGACCGTCACTGAACAACAGCTGGCGATCACAGCCTGCCTCGGGCGCCTCGCTCAGCGCCTGACCAGGCAAGGCCTGGACCACTCGCGCCCCTTCTGCGCGCAGCTGCTGCACGACTCGCCACAGAGCCATGTCATGGTTGTCCGGCGCCCAAATACCCGCCGGGCAATCACCCAACTGCATCTGCCCCAGACCAACCAGCGTCTTCAGATCGGTGGAGAAGCCGGTGGCCGGACGTGCCCGCCCGAAGTCGGCGCCGATGTCGTCATAACGACCCCCTTGGGCGATAGACTGGCCGACTCCCGGCACGAAGGCCGCGAACACCACACCGGTGTGATAGTGGTACCCGCGCAGCTCGCCAAGATCGAAGTACAGCGGCAACTCTGGATAACGCAAGCTCAGCGCATCGGCGATGGCCATCAGCTCGTCCAGCGCGGCATGCACTTCATCCGGCGCCTCGACCAGACAGGCCTGCGCCAGGTCGAGGACCTCACGCCCGCCACAGAGCTCGGCCAGCGCGCGCAACATTCTGCCCGGCGAAACCGGCAGGGCCTCGGTCAGCTCGGCGATTTCATCCATTGCCTTGCGCTGCAGCGCATCGAACAACTGCTGCTCGACCTCACCGGAGAGACCGGCCGCACGGGCCAGGCCGCGGTAGATGCCCACATGCCCGAGATCCAGGTGCACATCCGGCACCAGCGCCAACTCGAGGGTCTCCACCAGCAGACTGATCACTTCCACATCACTGGCCGGACTGGCATCGCCATAGAGTTCGGCGCCGAGCTGAATCGGACTGCGCGAGGTGGTCAGCGCCCGCGGCTGGGCGTGGACCACACTACCGGCGTAGCACAGGCGGTTCGGCCCCGCGCGGCGCAGGGTATGCGCATCGATGCGCGCGACCTGCGGCGTGATATCGGCTCGAAAGCCCATCTGCCGCCCGGACAGCGGATCGGTCACCTTGAACGTGCGCAGATCGAGATCGCGCCCGGCACCGGTCAGCAGCGATTCCAGATATTCGATATGCGGCGTCACCACGAATTCATAGCCCCAACGCTGGAACAGATCCAGCACCTGGCGACGCGCCACTTCGATGCGCGCCGCTTGCGGCGGCAGTACTTCTTCGATGCCATCTGGCAGCAGCCAGCGGTCTACCGTTGCCATTTCGCCATTCCCCTCTTGAACCGGGCGGCACAAGCCTTTAGTGAAGCAGATAAAGGAGCGCTGTTCCCAGCAGCATGCTGGCCAGCCCCATCAGACGCAGTCGATGATCCGACAGCTGTAACAGTTGCGCGACCGCCCGACGCCAGGAGCGCGGACAGAGGAAGGGCAGGACGCCTTCCAGCACCAATACAAGACAGAACGCGATGCCCAGTTCCTGCCACATGATTCCCACAGACGCAAAAAAGCCGGGATTTTCCCGGCTGCCGCATCATACCACGTTTTCCCGAACGGTCACCCCGGCGGACGATCGACGCCGACCGGGGCAGCTCGCTTACGGCTTGGACTTCTCCAGGTAACGGAAGAAGTCGCTGCTCGGATCCAGCACCAGCACGTCGCGCTTGTCCGCGAAACTCTCGCGGTAGGCCCTCAGGCTGCGGTAGAAGGAATAGAACTCCTGATCCTGACCATAGGCCTTGGCATAGATCGCCGCCGCCTTGGCATCCCCCTCACCACGCAGTTCTTCGGCCTGACGATAGGCATCGGCCAGCAACACGCGGCGCTGGCGATCGGCATCGGCACGAATCCCTTCGGCCAGCTCCTTGCCCTTGGCACGGTGCTCGCGGGCCTCCCGCTCACGTTCCGAGCCCATGCGATCGAACACGCTGCGGTTGACCTCTTTCGGCAGGTCGATGCCCTTGACCCGCACGTCGACCACCTCGATGCCCAACTCTTGCTGAGCAGCCCGGTTCAACGATGCCGTCACATCCGCCATCAAGGCATCGCGCTCACCGGAAACCGACTCGTGCAGGGTACGCTTACCGAACTGGTCGCGCAGCGAGGCCTCCAGGCGGCGCGCCAGGCGCTCGTCGGCGATCTGTTTCACGCCGGAAGTCGCGGTGTAGTAACGCTCGGCGTCGAGCACCCGCCACTTGGCAAAGGCGTCGACCATCAACGCCTTCTTCTCCAGAGTCAGGAAGCGCGAACTGCTGGCATCCAGCGTCAGCAGCCGCCCATCGAACTTGCGCACCTGATTGACGTAGGGAATCTTCACATGCAGCCCGGGCTGCACGTCGGGCTCGACGATCCGACCGAACTGCAGCAGCACCGCACGCTCGGTTTGCGCGACTATATAGAAACTGTTCCAGGCCACCAGCGCCAGCACCACGCCAACGATCAGGGCGACCAGCGATTTATTGCTCATCAACGGCTCTCCCTTGTACGCAGTTCAGGCTGGCGGCTATCGCTGTTCAGGCGCGCTCCCAGAGTACTCGCCGCACCAGCGCCGGAAATGGCACTGGGCGCAGCGCTGCTGCGACCGTCGAGCATCTTGTCCAGCGGCAGATAGAGCATGCTGTTCTGCCCCTGGTCACCGGTCACCAGCACCTTGCTGGTATTGCTCATCAGCTCCTGGATGGTGTCCAGATAGAGCCGCTCGCGCGTCACCTCCGGCGCCTTGCGGTACTCCGCGACCAGGGCGGTGAAGCGATCCGCCTCACCCTCCGCCCGGGAGATGACCTCATCGCGATAACCGCTGGCATCCTCGATCAGGCGCTGAGCCTGACCACGCGCCTCGGGCACGACGCCGTTGGCATAGGTCTCGGCCTGGTTCTTCTCGCGCTGTTCGTCTTCACGGGCACGGATCACATCGTCGAACGCTTCCTGCACTTCGCGTGGCGCCGCCGCACTCTGCAGGTTGACCTGGGTCACGCTGATGCCGGTGCGATAGGTGTCGAGGAAACGCTGCAAGCGCTCCTTGACCTCGCTGGCCATCAGCTCACGCCCCTCGGTCAGCACCTGGTCCATCTCGGTGGAGCCAACCACATGACGCACGGCGCTGTCGGTCGCGTGCTGCAGACTGACTTCTGGCTGATCGACGTTGAGCACGAAGTCCTGCAGGTTGCCGATCTTGTACTGCACCGTCAGCGGCACCTCGATGATGTTCTCATCCTCGGTGAGCATCTGCCCCTGCTTGCTGTAGGCCCGCTCGCGCGTGACGTTTTCCTGGAACTTGCGATCGATCGGCGGGAAGTAGATGTTCAAGCCCGGCCCGACTGTCTCGTAGTACTTGCCGAAGCGCAGCACCACTGCCTGCTCCTGCTCGTCAACCACATAGATCGCGCTGTACAGCCAGACGACCGCCAGCAGCGCCAGACCGATGAACAGCAGGCCGAAACTGCCCTTGCCCGGACCGTCGTCACCACCGCGTTTTTTTCCGCCGCCGAAGAGCCCATTCAGACTCTCCTGCAGCTTGCGGAAGGCCTCGTCGAGATCTGGCGGCCCCTTGCGGTCGCCACCACGGCGTCCGCCCCAGGGATCCTGATTATTCGAGTTGCCACCCGGCTCATTCCAAGCCATAGCGCTCTCCATACTGATAAAGCAAAGACGCGCCCACGGCGCGCCGCCCAATGCTACCGAATGCCCTCTATCAGCGGCAAAATCACTTTCACAGGCTTTATTGCAAAGTGTGTTGCTCGATAAATTCCACAGGCTGCATGCCTTCGCGGCTAACCAGGCGATTGAGCTCAACCCGCGGCAGGCGTACCGCCAACAGGCTGCTGCCATCCTCGGCATGCCCCTCGCTCTGCACCGCGCCCAAGGCGAAAAACTGCGCGCGCAGGCGAGCCAGGCGCTGGGGCAGGAGCAGAGTTCCGACAAACAGATCATCACTCAACAGCTCGGCAATTGCCTGCTTGAGCAGCGGCAAGCCTCGCCCATCACGCGCCGACAACCATACCCGCTGCGGCTTGCCGTCGGCATCGCGCTGAATCTGCGGCTCGACGCCCTCGAGCAGATCGATCTTGTTGTAGACCTCCAGCATCGGCAACTCCTGGGCACCGATCTCGGTCAGCACGGCCATGACCTGCTCGATCTGCTCCATGCGCTCTGGCTCATGCGAGTCGATCACATGCAACAACAGATCGGAGCTGCTCGATTCCTCGAGGGTCGCGCGAAACGCCTCGACCAACTTGTGCGGCAGGTGGCGGATGAACCCCACGGTATCGGCCAACACGACCGGCCCGAGATCATCGAGCTCCAGTCGGCGCAGCGTCGGGTCGAGGGTGGCGAACAACTGGTTGGCAGCATAGACCTGCGAGGAGGTCAGTGCGTTGAACAGGGTCGACTTGCCGGCATTGGTGTAGCCAACCAGAGAAACCGAGGGGATGTCCGCGCGCTTGCGGCCACGGCGCGCCTGCTCGCGCTGACTGCGCACCTTCTCCAGCTTCTGCTTGATCTGGCGAATGCGCACCCGCAACAGGCGACGGTCGGTTTCCAGCTGGGTCTCCCCCGGACCGCGCAGACCGATACCGCCCTTCTGCCGCTCCAGGTGAGTCCAGCCACGCACCAGGCGCGTGCTCAGATGATCCAGCTGCGCCAGCTCGACCTGCAGCTTGCCCTCGTGGGTGCGGGCGCGCTGCGCGAAAATATCCAGGATTAAGCCGGTGCGATCGAGCACCCGGCACTCGAAGACACGCTCCAGGTTGCGCTCCTGGCTAGGCGTGAGGACGTGGTTGAAGATCACCAGGTCGGCCTCGACGGCCTTGACCCGGTCGCGCAATTCCTCGACCTTGCCGCTGCCAATCAGATACTTGGCAGTCAGTCGGGCGCTAGGCACATTGAGGAAGTCCACCGCATCGGCGCCGGCCGAAAGGGCCAGCTCCTGAAACTCCTGCGGGTCCTCGCGCGCCTCGGAATCTTGGCCGTCCAGATGAACCAGAATGGCCCGCTCTCCACCCTCATGGCGCTCGAAGAACAATGCGACCTCCTAAATCAGGCGTTACCTGGCTCGACCTCGGCCTGCTCGCCTTCGGAAGCGCTCGGCAGGCGCACCGGACGGCTCGGCACCACAGTGGAAATGGCGTGTTTGTAGACCATCTGGCTGACAGTGTTTTTCAGCAAAATCACGAACTGGTCGAAGGACTCGATCTGGCCCTGCAGCTTGATGCCATTGACCAGATAAATGGAAACCGGGACGCGTTCCTTACGCAAGGTGTTCAGGTAAGGGTCTTGTAGCGAATGCCCTTTTGACATGTGCCGCACTCCTATGAAAATCAATAAGTAATAGTTTTAGTAAGCCAACAAACAGTTTGAAGCCGCTTCACCCCCAAGGATAGACGGCCAACGGCAGTGTCTCAGTCCAATATGGAGACCGATGCCAGGTATTTCAAGGCGCGCGGCAGATTGTCGCGCTCCAGGCTGTCCAGCCACTGCAGACCGGTCCAGCTGCGCAACCAGGTGAACTGTCGCTTGGCCAGTTGCCGCGTGGCAATGATGCCGCGCTCGCGCATCTGCGCCTCGCTCAGATCGCCCTCGAGATAATCCCACACCTGACGATATCCCACCGCCCGTATAGACGGCAGCCCTGCATGCAAGTCACTTCTCTGGCGCAGGCCTTCGACCTCTTCGACGAAGCCCTGTTCCAGCATCGACTGAAATCGTTGTGCGATTCGCTGATGCAACACCTGACGCTGCGCCGGCGCTATGGCCAAGTGGGCGACAGTATAGGGGAATTGCCCCTGCGCCGAGCCATTCCATTCGAGACGTTGCGCTGCCTGACGCCGACGATGCTCGGACATGCTCGAGCCGCTGACCCGAAAAACCTCCAGCGCCCGAACCAGGCGCTGCGGATCATTGGGATGAATGCGCGCTGCCGACTCGGGATCCACCGCCGCCAGCTCCCGATGCAACGCCGGCCAGCCCTCGAGCCGGCCTCGCGCCTCCAGTTCGGCCCGCAGCCGTGGGTCGGCGCTCGGCATGTCGGCCAGCCCCTCGAGTAACGTTTTGTAATACAACATGGTGCCGCCAACCAGCAGCGGAATGCGCCCGCGTCCGCTGATCTCGGCCATGGCCGCCAGGGCATCGGCACGAAACTCGGCGGCCGAGTAGCTTTCGGCCGGGTCGCGGATATCGATCAGGCGATGGGGAAACTCGGCGAGCGTGGCCGGATCGGGCTTGGCGGTACCGATATCCATGCCACGATAGACCAGCGCCGAGTCGACACTGATCAGCTCGCAGGGCAGCACCCTGGCCAACTCCAGGGCCAGGTCGGTCTTGCCCGCGGCCGTCGGCCCCATCAGGAAAATTGCCGGCGGCAGGCGCTCAGACATGCATACAGGTCTCTAAAAAGGGCTGGCAACCGCTCGACTAGCGACCGCGCAGAAACAGCTTGTCCAAATCATCCATACCCAACTGCGTCCAGGTCGGCCGGCCGTGGTTGCACTGGCCGCTGCGCTCGGTGTGCTCCATATCGCGCAACAAGGCATTCATCTCCGGCAGGCTCAGGCGGCGGTTGGCGCGCACCGCACCATGGCAGGCCATGGTCCCGAGCATCTCATTGAGATGCGCCTGGATGCGGTCACTGGTGCCATATTCGAGCAGATCGGCGAGCACGTCCTGGACCAGCCGGGTCGCCTCGGCCTGCTTGAGCAACGCCGGAATCTGGCGGATCGCCAGACTCTCGGGCCCCAGGCGCTGCAACTCGAAGCCCAGGCGCTGAAACCAGCCGGCATGCTCCTCGGCGCAATCGGCCTCACGCTGACTGACGGCGATGGATTCGGGCACCAGCAAGGGCTGACCGCGCAAGCCCTCGCTGGCCATGGCCACCTTGAGACGCTCGTAGGTAATCCGCTCATGGGCCGCGTGCATATCCACCACGACCAGGCCCTGCACGTTCTCCGCCAGGATATAGATGCCCTTGAGCTGGGCAATGGCGTAGCCGAGGGGCGGCACGTCGCCCTGCGCCTCGGGCAGCCCAGGCGGCACTGCTGCCGCCTGTAGCGGTGCGAAGAACTCGCGGTAGGCGCCCTGCGCCTCGGCCGCCGGCATTGCCGGCTCCGGCCGCGGCCCCTGATAACCGGCCCCCGGGGAACGCCAGAGCGACTCGCCCTGCGGACGCTCGAGCCCCCCGGCCGCCAGGCCCATCTCAGCTTGCGGACCGAATTCGCCGGCTGCCTGACCGCTGGGCCGGACCATGCCCGCCACGGCAGCCGGCGCCGCCAGCTGATCCTCCGGCCTGACTTCGCCCAGCGCCCGGTGCAGGGTGCCGTAGAGGAAGTCATGAACCATGCGCCCGTCGCGAAAGCGCACCTCGTGCTTGGTCGGGTGCACGTTGACGTCCACCACCGACGGGTCGATCTCGAGAAACAGCACGAAGGTCGGATGGCGCCCGTTGAACAGCACGTCGCGGTAGGCCTGGCGCACCGCATGGGCCACCAGCTTGTCGCGCACCATCCGCCCATTGACGTAGAAATACTGCAGGTCCGCCTGACTGCGCGAGAAGGTCGGCAGGCCGACCCAGCCCCACAGGTGCAGGCCATTGCGCTCGATCTCGATCGGCAACGCCTGCTCGAGAAACGCCGGACCGCACACCGAGGCGACGCGCCGGGCGCGACTGACATCGTCGCGCGCCTCGTGCAACGAGAGGATGGTCTTGGCGTTGTGGCGCAGGTGAAAGGCCACGTCGAAACGGGCCAAGGCCAGGCGCTTGATGACTTCCTGCAGGTGATCGAACTCGGTCTTCTCGGCCTTGAGGAACTTGCGCCGTGCCGGGGTGTTGAAGAACAGGTCGCGCACCTCCACCGAGGTACCGACCGGATGCGCCGCCGGCTGCACCCGCGGCTGCATCTCGCGACCTTCGGTCTCCACCTGCCAGGCCTGCTCGGCATCGGCGGTGCGCGACGTCAGGGTCAGGCGGGCGACCGAACTGATCGAGGCCAGGGCCTCGCCGCGAAAGCCCAGGCTTATCACCTGCTCGAGGTCTTCGAGCTCGCGAATCTTGCTGGTGGCATGCCGCGCCAGCGCCAGTGGCAGGTCATCCGGCGGTATGCCGCTGCCGTCATCGCGCACCCGCAGCAACTTGACCCCACCCTGCTCGACATCCACCTCGATGCGTCGAGCCCCGGAATCCAGGCTGTTTTCCAGCAGCTCCTTGATCACCGAGGCCGGCCGCTCGACGACCTCGCCGGCGGCGATCTGGTTGGCCAGGCGCGGGCTGAGCAGCTGAATACGCGACGCGCCGCTCATGGCTGCACCGCCAGCGCCGTCGTCGGAATCTGCAGCGTCTGACCGACCTGGATCAGGTCCGAACGCAGTGCATTGGCACTGCGCAGCGCGCTCAGGGCGACCTGGTAGCGCTGGGCAATCAAGGCCAGGCTCTCGCCGGAGCTGACCACATGCTCACGCGGCCCCAGGGCCAGCTTGCCGTTGTCACGCAGCCAGGCCAGGTAGGAACCCGGCGGCGGGTTCTGCTGGAAGAACTGCTTGACCCCGGTGACGATCGAGCGCGACAAGGCCTGCTGATGGCTGGCACTGGCCAGCTTGCGCGCCTCGTTGGGATTGGAGATGAAGCCGGTCTCGACCAGGATCGAGGGGATGTCCGGCGACTTGAGCACCATGAAGCCGGCCTGCTCGACCCGGCGCTTGTGCAACGGGGTGATCCGGCCCATGTGGCTCAGCACCTTCTGCCCGACATTCAGACTGGAGGACAAGGAGGCGGTCATCGACAGGTCCAGCAGCACGCCGGCCAGCATGCGGTCCTTGTCGTCCAGGCTGACGTTGCCGGCACCACCGATCAGGTCCGACTGGTTCTCCGCGTCGGCCAGCCAGCGTGCGGTTTCCGAGGTTGCGCCACGATCCGACAGGGCATACACGGACGCACCGAACGCGGCCGAACGCGGCGCCGCATCGGCGTGAATCGAGACGAACAGATCGGCGCCCTTCTTGCGGGCGATCTCGGTACGCTTGCGCAGCGGAATGAAATAGTCGCCGGTGCGCACCAGTTCGGCGCGAAAGCCCTTCTCGGCATTGATCTGCCGCTGCAGCTCCTTGGCGATTGCCAGGGTCACATGTTTCTCGAACTGGCCCTTGACCGGCGACAGCGCCCCCGGGTCCTCACCACCATGACCGGCATCGACAGCCACCACGATATCGCGCTTGCCGCCAGCCACGGGGGTCAGCTTGGGCGGCGTCTGCGGCGCGGCTGCAGGCGCTTGCGGCGCGGTGGCGACCGGTGCAGCGGGGGCGATGGCCGGCGCGCCCGGGTCCTGATCGAACAGGTCGACCACCAGGCGATGGCCATACTGCTGATTGGGCGCCAGGGTGAAGCTCTTCGGCGTGACCGGCGCCGACAGATCGATCACCACGCGCAGGTCCTCGGGCGCGCGCTGCGCCGAGCGCACCCCGGTGATCGGCGTATTGCTCAGGGCCAGTTGGTCGAACTGGGTGGCCAGCTTGGCCCCACTGACGTCGATGACGATGCGGTCGGGCGCGCTGAGGGTAAACACGCTGTGCTGCACCGGACCGGACAGGTCGAAGACCAGCCGGGTGTTATCCGGCGCGCGCCACAGACGCACGCTGCGCACATCGGACGCGGCAAGAACCTCGGCGGCCATCACCGCCAACACCACTCCAAACGCGATGAAACGCGCGCCTATGCGCATAGCCAACCCCATTGTTCTGATCATGTGCCGGCGGCCAATGCGGCACACCAGGCTTCGCCACGCGCGCTCTGCGCCTGCAGGCGCAACGAACGGCCGGCCGCTTGTGGAGTAATGGTAATGTCCAGGTCGGCCTTTGGCAAAACGCCCGCCCCGCGCTGGGGCCACTCCACCAGACACAGGGCATCGCCTTCGAAGTAGTCGCGGATGCCGAGAAACTCCAGCTCCTCCGGATCGACCAGGCGATAAAGGTCGAAATGAAAGGCGCGCGCGGCATCGAGCTCATAGGGCTCGACCAGGGTGAAGGTCGGGCTTTTCACCGCGCCCAGATGGCCCAGGCCGCGGATGATGCCGCGCGCCAGGGTGGTCTTGCCGGCCCCCAGGTCGCCATGCAGGTAGATCACCCCAAGACCCGCGCTCGCCGCCGCGATTCGCGCCCCCAATTCCCCCATCGCCTGCTCGTCGGCCACATACAGCTGTAATTCGGTCAAACGCTCTGCTCCTGCAATAACTGACGAATGGCGACGCACAGATCGCTGGCCGCCAGCCCACGGCCTTGCCCGGCCAGGCGCTCCCCGGCGCAGGCATGCAACCACACCGCCAGGGCGGCCGCCTGCAATGGCTCCAAACCCTGGGCCAGCAGCGCACCGATCAAACCGGCCAGCACATCGCCGAGGCCGGCACCGGCCATCACCGGATCGCCATGATCGCACAGCAGTAGCCGACCCTCGGGGGCGGCGACCAGGGTACCCGCACCCTTCAGCACGCAGACCGCCTGGTAGCGCTTTGCCAGGGCCCGCGCCGCACCCGGACGGTCGGCCTGCACCGCGGCCGTGTCCAGGCCGAGCAAGCGCGCGGCCTCCCCCGGATGCGGGGTGATCACCGCCCCGCTCGGCAGCTCCGCCAGATCCGCCGCCAACAGGTTCAAGGCATCGGCATCCCACACCTGGGGCGCACCAGTGGCCGCCGCACCGACCGCAGCAGCCGACAACAGGCTGCGGCCCCAGGCGCCCTGACCTAGCCCCGGCCCGACCACCCAGACGCTGGCGGCGGCGCCGAGCGCCAGCAGCTGATTGGCCGAGGCCACCGCGCTGCTCATTACCTCTGGCAGGCGCGCCTGGGCCGCCGCCAGGTGCTCGCCGCGGGTGGCCAGCGATACCATGCCGGCGCCGCTGCGCAAGGCACTCTGCGCGGCGAGCAGGGCAGCGCCGGCATAGCCACGGTCGCCCCCGACCACCAGCACATGCCCCAGCTGTCCCTTGTGCACGGTTCGTTGCCGCGCCGCCAGGCGCGGCAGGTTAGCCTGCGCCAGGCGCTCGGCGGCGCAGGCCTGTTCGGCCACCAATGCCGGATCGGCCTGCAGCGCATCGAACTGCAACTCGCCCACCCAGTCCGGAGCCGCGCCGGTCAGCAGGCCGAGCTTCAGGCCGATCAGGGTCACCGTCAGCTGCGCGCGCACCGCCACGCCCAGCACCTGGCCGGTGTCGGCGCACAGCCCGGAAGGAATATCCACCGCCACTACCGGCAGACCACTGGCGTTGATCAGACGGATCGCCTGGACATAGGGCTCGCGAACCGCACCGCTGAGACCGGTACCGAGCAAGGCATCGACCAGCACGCCCTGCAGCCCCGCGCACTCGCTCCAGGCCTCGACCTGCACCCCGGCGGCCAACGCCTCGTCACGTGCCGACGCGGCGTCGTCCTGCAGCTGCGCCAGGTCGCCCACCGCCACCACCCGCCCCCGCCAGCCGGCGCGCTGCGCCAGGGCCGCAACCAAGTAGCCGTCACCGGCATTGTTGCCACGCCCGGCCAGCACCGTGACCGCCCCGGCATCCGGCCAGCGCCGGCGCAAGGCGCGCCAGATGGCGTGGGCGGCGCGGCTCATCAGCTCGAAGCCGGGCGTGCCGGCGGCGATCAGCCGGCCGTCGAGTTCGCGCACCTGGGCGGCGCTGTACAGTTCGAGGGGAAGGTTGTCTGGCGAATGGGGCATGCGTCGGCTCCGATGTCTGGCAGAATTATACCCACCTCCACCCAGGTTTCTCCTCCAGCATGCCTGTTTCCCCCGCCGATCTCGCCAGCCTCGCCCAATCGATCAAGATCTGGGGCCGCGAGCTGGGCTTTCAGCAGGTCGGTATCGCCGGCCTGGATCTGGCCGAGCACGAGGCGCACCTGCAGCGCTGGCTGGCGGCCGGCTATCAGGGCGAGATGGACTACATGGCCGCCCATGGCAGCAAACGCTCACACCCCGACCAGCTGGTGCCCGGCACCCTGCGGGTGGTGTCGCTGCGCATGGACTACCTGCCGGGCGACACGCGCATGGCCGAACGCCTGGGCGAGCCGGAAAAGGCCTATGTGTCGCGCTACGCCCTGGGCCGCGATTACCATAAGCTGATCCGCAAGCGCCTGCAGCAGCTGGCCGAGCGCATCCAGCAGGCCATCGGTCCATTTGGCTACCGCGCCTTCGTCGACAGCGCTCCGGTGCTGGAGAAAGCCATCGCCGAGCAGGCCGGACTCGGCTGGATCGGCAAGAACACCCTGGTCCTCAACCGCAAGGCCGGCAGCTATTTCTTCCTCGGCGAGCTGTTCGTCGACATCCCCCTGCCGCTCGATGCGCCTCACGCCAGCGAGCACTGCGGGCGCTGCACGGCCTGCCTGGACATCTGCCCGACCGCCGCCTTCGTCGCGCCTTACGTGCTGGATGCGCGGCGCTGTATCTCCTACCTGACTATCGAGCTGAAGGGCCCGATTCCACAGGAGTTGCGTGCCCCGATCGGCAACCGGGTGTTCGGCTGCGACGATTGCCAGATGGTCTGCCCGTGGAACCGCTTCGCCCGCCCCACCGAGCAAGGCGACTTCCAGCCGCGCCACGGCCTGGAAAATGCCGAGCTGGCCGCCCTGTTCCGCTGGAGCGAGGAAGAGTTCCTCAGCCGCACCGAGGGCTCGCCGCTGCGCCGGGCAGGCTACGAGCGCTGGCTGCGCAACCTGGCGGTGGGCCTGGGCAATGCGCCCTCGAGCATCGCGGTACTGCAGGCGCTCCAGGCGCGCCGCGAGCACCCCTCGGCACTGGTGCGCGAACACGTCGAATGGGCACTCGCGCAACACGCCGCGCGTGGCGCCGCACCGAGCGCCGGTTAGACCTTGAGGAAGTGCTCGCGGTAGTAGCGCAGTTCGCCGATGGACTCGCGGATGTCGTCCAGCGCCAGGTGGCTGGCCTTCTTCTGGAAGCCGTCCTTGAGCTGCGGCGCCCAACGCTCGGCGAGTATCTTCAGGGTCGAGACGTCCAGGTAGCGGTAATGGAAATAGGCCTCGAGGGCCGGCATATAGCGGTAGAGAAAGCGCCGATCCTGACCGATGCTGTTGCCACAGATCGGCGACTTGCCCTTGGGCACCCACTGCTCGAGAAAGGCAAGCGTCATGGCCTCGGCCTGCGCGGTGTCTATCTTGCTGTCACGCACACGCTGGGTCAGGCCACTCTCGCCATGGGTGCGGGTGCACCACTCGTCCATGCCGGCGAGCAGCTCATCGCTCTGGTGCACGGCAATCACCGGCCCCTCGGCCAGCACGTTCAGCTGGCTGTCGGTGATGACGGTGGCCATTTCGATGATGACGTCCTTTTCCGGATCCAGACCGGTCATTTCCAGGTCGATCCAGATCAAGTTCTGTGGGTTCTGCATGGTGCGCTCCTCGGCTAGAACCGGCAGTTTAACGAAAATCATCGGCCGGCGATGCGCCTACGACTTGCCTGGCAGACGCCACAACAGCAGGCGCGAGCGGCGCCAGTCATGCAGCTCGATCGCCTCGTCGGCGGCCACCCCTGGCACCTCGAAGCTGTTGCTGACCAGCCAGGCACCACCGGCCATCTGCGCGCAGGCCTTGTTCCAGAGTGCGGCCATGGGGGCCGGCGAAAGAAAACAATAGGCCACGTCGAACTCGGCCAGGTCGGTGCGCCAGAGGCTCTGGTAGCGAATCTGGCAGTTGCCCTGGCCCAGACAACGCAACCAGGCGACGAGGAACGACAGGGGCGCGGTCTCCACCCCGACGAACTGGGCCCGGGGAAACTGCCGGGCCAGCGCCAGCAGGGTGCCGGCCGGCCCGCAGCCCAGGTCGACGAAGCGAAATGCCGGCGCCCGCCGAGCCAGCAGCTCGACGAGGCGACGGCGACAGCGAACCCCGCTGAGGTAGAGCGGCACCCGCTCGCCGACGCTGTTCCAGTTGAGCAGCGCCAGCAGCACAAAGGCGGCAAGGAACACCCAGGAGGGCAGCGGCGCGCCGGCGAAGACCAGCAAGGCCGGCACGAAGGCCAGGTTCAACCACCACCAGCTGCGCGACAAGCCGAGCCAGCGGCCGAAACTGGCGGCCAGCAACCCCTGCACCAGGCCCGCCGCCAACCAGGTCGGGCGCCAGGCCGAGAACTG
This sequence comes from Pseudomonas zhanjiangensis, assembly GCF_041027545.1. Lineage (NCBI taxonomy): Bacteria > Pseudomonadati > Pseudomonadota > Gammaproteobacteria > Pseudomonadales > Pseudomonadaceae > Pseudomonas > Pseudomonas zhanjiangensis. The sequence continues at coordinate 131,372 of NZ_JBFTEG010000003.1, read as the reverse complement.
CGCGAGCAGCACCACCAGTGCCGCGAGCAGCAAGGTCGCGGCCAGCTGCGCCAACAGGGCCAGCAACGCCGGATAGCGGCCGCCCAGCCGTCGAATCAACCGCACCTGCTCCATCATCACGCCTCTCCACCTGCCCGGCGACTCGCCATACGCCAGCGCTAGTCTAACTGCGGCGCGTGCTAGACTCGCGACCGGTTTTCACTGCTATTCAACCTCGGAACCCTCATGGCCAAACGCCAACTCAACCGCCGGCAAAGCTGGCGAATCGACAAGATCCAGGGCGAGCGCGCCGCCCGCGCCGCCAAGCGCGAATCCCAGGCCGTGCAGACCCTGGAAGGCGGCGACCTCGGCGCGGAGCAAGTCGGCCTGGTGATCGCCCACTTCGGCGTCCAGGTCGAGGTGGAAGCCCAGGAGGGCGAACTGACCGGCCAGGTGTTCCGTTGCCACCTGCGCGCCAACCTGCCGACCCTGGTCACCGGCGATCGGGTGGTCTGGCGCCCGGGCAACCAAGGCATCGGCGTGATAGTCGCGCAACTGCCGCGTACCACCGAGCTGTGCAGGCCCGACAACCGCGGCCAGCTCAAGCCGGTCGCCGCCAACGTCGATCTGATCGTGATCGTCTTTGCCCCACTGCCCGAACCCCATGCCAACCTGATCGACCGCTACCTGGTCGCCGCCGAACACGCCGGCATCCGCCCGCTGTTGCTGCTGAACAAGGCCGACCTGATCGACGAACAGAACGCCGTGGCGCTGAATGCCCTGCTCGCGGTGTATCGCCAGCTGGGCTACCCGCTGCTGGAGGTCTCGGCCCACCAGGGCGACGGCATGGACCAGCTCAAGCAGCAGCTCGATGGTCATGTCAGCGTATTCGTCGGCCAGTCCGGAGTCGGCAAGTCGTCGCTGGTCAACAGCCTGCTGCCCGGCATCGACACCCGGGTCGGCGCGCTCTCGGAGCTGACCGGCAAGGGCACCCACACCACCACCACCGCGCGCCTGTTCCACTTCCCCGGCGGTGGTGAACTGATCGACTCTCCCGGCATCCGCGAGTTCGGCCTGGTGCATGTCAGCCGCGACGACGTCGAGGCGGGCTTCATCGAGTTCCACGAGCTGCTCGGTCACTGCCGCTTCCGCGACTGCAAGCACGACCGCGAACCGGGCTGCGCCCTGCTCAAGGCCCTCGAGGAGGGGCGCATTCAGCCGCAGCGCATGGCCAGCTACCGGCACATCATCGCCAGCCTGCCCGAAGACGACTACTAAAGCGCAGGCCGCACTCGACCGCGGCCCCTGCGTGTCGGCTCCGCCTATTCCCCCGCCGGATCGAGCAGCAACTGTCCCTGATCGAAGATATTCAGGCGCTCGCGCACCTCGGTCGACGGCAAGGGGGCGGCCGCAGGCTCGACTGGCGATGCGGTGGGGGCGGCCTGATCAGGCGGCGCCGCGGGCGACGAATCGCCGCTGCCATCCTGCTCGCCCTCGATGGCCCGCTGGGCCTTCTTGGTCAGTACCACGATGTCGATGCGCCGGTTGACCGGATTGAGCGGATCGTCACGATCGAACAGGGCCGAGGACGCGTAGCCGACCACCCGCGCGACCTGCGCCTCATCGTAGCCGCCGGCGATCAGGGCGCGGCGAGCCGCATTGGCCCGGTTGGCGGAGAGTTCCCAGTTGCCGTATTCGCCGTCACCGGCAAAGGGTTTGGCATCGGTATGGCCACTGATGCTGATCTTGTTCGGCACCGCCTTGATGGTGTCGGCCAGGGCCAGCAGGATGTCCTCGAAATACGGCTGCAGACGCGCGCTGCCGCTGGCAAACATCGGCCGGTTCTCGGCATCCATGATCTGGATGCGCAGGCCGTCCTGGGTGATCTCGAAGAGGATCTGGTCCTTGAAACGCTGCAGCTGCGGGTTTTCCTCGACCTTGTTCTGCAGCTCCTGCAACAGCAGCTCGAGGCGTTCGCGCTCGACCTCTTCGGCAATACCTTCGGCCTGATCGGGGGCAACCTGGCCTGGCTCGATCTCGCGCTGCTCGCCCTCGGTCTGGTCGTCGACCGGCTGGTTGAGGGTGCGGTCCGGTGCCGGCGTCGGCGAGCCGCCCAGGTCGATCACGAAGGGGCTGGCGCTTTCGGAGAAACCGATGGGGTCCTTGAAGTACCCGGAGATCAGCTTCTTCTGCTCGGGCGTGGCCACCGACATCAGCCACATCACCAGGAAGAAGGCCATCATGGCCGTGGCGAAGTCGGCGAAGGCGATTTTCCAGGCGCCACCATGGTGGCCGCCCGCCGTCTTCTTGACCCGCTTGACGATAATCGGCTGGTTATTTTCCATAGCGCTTAGCCACGCATGGCCTGCTCAAGTTCGCTGAAGCTCGGCCGGTGGGCGGGGTACAGCGTCTTGCGCGCGAACTCCACCGCCAGCGACGGCGGCATTCCGGAGGCCGAAGACACCAGACCGGCCTTGATCGCCTCGTAGACGTTCACCTCCTCCTTGGCGTCGTGCTCCAGGGCACCGGACAGCGGCCCGAAGAAGCCATAGGAGGCGAGGATCCCGAGGAAGGTGCCGACCAGCGCGGTCCCGACCTTTTCGCCGATCTCGGCGTTATCGGCTTCGGCGAGAACCGACATGGTGATCACGATCCCCAGCACCGCCGCGACGATACCCATGGCCGGCATGCCATCGGCGACCTTGGCCACGGCGTGGGCCGGATGCTCCAGTTCCTCCTTGAGGCTGGCGATCTCCATGTCGAACAATCCTTCCAGCTCATGGGGGGCCATGTTGCCCGAGGACATGATGCGCAGGTAGTCGCAGATGAAGGCGGTCATCCGCTCGTCCTTGAGAATGCCCGGGTACTTGCTGAATATCGGGCTGGCCGCCGGCTCCTCGATATCGGCCTCGATCGCCATCATGCCCTCGCGCCGGCTCTTGTTGAGGATCTCGTAGATCAGCTTGAGCACGTCCAGGTAGTAGGCGTGACTGAAGCGCGAGCTGAACATCTTCAGCGACTTCTTGAATACCTGCATGAACATGCTGCCGGGGTTGGCCTGGAGAAAGGCGCCCAGCGCCGCGCCGCCGATGATCATGACTTCGAAAGGATGGACGAGCGCCATGAAATGCCCGCCCGAGAGGATGAATCCGCCGAACACGCTGGCGAACACGACGATGATGCCGATGATTTTTGCCATAAAAAGAAACTTGCGAGGCCTGTAGTAGAGGGTTTTTGCAAATCAACCCTTCTATGTATCGGAAGTAATGCGCGAGACTATAGCCAGTTAAGGCTAAAAGCCAGCGTGGCTAAATGCACAGATCGCCGTCCCCTTCCCTACCGCGTACCCTCGACAATTGGCTCGAGCGGCTGGACAAACAAGCGCTGCCGATACCGCTCGCCAGCCACCAGAGCGTGAGCCGCGCGCTGAACGACAGCCGCCGTTCGCTGCGCGAAATTGCCGACCTGATGCAAGGCAGCCCGGCCCTGGCGCTGAGCGTACTGCGCGAAGCCAATCGGCATGCCGGCAGCTTCAGCGAACCGGCGGAGAGCCTGGAGAGCGCGCTGGGGCGCCTGGGCTTGCAGCGCACCGCCGAGCTGCTGAAACGCCAGCCGGCCTGCGCCGCCGAGGACATCCCCCTGCCGCTGCGGCAGCTGCAGCTGATCAGTCAGCACGCCACGCAGCAGGCCAATGGCCTGTTCGCCGGGCGCCTGGCGCGACTCTGGCAGGAGATCCACTGGGGCAGCCTGCTGTTCCTCGCGCCGGTCTGGACGCTGCTGGCGGCGCAGCCCGAGCTGTTCGACGCCTGGGAGCAACGCGTACTGACCCGGGGCGAGCCGGCCGCCAGGGTCGAGCAACAGCTGCTCGGCGTGCCCCTGCTCGAGCTCTGCCTGGCCCTGGCCGAACGCTGGCGTCTGCCCGACTGGATAATCCAGGGCTACCGCCTGCTCTGCGAAGACCGCCGGCAACTGGTCAAGGCCCTGCATATCGCCCGCGACAACCAGCACCCCCTGCATCAACAGCAACTGCTCGACGCCGACAGCGCGTTGCGCCGCTGGCTGACCCGACCCGCCAACAGCATCCTGCTGGCCAACGGCCTGGCACTCTCTGCCCATGTCGCCTGGAGCGAATCCCACAGCCTGCGCTGGCAGCGCCTGACCGGCCTGTACCTGCACCTGTCACTTGACGAGGTGCAGCAGCAGGTCCACCAGCACGCCGTGCAGAGCGCCCGCCAGCACGCCAGCGGCGACCTCTGGCACCCTGCGCAGGCGCTACTCTGGCCCTGGAGCGCCCGGCGCCTGCGCGCCATGCCGCCCCCAGCCAAGCCCCCCGCGCCCGCAGCGGATGCCTGGCGCGAGCACTGCGCGCGCCTGCTCGCCCAGCCCAGCGCGTTCAACAATGTCGCCCAATTGACCGGATGCGCCAGCCTGGCCCTGCAGGCCGCCGGCCTGCAACGCGTGCTGCTGTTGCTCGCCGACCGCAGCCACAGCCGCCTGCAGGCCCAGCAGCAACTGGGCCTGCCAGCCGCGGCGGGCAGTCTGAAGCTCGATCCGCAGCACAGCCAGGTACTTCGCCGCCTGCTCCAGGCGCCTGCGCAGCTGCGCCTGACGCCGGCCAACATCGCGCAGTTCTCCGCGCTGCTGCCCGGCTCGCTGAAGGCGCTGTTCCCCAGCGAGCACCTGCTGCTCCGCTCGCTGGCCAACCAGGGCCGGGTCGTGATGATTCTGGTCGCCGACCAGGCCGGCAGCGCCATCGACGATACCGCCCTGCGCGCCTTCACCAAGACCGCGCAATGCATCGAGCGCGCCCTGACCAGCTTCGGCAAACGCGAGCGCTAGGCTTTCCGCTACAATCGCCCTTTTTCTTCCACCCACGAGGCCTCGCATGACAGCCTTCGCCGACCTGCCGCTGGTGATCGAACCGGCGGACCTGGCCAGTCGCCTGACGGCCCCCGAGCTGATCCTGGTCGACCTGACCAGCGCGCCGCGCTATGCCGCCGGACACATACCCGGCGCCCGCTTCGTCGACCCCAAGCGCACCCAGCTGGGCCAGCCGCCAGCCCCGGGCCTGCTGCCGGAGCGCCACGAACTGGAACGGCTGTTCGCCGAACTGGGGCATCGTCCCGATGCCGTCTACGTGGTCTACGACGATGAAGGCGGCGGCTGGGCCGGGCGCTTCATCTGGCTGCTGGATGTGATCGGCCATCATCGCTATCACTACCTCAATGGCGGCTTGCAGGCCTGGCTGGCCGAGCAGCGACCACTGAGCAGCGAATCGCCGGCTCCGGCAAGCGCCAGCCTGAGCCTGACCCTGGACGATGCCCCGACGGCCACTCGCCACTACCTGCAGGGCCGGCTCGGCGCCGCCGACCTGGCCATCTGGGATGCCCGCTCGCCCGCCGAGTACTGCGGCGAGAAAGCCTTCGCGGCCAGGGCCGGACACATCCCCGGGGCGATCAATTTCGAGTGGACCGCCGGCATGGATCAATCGCGGGCCCTGCGCATTCGCCAGGACCTGGCCACGCAGCTGGCCGCCCTGGGCATCACCCCGGACAAGGAAGTCATCACCCACTGCCAGACGCACCACCGCTCGGGCTTCACCTACCTGGCGGCCAAGGCCCTCGGCTACCCGCGAGTCAAGGCCTATGCCGGCTCCTGGGGTGAATGGGGCAACCTCCCCGACACGCCGGTCGAGCGCTGATCCATCCCTTAAGGAAACCCGATGAAACAACGTCTGTTTATCCTCAGCCAGTACCTTCTGCCCCATCACCTGCTGTCGCGCCTGATCGGCTTCGCCGCCGAATGCCGTATCGACGCCTTCAAGAACCGCCTGATCAGCTGGTTCATCAAGCGCTATGGCGTCGACATGAGCGAAGCCCAGGTCGAGACCCCCAGCGCCTTCGAGCACTTCAATGCATTCTTCACCCGCGCCCTGAAGGACGGCGCGCGGCCGCTGGACTCGACGCCCGGCGCGATCCTCTGCCCGGCCGACGGCACGGTCAGCCAGCTGGGAACCATCGAGCATGGCCGGGTATTCCAGGCCAAGGGCCACAGTTTCAGCGTGGTCGAACTGCTTGGCGGCGACAGTGAGCGCGCCGCGCCGTTCATGGGCGGCGAGTTCGCCACCATCTACCTGTCGCCCAAGGACTATCATCGCGTGCACATGCCCCTGGCCGGCACGCTCAGGGAAATGGTCTACGTGCCGGGGCGACTGTTCTCGGTCAACCAGACCACCGCCGAAAACGTTCCCGAGCTGTTTGCCCGCAACGAGCGCGCGGTCTGCCTGTTCGACACCGAGCGCGGGCCGATGGCCGTGGTGCTGGTGGGCGCCATGATCGTCGCCTCGATCGAAACCGTCTGGGCCGGGTTGGTCACCCCACCCAAACGCGTCCTGAAGACCTTCCGCTACGATGAGGCGGCACGCGCGCCCATCACCCTGGACACCGGCGCCGAGATGGGACGCTTCAAGCTGGGCTCGACCGCGATCGTGCTGTTCGGCCCGAACCAGGTGCAGTGGGCCGAGGGGCTTGCGGCAAACGGCTCGGTGCGCATGGGCCAATGCCTGGGCAACGGCCTGAGCAGCTGAGCCGACGGCAGCCGCAGGGGCGCGGGTGATGAACCAGCGCCGCTGCCAGGCTCGCGCGCGAAAGCGACACAGGGTCACAGTACGGCCCGCCCGGGCCTGGCGATGGCTGCGGCGCCGCGTAGATGCTGCTAGAGTCTGCAACATATTCCCAGAAGCACCCGCCCTGCCTGTTGGTGTCGGAGCCTCCGAACTAGATGGATAAACACAGCCCGCACCTGTTACTCCGCGTTCCCACGCCGAACCAGCAAAGCCTGAAGTTCTGCCCTGCCAATCCGCGCGACCTCAAGCGCTGGATCGCCGGGTTGCCCAAAGCCAATATTGGCGAGACCGCACGCCAGCTCTACCAGGCACTGGTCGAACTCAATCAGCTGGTGACCCCCGCGGAAAACCGCCTGCAGATGCTGGAGCTGCTGCGCCCGGAGGTGTACTTCGTCTGCAGGCACCTGGAGCGCCACTTCCTCAATCAAGCCATCGTCCTCGATGAGCGACCGCGCAAGGTCGCCAACCTGTGCCAGGCCCTGCAGAATCACCTGGCCATCGGCTACAAGCTGATAGTCGCCAACATAGCCAGCCAGCCGCAGCGCGAGCGCAACCAGTTGCTGCTGGTCGCCCTGCAGCGCGCCACCCACAGCCTGTGCGCCCCGCTGATACGCGCCAGCCAGCTGTATTGCCCAGTACCCGAGGGGCTGTGGCTGGAGCTGCATCAGCTGTATCAGATCGCCCATGAACGGGGCCTGCACAAGCTGCCGCTCAGCGACCCCCTGGCCCGCCATACCCAAGGCTCGAGCACCGAGCAGAGCTACCTGGTCGCCCTGCTGCTCGGCTGCGCCCGGACCAACCAGATGCGCCAGAATGCAATCGCGCGCCTCGCCGAGGTCCTCGAACCCTGGAGCTCGCGGGTCAAGCTGCAGACGGGCAATGCCTCCTCGTGCCTGTTTGCCGTCGCCCCTCAGGTCGACGGGCCGCCCCGCTACAGTTCACTGTTCCAGCGCAGCGAACTGGCCAATGCCCTGGGCGTCGACCCCAGGGCATTGGTCGAGGCCATCACGCAACACCTGCAGGCCGCCGAGGACAGCAAGGTTCAGTCGGACCTGACGGTTCCCGAGGGCTTCAGCCTGGACATGTTGCAGCACCTGGCAGCCGCCTGGGGCGACATCTCCGAGCGCACCTTTCAGCGCACCCAGGGCCAGGGCACGCTGACCCTGTGCATCGGCATGAGCGCGCTGCACTTTTTCCTGAGCGGCAAACGCCCGTTCAACGAGATCCTCATGCGCCCGGCGCAAACCACCAGCGCGGTCTACCAGGCCGGCAGCGGTGCAGCCGATGTCTGGGCCAAGGCATTCGATGTACAGAAGAACAACGGCTGGGCCAATGGGCTGCCCATGGAAGAGATCGAATACGGCGCCAGCCAACCGAACGAAGGCCAACCGTCAGCCGCCAGCCAGGAAGAGCACCCCACCTTCAAGCTGCCGATCATCAACCACAGCCCCGGCGGCTACTGCCTGTCCTGGCCCAAGGAGGTGCCCAACCAGCTACAGGCCGGCGAACTGCTTGGCGTGCAGGACACCCCCGACCAGGGTTGGAGCGTCGCCGTGGTGCGCTGGATCCGCCAGGTGCGCGGCGGTGGCACCCAGATGGGCATCGAACTGATCGCCCCCCACGCCCAACCCTGCGGCCTGCAGTTGCTGCGCAAAACCGAGCAGCACAGCCAGTACCTGCGTACCCTGCTGTTGCCGGAAATCAGCGCCATCTCCCAGCCTGCCACCCTGATCACCCCGCGCCTGCCGTTTCAGGAAGGCAACAAGGTGATGATCAACCTCAACGGCAACGAAAGCCGGGCGGTACTCAGCCGCCGTCAGAGCAGCACCGGCAGCTTCAACCAGTTCGAGTACCGCAGCGTCGAGCAGGCGCCCAGCGAGCAAGGGAAGCCCGTCACAGCCTCGCAAAGCCGCAAGCCAGGCGGGGAGGAAGACTTTGACTCACTTTGGAAGTCGCTGTAGATTGCCGGCTCACTACCTTTTGTCGCCTTTTCGCGCCCGTTTGGCGCCGACTTGATCCCTGCCATGGCCATTGAAAAAAAAACCATACGGCTACTGATCCTCGAAGACTCACAGAACGAGGCCGAGCGCCTCGTCAGTCTTTTCCGTAATGCCGGCCGCGCCACCCGCGTGCACCGGCTGACGTCCAGCGAAGACCTGGCCGACGCCCTGCAGCAAGGCTGGGACCTGTTGATTGCCGCGCCCAGCAGCGAACACCTGGCCCCCAGCGAAGCCATAGCGGCGATTCGACGGCAGGCCAAAGACATCCCGGTGATCCAGCTGCTCGCCGATAACGACTCCGACGGCATCACCGAGGCCCTGGCCCTGGGCGCTCAGGATGCGCTGCCACAGGGCGAGGACGAACGCCTGGTGCTGGTGGCCAAGCGCGAGCTGGCCAACCTGGAAGAACGCCGCGCCCGACGCACCGCCGAAGTGGCCCTGCGCGAGGCGGAAAAACGCTGTCAACTGCTGCTCGACAGCTCGGTCGACGCCATCACCTATGTCCACGACGGCATGCATATCTATGCCAACCGCGCCTACCTCGAGCTGTTCGGCTACGAGGATGCCGACGAGCTGGAGGGCATGCCGATGATCGACCTGATCGCGGCAGCCGATCAGGCCAGCTTCAAGGACTTTCTGAAGAACCACCAGCACCTCGAGGGCAACGCCGAGATAGCCTGTGCCGGGGTCAAGGCCAGTGGCAAGACGTTCCAGGCACGGATGAGCTTCTCGCCAGCCACCTACGACAGCGAGCCCTGCATCCAGGTGGTGATCCGGGCGGAGAGTGGCAATGCCGAACTGGAAGAGAAGCTGCGCGAGATCAGCAGCCAGGATCTGGTCACCGGCCTGTTCAACCGCAACCACTTCCTCGAACTGATGGACGCGGCCGCCGAGCGCGCCGTCAAGGCCGGCCAGCCCGCCAGCCTGGCCTACATCCGCCTCGACCGCTACCCCAGCCTGCTGGCGGAAGTCGGCCTGGCCGGCATCGATCTGCTGCTCACCGATCTGGCCAACCTGCTGCGTGGCCACTTTGCCGACGAGGCCAAGCTGGCCCGCTTCGGTGACGATGTCTTCACCGTGCTGCAGGCGGGTAAGACCCCCGAGCAGTGCGAGGCCGAACTCGCCAGCCTGTTGAAGAAAGTCGAGGGCCACCTGTTCGACGTCAGTGGCCGCACGGCCCAGACCACCCTGTCGATCGGCGTCGCCGGCCTCAACGAGAAGACCGTCAAGGCCCAGGAAGTGGTCAACCGCGCGCAACGCTGCGCCGACGAACTGGCCGAGGGCAACGCGCTGAAGCTGTTCGATCCAGCCGATGAACTGGCCGCCGCCGCCAACCGCGGCAACATAGTCGCCATGGTCCAGCAGGCCCTGGAAAACAACAGTTTCCGCCTGCTGTTCCAACCCATCATCAGCCTGCGCGGCGACAGCCATGAGCACTACGAGGTGCTGCTGCGCCTGCTCAGCCCACAGGGCGAGGAAGTGCCTCCGCCGGACTTCCTCAATGCGGCCAAGGAGGCCGGCCTCGGCGAGAAGATCGACCGCTGGGTGATCCTCAACTCGATCAAGCTGCTTGCCGACCATCGCAACAAGGGCCACAACACCCGCCTGTTCGTTCACCTGTCGAGCGCCAGCCTGCAGGACCAGACCCTGCTGCCCTGGCTCAGCGTGGCCCTGAAGGCCGCGCGCCTGCCCTCGGACGCCCTGGCGTTCCAGTTCAGCGAGCCGGACGCCATCGCCTACCTGAAGCAGGCCAAGGCCCTGACCCATGGCCTCAAGGAGCTGCACTGCCAGGTGGCGCTGAGCCAGTTCGGCTGTGCGATCAACCCTTTCAACACCCTCAAGCACCTGAATATCGACTTCGTCAAACTCGACGGCTCCTTCTCCCAGGAGCTGTCCTCGGCGGACAACCAGGAGGCGCTCAAGGCCCTGCTGGCCAGCCTGCATGCCCAGGCCAAGCTGACCATAGTGCCGTTCATCGAGAGTGCCAGTGTGCTGGCCATTCTCTGGCAGGCAGGGGTCAACTACATCCAGGGCCACTACCTGCAGGGTCCCAGCCAGTCGATGGACTACGATTTCTCCGCCGGCGACGAATAGGCCGCGGCAGAAACGAAAAAGCCGCCCGAAGGCGGCTTTTTCATGGCTGGACGGTTACGCCAGGCCGTCGCGGTCGCGAAAGCCCAACAGGTAGAGAATGCCATCCAGGCCCAGGGTGGAAATCGCCTGTTTGGCCGATTGCTTGACCAGTGGCTTGGCCCGAAAGGCCACCCCCAGCCCGGCCAGCCCCAGCATCGGCAGATCGTTGGCACCGTCGCCGACGGCAATGGTCTGCTCCAGTTGCAGCCCTTCACGCAACGCCAGTTCGCGAAGCAGGTCGGCCTTGCGCTGGGCGTCGACGATCGGCTCGACCGCGACCCCCGTGACCCGGCCATCGACGATCTGCAGCTCATTGGCGAACACATAATCGATGCCCAGCTTGGCTTGCAGCTGGTTGGCGAAGTAACTGAAACCGCCAGACAGGATCGCCGTCTTGTAGCCCAGGCGACGCAATTCGCCGAACAGGGTTTCGGCACCCTCGGTCAGGCGCAGCGAGGCGCCGATGTCCGCCAGCACGGTTTCCGGCAGGCCCTTGAGCAGGGCCAGGCGTTCCCTGAAGCTGGCGGCGAAGTCCAGCTCGCCACGCATCGCCCGCTCGGTGATGGCCGAGACCTGCTCGCCCACGCCGGCGGCTTTGGCCAGCTCGTCGATCACCTCGGCCTCGATCAGCGTCGAGTCCATGTCGAATACCGCCAGGCGCCGATTGCGCCGGAACAGCGAGTCGCGCTGGAAGGCGATGTCGACGTTGAGCTCCTGGGCCACGCTGAGGAACTCGGCCCGCAGCGCCACCGGGTCGGCCGGCTCGCCGCGCACGGAGAACTCGATGCAGCCCTTGCCCTGCTCGGCCGGCATGTCCAGCGGCATGCGCCCGGACAGGCGGTCGATATGATCGATGTTCAGCTGGTATTTGGCGGTGATGGCGCTGACCCGCTGCAGCTGCTCGGCGGTGACCTTGCGGGTCAGCAGGGTGACGATATGCCGTGGCTTGCCCTGCCCCGCCACCCACTGCTGGTAATCGGCTTCGGCCACAGGGGTGAAGCGCACCTGCTGGTCGAGCTTGTAGGCGGTGAACAGCACATCCTTGAGCACCGAGGAGGCGCGCTCGGTGTGCGGGATTTCCACCAGGATGCCGAAGGACAGGGTGTCGTGGATCACCGCCTGGCCGATGTCGAGGATATTCACCCCCTCTTGAGCCAGCACGCCGGTTATCGCGGCGGTCAGGCCGGGACGGTCTTCGCCGGTGATATTGATCAGGACGATTTCGCGCAAGGCGTACCCTCCGGGGTTCGAGTAGTGATGAGCGGCCCGCCCAATGGGTCGCCGAAAGCCGCACATTCTACCCATTTTCCCCGCCATACGGGCACGCGCGACGCTTTGCCCTGTGCAGTGCCCTCGCTATACTGCGCGGCATCTCCAGTCGACAAGAGCCGAGCTCTGTGAACCGGCCCGCCCCCGTCAAACCCGATAACTTCTTCCTGTTGCTGTTTCAGGCCCTGCGCCAACGGCGGGTTCCCCTGGCCCTGCGCATCGCCAGCCACAGCCTCCTGCTGGTGGCGCTGGCCCTGGTGATCTACGCCTGGGTGATCGGCATGCAGTTCAAGCAGGCCATGCAGCAGCAGGCCGATGCCCTCGGTACCAGCCTGATCACCCAGACGGCGGCCTCGGCCACCGAACTGCTGGTATCCAACGATATCCTCAGCCTCAATGTGCTGCTGAGCAACCTGGTGAAGAACCCGCTGGTGGCCCATGCGGCGATCTACAGCGTGGACAACCGCATCCTCGCCGAGGCTGGCTCTCGACCGAGCACCAGCATGCTCGGCGATACCGAGGGGCTGTATTCGACGCCCATCACCTTTCAGGAGGTGATCGCCGGCCAGCTGCGCATCAGCCTGGACATGCGCCAGTTCCAGCAGCCAATGACCATCAGCCTGCAGAGCATGGGCATCCTCAGCCTGATCCTGCTGGCGCTGGCCCTGTCCCTGAGCATGCGCCTGGGCCGGCACATCGCCACGCCACTGCTGCAACTGCGCATCTGGCTGCGCGACCCGGACGACCCGGCCCCCGGCTCGACACGCCAGGACGAGATCGGCGACCTGGCCCGTCAACTGCAAGCGCGCCTAGTGCCGGAGAAGCCGGCGATCACGGCCGAGGACGACTATCCGCAGCCTGCCGATGAGGACGACGAAGACTACCTTGAAGAGCTCGACGACGAGCCCGGCTTCCGCGAGCAGGACCTGAGCGATCCGCCGTTCGACGAGGCGCAAGCAGAATACGACGAGCCAGCCCCGCAACCGGCCGCCTTCGGCAGCGCAGCACAGCAGGCAGCGGCGGCGGACGACGAACTCGACGAGTCACTCGCCCCGCCCACCCTGCATCTGCGCGAGCCCCAGCACAGTGCCGTGCTGGCGATCCAGCTGGGCGCCCAGGAACAATTGCGCCGTCTGCCCCGCGCGCGCCTGCTCGATCTGCTGCAACGCTACCGCGACTGCTTGAACCAGGCTGCAGCCCTCTACCGGGGCGAACTGCACACCCTCAACGACGGCAGCAGCCTGATGCTGTTCCACCAGCAGGACAGCGGCGAAGACTACCTGGCCCACGCCATCTGCTGCGGCGAGCTGATGCGCGCCCTGGGGCATGCCCTGCAGGTCGAGGTGGCCGACAGCGGCATCACCCTGCAACTGCAACTGGGCCTGACCCAGGGCGACGAGCTGTTCGACCTGAGCCAGGGCGAGCTGCTGCTCAGCGACAGCGCCCAGGATGCCCTGGCCCTGTCCCAGCACAGTCGCAACCTGCTGCTGCTCGAGCGCCAGGTCGGCGACGATCCGCGCGTGCGCCAGCGCGCCCGGATCCGCGCCATCGCCAGCCCGGAAGGCGCCTGCTGCGTCGAACGCCTGCTGGACCCCTATCCGTCGCTGCTGGAACGCCAGCTGGCGAGCATGCACGAACAGCGCCCGCACTAAGCGCGGCGCGCTCACTCAGAAGCGGAACACATCCAGCTGCGGGTTCGGCTCGAGCACCGGCAAGCGCTGGCTGCGCGCCGGCGGCTTGGCGGGCGCGGCGGGTGCGCTCTTGCGCGCCGGCGCCCGCTCGGCCACCGGCATGGCCTTGATCGCCAGGGCCAGCTCATCCGCCAGCTGGCGCAACAGCACGCTCTGGGCATGCACCTGATCGGCGACCGAACCGCCGTGGGCGGTCTGCAGGCGCAGCACCCGGCTGCCGCGCTGCACCCCGGCGGCGTCGAGCAGTCGCCACTGCGCCTCCAGCACGGCCGGCTGCAACGCGCCGGAATCCAGGCGGCTGATATTCAGGACCACCTGCACCTGGCTGTCGAAACCGATGCGGTCCGGGTAGAGGGCGATGCGACTGGTATCCAGCTGCCCCGCCAACTGGCGCAGGAGCAACTGACCGATGTCGTCCTGCAGGCTGCCGGCCCAGCGCGTGCGCTGGCTGAGGGTCAGGCTGTCATCGGCCTCGCGTTGCACCAGCTGCTCGCGCTGCAGGTAATCGGCCAGCTTCAACGGACCGAGCAGCAATGCCGGCCCCTTGTCGCCTTCGGGCAGGGCGGCCTGGCCCTGCTCCAACTGGTAGAACTGCGCCGAGGGCAGCAGCGCACAACCATGCAGGGTCAGCGCCGCGAACAGCAGTAACAATGGCGGCGAGAAGCGCATCGGTTTCATCGAAACATCACCTTGATTTACCAAAAATAAGCGACTGGGGTTGCTGATCGAGCCCTTCGGCCAGGCGCTGAACGGCCTTGCCGGCCAGGCTCAGCTCCTGCAATGCACGCAACGCCTCGTACTGTAGCGCGGATTCTGGCCCAAGACTGTGGCGACTGTCAGCCACCAGTGCGTTGACCTGCTCCACGGCCTGCGCCGTGCCTTGTGCAGCCCGGCGAATGTCTTCGACCGCCGCCCGCAGGTCGCTGCTGCCCTGCTGGACGTTATCCATGATCGGCGGCAGCTGCTGCTCCAGGCGGCCGCTGAGGCGATCGAGCTTGGCCAGCAGCTGGCTCATGCTGCTCAGGCTCTGCTGCAGATCGCTCGAGCTGCTCAGCTTCTCCACCGCCTGCAGGGTCCGCTGGGCCGACTCGGCCAGATCCTGCAGCGGCAACTGACGCAGGCTGCCGGCCAGCTCGCGCAGCACGTCGGCGATCTGATCGATCCGCGACGGCACGCTGGGGATGGTCGGCAGCTCGAGCTCATGGGGCGTGCGCACATAGCCTGGCTGCTCGGGAAACATGTCCAGGGCGACGATCGCCTTGCCGGTCAACAGGCTGGGGGTCTGCAACTGGGCGCGCAGACCGCGCTCGACCAGCTGACCGATGAACTGGTCCAGTCCGCGCCCCGCCTCGCGCTCTCGCCCCGGATCGCTGATGCGCAGCACCACCGGCATCACCACGTCGTTGAGCTGGGGGTCGTAGGACAGGCGAATCTCCTGCACGGTACCGACCTTGACCCCGCGATAGGTCACATCGGCGCCGACATCCAGGCCATCGAGGCTACCGGTGAAGTAGACCACATACTCGCTCGGCTGGCTGAACCAGCTGTCGCGCGCGAGCATCAGGATGCCCAGAGCCAGCAGCGCCAGGCCGGTCAACAGGAAGGCGCCGATGAACAAGGGTTTGCGTGCTTCGCTCATGGTACCTCCGCTGCTGGCAGGGCCGGGTCCCGGCGCAGAAAGCGCCGAACCTGAGCCGGGCCGTGGGCCAGCAGTTCCTGTGGGCTGCCCAGGGCCAGCTGGGTATGGCTCTGACTGTCGAGAAACAGGCAGGTATCGGCCACCCTGAAGATGCTCGGTAGCTCGTGGGTAACCAGCACGATGCTGGCGCCCAGGCTGTCGCGCAACTGCAGGATCAATTCGTCGAGGGCCATGGAGCTGAGCGGGTCGAGACCGGCCGAGGGCTCGTCGAGAAACAGCACCTGCGGGTCCAGGGCCAGCGCCCTGGCCAGCGCCGCACGCTTGCGCATGCCGCCCGACAGCTGCGCCGGATACAACTCGTCGCAGCCGGCCAGGCCGACCAGGGCCAGCTTGAGCGCCGCCAGCTCGGTGCGCTCGACCGCCTGCAGCCGTTGCCGGTAGGCCGCCAGAGGCAGGCAGATATTCTCGCGCAGGGTCATCGCCCCCCAGAGCGCGCCATTCTGGTAGAGCACGCCGAACTGCTGCTGCAGTTGGGTGCGCCGCTCCTCGCTGCACGCCCAGAAGTCCTCGCCCTTGAACGACACCCGTCCGGCCAGTGGTGCCTGCAGGCCAATCAGGTGGCGCAGCAGGGTGCTCTTGCCGCAACCGCTGCCGCCCATCACCACGAACACCTCGCCATGGCGCACCGAGAACTCCAGCTCGCGCTGCACCACCAGGCTGCCATAGCCGGCGCTGAGCCGCTCGATGCGCAACACCGGCTCGCTCATCTCAGATCCCCAGGCGGGTGCAGATCAGGGTGATCAGGGCATCGCTGACCACCAGGGCGACGACGATACTGACCACCGCGCGGGTGGTCGCCTGGCCCACCGCCTGGGCATCGCGCCCGCTGGCCAGGCCATAGTGACAGCCGATCAGGCCGATCAGCACGGCGAACACCAGGCTCTTAAAGATGCCCAGCAGGAAGTCGGCGAGGCTGAGCAGCGCCAGGCTCTGGTTGAGGTATTGGGTCGCGGAGATGTCGAACAGCCCGGCACCGATGACGAAGCCGCCGAGGATACCCAGGGCATCGGCGAAGGCGCACAGCAGCGGCATGGCCACCAGCAGTGCGAGCAGGCGCGGCAGAACGAGGAACTCCAGGGGCGGGAAGCCGAAGGTCTTCAGCGCATCGATCTCCTCGTTGGCCTGCATGCTGCCGAGTTCCGCGGCATAGGCCGCACCGGTGCGGCCAGCCATGATCACCGCGGTCATCAGCGCGCCCATCTCGCGGGTCATGCCGATGGCGACCATGTTGGCGATGTACAGCTGGGCGCCGAAGGCCTCCAGCTGCGCCGCGCCGACGAATGCCAGGATCAGGCCGACCAGGGTGGCAATCAGCGCGACTATCGGCAGCGCACCCGGCCCGCAGTGCTGCAGCGCCAGCCAGAAGTCACTGCCACGCATGCGCCCGCGCCCACGCAGCTGGCGCCCTAGGGCCTGCACCACCTCGCCGAGGAAGCGGCAGGCGCGGCCGAGACTGGCCAGCCCCACCAGCACCAGAAGGCCCAGCCGGGACACCGGGCCGAAACGTGGGCGCGGCCGTCCCTGGGGTTGCGTGGAGGGCGTGGCCGCCATCTGCAGCAGGCGTTCAACACCGTCGGGCAGGCCCTGCCACTGCAGTTCTACCTGCTGCGCCTTGGCCAGGCGCTGCAGACGCCGCAGCAGGGCCAGCAGGCTGCTGTCCCAGGCGCTCACCGCCACCTCGACCGCCACCTGCCGCCCTCGCTGCCGGCGGCCATGCCAGACGGCCTCAAGGTCTGGCTTGGCGACCTCCAGCAGCCAGGCGCCCTCTATTTGCAGACGCGCCGCCTGACCGTCTTCAGGCGCCCACTGCAACCCCGCTGCCTGCACGCCCTCAGTCATCCGCTCTCCCCGGTTAGCTCAGGCTCTCCACCAGCAGCCCATCGACCCGCTGGAATCCGCGCGGCAGCTTGTTGCCGCGGCGGCCGCGCTCGCCCTTGTAGTGCTCCAGGTCATCGGCCTTGAGCGACAGGGTGCGCTTGCCGGCCTGCAACACCAGGGTACTGCCGGCCGGCAGCACGGCCAGATCGCTCAGGTACTCCTCGCGGCTGGCCACCCGCTCGCCGGGAATGCCGATGATCTTGTTGCCCTTGCCCTTGCCCAGCTGCGGAAGGTCGGCCACCTTGAACAATAATAGGCGACCCTCGCTAGTGACCGCCGCCAGCCAGTCTTCCTCGCGATTGCCCAGCGGCTTGGGCGGCATCACCCGGGCCCCGACCGGCAGACTGAGCAGGGCCTTGCCGGCCTTGTTCTTGGCCTGCAGGTCCTCGCCCTTGACCACGAAGCCGTAGCCGGCATCGGAGGCGATCACATACAGGGCATTGTCCTCCGGCAGCAGCACGCATTCGAAGCTGGCCCCCGGCGGCGGCGCCAGGCGCCCGGTCAGCGGTTCGCCCTGGCCCCGCGCCGAGGGCAGCGAGTGGGCGGCCAGCGAATAGCTGCGTCCGGTCGAGTCGATAAACACCGCGTACTGGTTCGAGCGCCCCGGCGCCGCGGCCTTGAAGCCGTCGCCAGCCTTGTAGGAGAGCCCGGTGGCATCGATGTCATGGCCCTTGGCGCAGCGCACCCAGCCCTTCTCCGAGATCACCACGGTGACCGGCTCGGTCGGCATCAACTCGGTTTCCGACAGAGCGCGGGCCTCGGCGCGGGCGACGATCGGCGAGCGGCGTGCGTCGCCATAGGTCTCGGCGTCCTGAATGATCTCGTCGCGCACCAGTTTCTTCAGCTTGGCCTCGCTGCCGAGCAGGGCCAGCAGCTTGGCGCGCTCCTTGGCCAGCGCGTCCTGCTCGCCGCGGATCTTCATCTCCTCCAGGCGCGCCAGCTGACGCAGGCGGGTGTCGAGGATGTAGTCGGCCTGCACCTCGGTGAGGCCGAAGCGCGCCATCAGCACCGGCTTGGGCGAGTCCTCGGTGCGGATGATATGGATCACCTCGTCGAGGTTGAGGAAGGCGACCAGCAAGCCTTCCAACAGGTGCAGGCGCTTCTCCACCTTGTCCAGGCGGAACTGCAGGCGCCGGCGCACGGTGCCGACCCGGTACTCCAGCCACTCGCGCAGCATCTGCCGCAGGTTCTTCACCTGGGGTTTGCCGTCCAGGCCGATGACGTTGGTATTGACCCGGTAGCTGGACTCCAGGTCGGTGGTGGCGAACAGGTGCTGCATCAGTTCGTCGGCGTCGACCCGGTTGGAGCGCGGGATGATGACGATGCGGCACGGATGCTCGTGGTCCGACTCGTCACGCAGGTCGGCGACCATCGGCAGTTTCTTGGCCTGCATCTGCCCAGCGATCTGCTCCAGCACCTTAGAGCCGGAGACCTGGTGCGGCAGCGCGGTAACCACGATGTCGCCGTCCTCGATGCGGTATACCGCGCGCATACGCACCGAGCCACGGCCGGTCTCGTAGATCTTCAGCAGGTCGGCGCGCGCGGTGATGACCTCTGCCTCGGTGGGGAAGTCAGGTCCCAGCACGTGCTCGCAGAGCTGCTCGACCGTGGCATCGGGCTGATCGAGCAGGCGCACGCAGGCCGCCGCCACCTCGCGCAGGTTGTGCGGCGGCACGTCGGTGGCCATGCCCACGGCGATGCCGGTGGTGCCATTGAGCAGCAGGTTGGGCAGCCGCGCCGGCAGGGTCGCCGGCTCGTTCATCGTGCCGTCGAAGTTCGGCACCCAGTCCACTGTGCCCTGGCCCAGTTCGGCGAGCAGCACCTCGGAGTAGCGAGACAGGCGCGCCTCGGTGTAGCGCATGGCGGCGAACGACTTGGGATCGTCCGGCGCGCCCCAGTTGCCCTGGCCGTCGACCAGGGTATAGCGGTAGCTGAACGGCTGGGCCATCAGCACCATGGCCTCGTAGCAGGCCGAGTCGCCGTGCGGGTGGAACTTGCCGAGCACGTCGCCGACGGTGCGCGCTGACTTCTTGTGCTTGGAGTCGGCGTCCAGGCCCAGTTCGCTCATGGCGTAGACGATGCGCCGCTGCACCGGCTTCAAGCCATCGCCGATATGCGGCAGGGCGCGGTCCATGATCACGTACATCGAATAGTTGAGATACGCCTGCTCGGTAAAGTCGGCGAGGGAGCGGCGCTCAACGCCGTCCAGGCTCAAATCGAGGGATTCGCTCATGCGGGTCTCATTGCAAGGTGGATTGGCGCAGCACCAGGGTGCCCGCGCGCTGGGTAAATTCGAGTTGTTTGAGGGCGCTCATGCCCAGCAGCACCTCTTCGCCGGTCATGCCGGGGGCGATCAGCGCGTCGACGTCGCGCAGGACGATATCGCCCAACTTGAGGCTGCCCAGGCGGGTCCGGTGGGCGGTGGCCTGGCCGTTGGCGGTGCTGATCAGGATAGGGGCACCGGGCTGCAGGCCCAGGCGTCGGGCCAGCTCGACCGGCACCGCCACCTGGGTGGCACCGGTGTCGAGCAGGAAGGTCACGGGTGCGCCGTTGATCTGCCCGCCGGCCAGGTAATGGCCCTGGCGACTGCTGGCCAACTGCACCTCGACGAAGTCGCTGCCATGCACCGACTCGGGACTGCGATTGGGATTACGCTGGTTGTCTTCCCAGTCGCCGAAGAAGCGCGTGGCCAGCAGCAAGCCGGCGCCCCAGGCCAGCACCAGCATCACCCGTCCGGCCCGGCGGCCGGGTACTGGCGGGCTCACCGGGTGCTTCCCCAGCCGCCCTTGGGTGCGGCGAAACGCCAGACGATCGGCCGCAGCTCGCCATCGCCGCGGGCATTGCGACCGTTGTCGAGGCCGATCCAGGCGCCCTCCTCGTCGATCCACAGAGCCTCGGCCATGCCATAGGGCTTGTCATAATGCCGCGCCTCGGTGAGCGCCTCGGCGGCGAACGACCAGCAGCGCTCGAGTTCGCCATCACTCAACTGGCGGCGACAGATGCGGTGCGCCTGGCGTTCCAGGGTAAAGAGCTTCTCCCGGTGGAAGGCCAGCCCGGAGAAATCCCGCGGCATTGGCTTGCCGCCCTCGGCCGGCGCCGGCAGCGGCTCGCTGCCGCCCTCGCTGAGCAATACGCAGCCGCCGCTGCAGTGCCAGCGACTGGCCTGCTTGTGCAGCACCAGCAGCCCGCGGCGCTGGCGCTCGCCCGCCAGCCACAGGCGCTCGCCGGCCGGGTCGATGGCAATGCCCTCGAGCAGCGCATTGAAATGCAGCAGCATGCCACTGGCCCGCGCCTGGCGCACCATTCCCGGCGGCAGCGCCAGCCACTGCGGCTGGCCGAACGGCGCCAGCTGCAGGACCGCCGCCCGCGCCTCGCTGACCAGGTAGCGGTTGCCCTGCGCGTCGCAGGACAGCCCCTCGAAATCCAGGCCGCCGCCACGCACCAGGGCGGTCAGCCAGCTGCGCATGCGCACCCCCCAGGGCAGCGGAATAGGCGGCGCCGGTGGTGCGATGAATGACTCGGCCTCGGCCTGCCACAGGCCATCCTGGCTGTTCAGGCGATAGAGGCGGTCGTCCTCGCGGTCCGACACCGCCCACAGGGCGCCGTCGCACCAGGCCAGGCCCGACAGGTTGCCGGCGGGGATGCCCTCGACCGGCCGTTCCTCGAGCAGTTGCAGCTCCTCCAGCGCTGGCGAAGCGGCCAGCACCGGCATCGTCAACAGGGCCAACAGGGCGCCCAGGCCACGCATCAGAGCAGGACCTCGGCCAGGTTGCCCTTGGACTCCAGCCAGCACTTGCGGTCGCCGGCGCGCTTCTTGGCCAGCAGCATGTCCATGATTTCCCGGGTGCCTTCGAAGTCATCCAGGGTCAACTGCACCAGGCGCCGGGTGTTGGGGTCCATGGTGGTTTCGCGCAGCTGCGGCGGGTTCATCTCGCCCAGGCCCTTGAAGCGGGTCACCTGGGGCTTGCCGCGGCGCTTCTCGGCCACCAGGCGATCGAGGATGCCGTCACGCTCGGCATCGTCCAGGGCATAGAAGATCTCCTTGCCCAGGTCGATGCGGTACAGCGGCGGCATCGCCACATAGACATGCCCGGCATCGACCAGCGGGCGGAAGTGGCGAACGAACAGGGCGCAGAGCAAGGTGGCGATGTGCAGGCCGTCGGAGTCGGCGTCGGCGAGGATGCAGATCTTGCCGTAGCGCAGCTGGGTCAGATCACTGGAGCCCGGGTCGAGGCCGATGGCCACGGCGATGTCGTGAACCTCCTGGCTGGCCAGGACTTCGCCGCCGTCGACCTCCCAGGTGTTGAGGATCTTGCCGCGCAGCGGCATGATCGCCTGGAATTCCTTGTCCCGCGCCTGCTTGGCGCTGCCACCGGCAGAATCCCCCTCGACCAGAAACAGTTCGGAGCGCATGGGGTCCTGCCCGGCGCAGTCGGCCAGCTTGCCCGGCAGCGCCGGGCCCTGGGTGATCTTCTTGCGCTCGACCTTCTTGCCGGCCTTGAGCCGGCGGTTGGCGTTGCTGATGGCCAGTTCGGCCAGCTGCTGGCCCAGCTCCGGGTGGGCGTTGAGCCAGAGGCTGAAGGCATCCTTGACCACCCCGGAGACGAAGGCCGCGGCCTCGCGCGAGGACAGGCGCTCCTTGGTCTGCCCGGAGAACTGGGCGTCCTGCATCTTGGTCGAGAGCACGAAGGCGATGCGCTCCCAGATATCCTCCGGCGCCAGCTTGACCCCGCGCGGCAGCAGGTTGCGGAACTCGCAGAACTCGCGCATGGCGTCCAGCAGGCCCTGGCGCAACCCGTTGACGTGGGTGCCGCCCTGGGCCGTGGGGATCAGGTTGACGTAGCTTTCCTGCACGCTTTCGCCGCCCTCTGGCAGCCACAGCAGGGCCCAGTCCACCGCCTCCTTGTTGCCGCTGAGGCTGCCGCAGAAGGGGGTGTCGGGCAGGCGTGGATACTCGCTGACCGCATCGGCCAGGTAGGAGCGCAGGCCATCCTCGTACAGCCACTCGACGCGCTCGCCGCTGGCCTTGTCCTCGAAGCTGACCGCCAGACCGGGACACAACACGGCCTTGGCCTTGAGCACGTGCTTGAGGCGGCTGACCGAAAACTTGAAGGAGTCGAAGTACTTGGCGTCCGGCCAGAAGTGCACGCTGGTGCCGGTGTTGCGCTTGCCGACGCTGCCGACGACCTGCAGGTCGCTGGCCTTGAAGCCATCGGCGAAGCTCATCTGGTACTCGTTGCCATCGCGCTTGACCGTCACCACCACCCGGGTCGACAGGGCGTTGACCACCGAGATGCCGACGCCGTGCAGGCCGCCGGAGAACTGGTAGTTCTTGTTGGAGAACTTGCCGCCGGCATGCAGCTTGGTGAGGATCAACTCGACCCCGGGTACGCCTTCCTCCGGGTGGATGTCCACCGGCATGCCGCGGCCATCGTCGAGCACCTCCAGGGAATTGTCCTGATGCAGAATCACCTGGATCGACCTGGCATGGCCGGCCAGGGCCTCGTCGACGCTGTTGTCGATGACTTCCTGGGCCAGGTGGTTGGGCCGGCTGGTGTCGGTATACATGCCCGGGCGTTTGCGCACCGGATCCAGGCCGGAAAGGACTTCGATGGCGTCTGCGTTATAGGCGTTCTGCTGGGCCATGGGGTCTCGAATCGTCTTGAAGGTCGGAAAAGTCGATATGGCGCCAGCGAGTGGCGTCGATACCGGCGAAGGCGAAAAGCATCGGCAGGCGCTCGGCGAAGCCCTGAAAACCATGGTCGCCGCCGGCCTGGATGCGCAGTGCGCAGGCCCGGTAGTAGCGCTCGGCCTGGCGGTAATCGAGGGTTTCGTCGGCCGTCTGCAGCCACACCTGATAGCGCGCGGGGTCCTGCGGCGGTGGCACCTCCAGCTCGGCCAGCGCCGCCACGTGCTCGGCGGTCAGCTCCCAGGTTTCGTCGCTGTAGTAATTCTGTTGCGGGCCCAGGTAGCCGTCGAACAACAGGTGCGGGCGCACCGCCGGGTTGATCAGCAGCGCACGCAAGCCATACCGCTCGGCCAGGTGGGTCGCATAGTAGCCGCCCAGGGAACTGCCGACCAGCACCGGCCGGCCGAGCTCGCCAATCAGCGCCTCGGCCTGGGCGATGGCCTGACGCGGATGGTGGTGCAGGGCCGGCACGCGCAACTGCGGCGCCAGGTCGAGGCGCTGCATAGCACGCCACAGCTGGCTGGCCTTGAGTGAGGCGGGCGAGCTGTTGAGGCCGTGAAGATAGAGGATGCTTGGAGTCATGGGCTGGCAGGCTACAAGGACTGGGTCGCCAGCGGCAAGCGGGCAGGCGCGACAGCGGCCGCTCAGTAGCCCTTGACGCTGTAATCCACCTCGAAATCGATGCCGGTGACCCGCGACACCCCGGTATCCAGGCGCCCGTCGTCGTGCAGGCGCAGCCAGCGGTAGCCAGGCGCGGAGCTGTCGACCTGGAACTCCTCGCTGCCGGGGGCGAACTGCACGCAGGTCGAAGGCGAGGCCAGCAGCCTCAGGTCGCCGCGCTGCTGGTCGAATTCCTGGTGCACATGGCCCCAGAGCAGCGCCCGCACCTGGCTGAAGCGCTCCAGCACGGCGAACAGCGCATCGGCGTTGCGCACACCGATCGGCTCCATCCAGCGACAGCCGATCGAGACCGGGTGATGGTGCAGGCACACCAGATGGTGGCGCTCCGGCGCCTCGCCCAGCGCACGCTCCAGCAGCTCCAACTGGGCGTCGGCGATGTAACCGGGCACCGCACCGGGGATCGAGGAGTCGAGCAGGATGATTCGCCAGTTGCCCAGGTCGATCACCGGCTCCAGCAGATCGCTGCCGGCGCAGGCGGCCTGCATGGCCGGGATTTCATCGTGGTTGCCGGGAAACCAGCGCGCCGGGGCCGGCAGCGCGGCGGTCAGCTGGCGAAACCGCACATAGGACGCGGCGCTGCCATCCTGCGACAGGTCGCCACTGGCGAGCACCAGGTCGATCTGCGGCTGCTCCTCGAGCACCCGCTCGATGACCCGCTGCAGGCTGTCCTGGGTTTCCATGCCCAGCAGCTTGCCGTCCGCGTCGGCAAACAGGTGGCTATCGGACAACTGCACCAGCAGTACCGAAGAATCAGCAGCGGAAGGGGTCGCGCTCGGCAAGGGGCCGTCTCCATGAGCGGAATATGAGGATTATGGTGGCTAGTTCGGCCAACGGTAAACCCGCTAAGCGGGCATGGGTCACAGAAAGCATGCGCAAGGCATGGCCAAGGGCCATCAACACAGAGACAAGCCTACACCACCGGTTCCAGCTCGTGCCCGCAGGCCAGGCAGTGGCTCAGCCATTCGCCGAGAAACAGGTTGAGCTGGGTTTTCTCGTCCGGCTGGTGCATGGCCGCATTCGGATACGGGTAGATACTGCGGAAGCGACGCGCACTCTGGGCACCGACCACCTCGGCCATGCGTGCATCGTGGTAGACGCGCACTTCCAGGCGCGGCACCGGCAACCAGGGCAGGCTGTGCTCCTGGCGTATCTGCAGGGTCGAGGTGTAGGGACAGGTTTCCAGCACTTCCAGGGCCAGCACGCCGAGCAACTGTTCGCCCTGGCTCAGCGCCACCCGGCGCGCGCCCGCCTGCTCGCGCATGGCCGGCAACAGGCGCATCAGCCGCGCATAGTTGGCCTCGCAGACGGCCTGCAGTTCGACCAGGTCGACCCGGTAGCGCTCGCGCAGCAGGTTCACGACCACAACCCCCGGACCTCGGCGCGATTGAGCGCCAGCCACTGCAGGGCGATGATGCTCGCCGCATTGTCGATGCGTCCGTCTTTCACCGCGTCCAGGGCATCTTCCAGGGGCCACACGTGCACCCGGATGTCCTCGCCTTCCTCCTCCAGGCCGTGCACCCCGCCGGCCCCCTCACTGTCACAGCGGCCGATGAACAGGTGCACCCGCTCGTCCGAGCCGCCCGGCGAGGGGTAGTACTGGGTGATCGGCCACAACGAGCTCAAGGCCAGGCCTGCTTCTTCCATGGCCTCGCGGCGGGCCACTTGTTCCGGCTGCTCGTCCTGGTCGATCAGCCCGGCGACCAGCTCCAGCAGCCAGGGATTGGCGCTCTTCTCCAGGGCGCCGACGCGAAACTGCTCGATCAACACCACCGCATCGCGCTGCGGATCGTAGGGCAGCACGCAGACCGCATCGTGACGCAGGAACAGCTCGCGACTGAGTGGCGGCCCCATCTCGCCGGAAAACTGGCGGTGGCGCAGATGCAGGCGATCGAGCCGGTAGAAGCCGCGAAAGCAGGCTTCACGCTCGAGTATTTCGACATCGTCCTGTTGCATGATTACCCCCTATTAACACGAACGGGCCCGAAGGCCCGTCCTGGTCACACCGCAGATGCACGCTGCTGCATCTGCCCCCCATCACACCTTGTGATAGAGCTGCGCGCCCTGCGCCTTGAACTCCTCGGCCTTGGCCTGCATGCCCTGCTCGACCTCCTGATCCAGTTCCAGTGCGGCGATTCGCTGTTCCTCAGCATACACCCGCACTTCCTGGGTGATCTTCATCGAGCAGAACTTCGGCCCACACATGGAGCAGAAGTGCGCCACCTTGGCCGAGTCCTTGGGCAGCGTCTCGTCGTGGTAGCTGCGCGCGGTGTCCGGGTCCAGGCCCAAGTTGAACTGGTCTTCCCAGCGGAACTCGAAGCGCGCCTTACTCAAGGCGTTGTCACGAATCTGCGCTCCCGGGTGACCTTTGGCAAGGTCGGCGGCATGAGCGGCGATCTTGTAAGTGATGATGCCGGTCTTGACGTCGTCCTTGTTCGGCAGGCCCAGATGCTCCTTGGGTGTAACGTAGCAGAGCATGGCGCAGCCGAACCAACCGATCATCGCCGCGCCTATGCCGCTGGTGATGTGGTCGTAGCCCGGGGCGATGTCGGTGGTCAGCGGGCCGAGGGTGTAGAACGGCGCCTCGTCGCAGCATTCCAGCTGCTTGTCCATGTTCTCCTTGATCAGCTGCATCGGCACGTGGCCGGGGCCTTCGATCATCACCTGGACGTCGTGCTTCCAGGCGATCTTGGTCAGCTCGCCGAGGGTTTCCAGTTCGCCGAACTGGGCCTCGTCGTTGGCGTCGGCGATGGAACCGGGACGCAGGCCATCTCCCAGCGAGAAGCTGACGTCGTAGGCCTTCATGATCTGGCAGATTTCCTCGAAATGGGTGTAGAGGAAATTCTCCTTGTGGTGCGCCAGGCACCACTTGGCCATGATCGAGCCGCCGCGGCTGACGATGCCGGTGACCCGCTTGGCGGTCAGCGGCACGTAGCGCAGCAGTACGCCGGCGTGGATGGTGAAGTAGTCCACGCCCTGCTCGGCCTGCTCGATTAGGGTGTCGCGGAACAGCTCCCAGGTCAGGTCCTCGGCCACGCCGTTGACCTTCTCCAGCGCCTGGTAGATCGGCACGGTGCCGATCGGGACCGGCGAGTTGCGGATGATCCACTCGCGGGTCTCGTGGATGTGCTTGCCGGTGGACAGGTCCATCACCGTGTCCGAGCCCCAGCGGATGCCCCAGGTCAGCTTGGCCACTTCCTCCTCGATGGAGGAGCCCAGCGCCGAGTTGCCGATATTGCCGTTGATCTTCACCAGGAAGTTGCGGCCGATGATCATCGGCTCCAGCTCCACGTGGTTGATGTTGGCGGGGATGATGGCGCGGCCGCGGGCGATTTCCTCGCGGACGAACTCCGGGGTGATCTCCTTGGGAATCGCGGCGCCGAAGCTGTGGCCGGCGTGCTGCTCATTCAACAGCCCCGCCGCCCGCGCCTCCTGCAGCTTCATGTTCTCGCGGATGGCAACGTATTCCATTTCCGGGGTGATGATGCCCTGGCGCGCGTAGTGCATCTGGCTGACGTTCTTGCCAGCCTTGGCCCGGCGCGGGTTGCGCACGTGGGCGAAGCGCATCGCGGTCAGCTCGGGATTGGCCAGGCGCTCCTGGCCGAAATTGGAACTCAGGCCGTCGAGCAGCTCGGTGTCGCCGCGGTCCTCGATCCAGGCGCTGCGAACGTCGGCCAGGCCCTGGCGCACGTCGATGGTCACGTTCGGGTCGGTGTAGGGGCCGGAGGTATCGTAGACCAGCACCGGCGCGTTGATCTCGCCACCGAAGTCGGTGGGGGTAACGTCCAGGCTGATTTCGCGCATTGGCACGCGGATGTCCGGACGCGAGCCCTGCACATAGATCTTCTGCGAACGCGGGAAGGGCTGGATGGATTGTTGGTCGACCTGGGCCGACTCGCTCAGAATCGGGTTCAGGTTCTTTTCTTGTGTGCTCATCGGCTGGCGCTCTCCTGGAGTGAAATGTCGGAGTGAGCCTGAGCAGGGGCGGATACGAGCGCGGATGCACCGAGGGCGGTGCTGAGAACAGTCGCCGAGCAACGGGCGAAGACATCTTGTTCCCTACGCAGGCCTTAACCTGATCAGGTTCAACGGGATCCGGAACATCCGATCTCAGCCCTCCTTAACACTGCGCACGAACGCAGAGACTCAGGGCACCCCGACAAGAACCCGAGCAGTCTAATCAAGGCATGGCGATAAAACCAACCGGCAAGTCAAAAAACCATGACCCGCGCGTCGGATAGTGACGCCAAGAGCCCGATCGAGAAGATTGTTGCACCCAGGCAACATAGCTTGTTGCAATCTACACTCAAGCCGTCATAGCAGCGCCTTGACCCCCTCGGCAGTGGCCCTTAGCCTTGCCGATTACCGCCAAATCTAGGATCGCCCTAATGTTGCGCAGACTCTCCCTGGCTCTTGCCGTGGCCTCCGCTTCCGCCGGACTCGCCTGGGCCGAACAAGCCCCGCTGCCCACCAAAACCGACCTGGTCACGGTTTACCAGGAAGCCGCCAGCAACAATGCCGACCTGGCCGCCGCCCGCGCCGATTACCAAGCCCGCCGCGAGGTGGTACCGCAGGCGCGCGCCGGCCTGCTGCCGAATCTGTCGGCTGGCGCCAATGCCAGCGACACCCGTACCAAGCTCGACTCGCCTTCGCTCACAAGTTCGCGCAGCGGCATCGTCTACCAAGCCAACCTCAGCCAGCCGCTGTTCCGCGCCGACCGCTGGTTCCAGCTGCAGGCTGCCGAGGCCAGCAGCGAGCAGGCGGCACTGGAACTGTCGGCCACCGAGCAGAGCCTGATCCTGCAGAGCGCCGAGACCTACTTCGCCGTACTGCGCGCCCAGGACACCCTGGCCTCGACCAAGGCCGAAGAGGCCGCGTTCAAGCGCCAGCTCGACCAGGCCAACGAGCGCTTCGACGTCGGCCTGTCGGACAAGACCGACGTGCTCGAAGCCCAGGCCGGCTTCGACACCGCGCGGGCCAACCGGATCATCGCCCAGCGCCAGGTAGAGGACGCCTTCCAAGCCCTGATGACCCTGACCAACCGCGAGCACAGCGCGCTCGAGGGTATCCTCCACAGCCTGCCGATCCTCGCCCCCACCCCCAACGACGCCAAGGCCTGGGTCGATACCGCCGCCGCCCAGAACCTCAACCTGCAGGCCAGCGACTACGCGGTCGAAGCCGCCGAGGAGACCCTGCGCCAGCGCAAGTCCGGCCATGCGCCAACCCTGGATGCGGTGGCCAGCTACCAGAAGGGCGACAACGACAGCCTCGGCTTCAGCAACTCCGGCGCCAGCCAGGGCTTCGGCGGCGACGTCGAGCAGCGCTCGATCGGCCTGCAACTGAACATTCCGCTGTACAGCGGCGGCCTGACCAGCTCCCAGGTACGCGAGGCCTTCCAGCGCCTGAGCCAAACGGAGCAGCTGCGCGAAAGCCTGCGCCGCCAGGTGGTACAGAACACCCGCAACCTGCACCGCGCGGTGAACACCGACGTGGAAACCGTGCAGGCGCGCAAGCAGTCGATCATCTCCAACCAGAGCGCCCTGGAGGCCACCGAGATCGGTTACCAGGTCGGCACCCGCAACATCGTCGACGTACTCGATGCCCAGCGCCAGCTGTACAACTCGGTGCGCACGTACAACGACGCGCGCTACGACTACATCCTCAACAACCTGCGCCTGAAGCAGGCCGCCGGCATCCTCAGCCCGGCTGACCTGGAGGCCCTGGGCAACTTCCTCAAACCGGACTACGACCCGGACCAGGACTTCCTGCCACCGGACCTGGCCAAGGCCGCCGAAGCGCAGCTGCGCGGCAGCCAGGAATACTGAGCCACTGGCGTACGACCAATCAAAAAGAAGCCCGACACAAGTCGGGCTTCTTTGTTGGCCACAGCAGAGGCTTGACGTGCCGCGTGGCTATCGGTGGGGCTGCAGCAGCCGCCCCAGCCCCGCCAGCAGGCGCTGCAGCGCGCCCTGATTGGCGCGCATCACCGCCAGCCCGGCGTCGCGCATCTGCTCGGCACGCGCCGGCTCGCCCCAGAGTTCGGCAACCCGCTCGGCCAGCGCCGCGCTATCCGCCACCTCGACCAGGGCGCCGGCCTGGCGCAACTGCGCGGCGATCTCGAGGAAGTTGAACAGGTGCGGACCGCTTAGCACTGGCTTGCCCAGCGCCGCCGGCTCCAGCAGATTGTGCCCGCCGTTGGCCACCAGGCTGCCGCCGACGAACGCGACATCGGCCAGGGCATAGAGGAACAGCAGCTCGCCCATGGTGTCGCCGAGCAGCACCTGATCGGCCACCGCCAGCGCCTCGCCGGAGGAACGCCGGCGGGTGGCGAAGCCTTCGCGCCGACACAACTCGTATACCGGCGTGAAGCGCTCGGGATGGCGCGGCACCAGGATCAACAGGGCATCCGGCCTCTGCTTGAGCAACGCGCGGTGCGCCGCCAGCACGCTTTCGTCTTCACCGGCATGGGTGCTGGCAGCGATCCATACCGGACGGCCACTGGCGCCCCACTGCTCGCGCAGCGCCGCCGCGCGCGCCGGCAGCTCGGCATCGATGCTCAGGTCGAACTTGATCGAGCCGGTCACCTCGACGCTGTCGGCCCGCGCGCCCAGCCGGCGGAAGCGCTCGGCTTCGGCGGCGGTCTGCACCGCGATCAGGCTCAGCTCGGCGAGCATCGGCGCGGTCAGGCGGGCAAAGCGGGCATAGCCGCGCGCCGAACGCTCGGACAGCCGCGCATTGGCCAGCGCCACCGGAATGCCGCGACGGGCACATTGATGGATATGGTTGGGCCACAACTCGGTCTCCATGATCAACGCGAGCCTAGGCTGCAACCGGTCGAGAAAGCGCGCCGCGGCCCAGGGCAGGTCATAGGGCAGGTAGCAATGCTGCACCCGGCCGCCGTAGGCAGCTCCGCCGAACAGCGCCTGGATCCGCTCGGAGCCGGTGGGCGTCATGCAGGTGACGGTGATCGGCAGGTCTGGATAGCGGGCCAGCAGCTCCCGGATCAGCGGCGCCGCGGCGATGCTTTCACCCACCGATACCGCGTGCACCCAGATGCCGCCCGGCACCAATCGCGGCAGGCCGAAGGCGAAACGCTCGCCAATGCGCCGCGCATAGGCCGGCGCCCGCCAGGCGCGATAGGCCAGGCGCCCGGCAACCAGCGGCAGGCCCAGATGAAACAGCAGGGTATAGAGATGACGGTTCATGGCGGCGCAGCTTAACAAAGCGGCCCCAGGCTGCAAGCTCCGGCACAGTGGCCGGCCCTAGCCGATATGCTGCAGGTGCTCGGCCAGGCTGCCGGCCAGCCAGTTGGCCGCCGGCCCGAGCGCCTCGTCGCGCCGACAGACCAGCTCCACCACCAGCGGCGGCGGCGTCCAGTCGCTGCGCAACTCGACCAGCTGGCCCTGGTAGGCCGGGTAGCGCGCCACATGGCGCGGCAACCAGGCCCAGCCGAGGTTGCGCATCAGCAGCTCGGCCATGGCGTAGAAACTGTCGGCGCGCCACACCAGCGGGCTGATCTGCTCGCCGCCCGGGTAGTGGCTGTCCTGCGGCGCCATCAGCAGCTGGCGGTGGCGCCCCAGCTCGCGACGGTCGGCATAGGGCTGGACGGCCAGGGCGTGCCCGGCGCCACACACGGTGACCATCTCGATGGTACCCAGGCGCTGGCGCTCCAGGGCCTGGGGCATCTGTTCATGGTGGAACAACAGGCCCAGATCGGCACGACGCTCCAGCAGCTTGCGCGCCACATCGCCCTGGGCGCCACTGGCCAGCTGCACCTCGAGTAGCGGAAAGGCCTGAGCCAGCGCCTCCAGACTGGCCAGTACCGGCTGGTAGGGCATGGCCTCGTCCTGGGCCAGGCGCAGCCGCGCCTCCTCGCCACGGGCCAGGCCCATGGCCCGCCCCTCCAGGCGTTCGCACTGCTGCAGAACCGCCCGCGCCTCCTCCAGCAAGGCCACGGCGGCCTCGGTCAGGCGCGGCTGGCGTCCACTGCTGCGCTCGAACAACTGCACGCCGAGGTCGGCCTCCAGCATTGCGATTGAGTTGCTCACCGCCGACTGCACGCGCTTGAGCCGGCGCGCGGCCGCGGAAAACGAGCGCTCCTCGGCGACCGCGACAAACAGGCGAATCTGTTCCAGGTTCCACTGCATGACCTATCTCCATATCAGATAGGTAATAAGTTTATCCCATCGCCAGAAGGCCTAGAATCTCCCTCAGATTGCACAGGAGGACCCTGCATGTCCGGCTATATCTACCTCAGCGTCGCCATCGCCGCCGAAGTCGTCGCCACCGCCTCGATGAAGGCGCTCGACGGTTTCAACAAGCCCCTGCCACTGGTGCTGGTGGTGGCCGGCTACGCCCTCTCCTTCTGGATGCTCAGCCTGGTGGTCAAGTCCATCCCGGTCGGCATTGCCTACGCGGTATGGGCCGGGCTCGGCATCGTCCTGGTGAGCATTGCCGCGACCGTGCTCTACCAGCAGCGCCTGGACCTGCCGGCCATCCTCGGCATGAGCCTGATCGTCTGCGGGGTGGTGGTGATCCAGCTGTTCTCCCGCACCGCCGGCCACTGACCGGCGCGGGGCAGGCCGCTGTCGGCGGGTTATACTGCGCGCCTGACACTCCATGAGGCGCGCGCATGTCCCAAGCTCTGAGCACAGACGTTCTGATTGTCGGCGGCGGTATCGCCGGCCTCTGGCTGAATGCGCGCCTGCGCCGCCAGGGCTTCGCCACCCTGCTGGTGGAATGCGCCAGCCTGGGCGGCGGTCAGAGCGTGAAGTCCCAGGGGATCATCCACGGCGGCGCCAAGTACGCGCTGCACGGCGCCCTGACCGGCGCCTCGGAAGCCATCGCCGACATGCCGCGGCGCTGGCGCGAGGCCCTGGCCGGCAGCGGCGAACTCGACCTCAGCTGCGTGCGCCTGTTGTCCGATGCGCATTACCTGTGGTCGCCCGGCAGCCTGGCCGGCAACATCACCAGCTTCTTCGCCAGCAAGGCGGTGCGCGGCCGGGTTGATCAAGTCAAGGGCGAGCAGTTGCCGGCAGCGCTGCAGCACCCGAAGTTCAAGGGCAAGGTCTACCGCCTGGCCGAGCTGGTGCTCGACGTGCCGAGCCTGATCGCCCGCCTGGCCGACCTGGCCGGCGACGGCCTGCTGGCCGGCACGCAGATCGAACCGCTGCTGGAGCAGGGAGAGCTAATTGGGCTGAGGGTCGATGGCCGCGAGATTCGAGCCCAGCGCATCGTCCTCAGCGCCGGCCGCGGCAACGCCGCGCTGCTCGCCGCGCTGGGCCTGAGCCAGCCCGCCCAGCAGCTGCGCCCGCTGCACATGGTGCTGGCCAAGGGCGCGGCGCTGAAGCCGCTGTACGCCCACTGCCTGGGCGGCGGCCCCAAACCACGGGTGACGATCACCACCCACCCGGCCGCCGATGGCCAGTGGGTCTGGTACCTCGGTGGCGACCTGGCCGAAGCCGACGGCGTAGCCCGCGAGCCGGCCGCGCAGATCGCCGCCGCGCAACGGGAAATCGGCGACCTGCTGCCCTGGGTCGATCAGCGCGAGCTGCACTGGGCCACCCTGCGGGTCGAACGCGCCGAGCCCGCCCAATCCGGGCTGGTCCGCCCGGATAACGCCTTTCTCGCCGAGCATGGCAAGCTGCTGGTCGGCTGGCCGACTAAACTGGCGTTAGCCCCGGACTTCGCCGACCGTGTTCTGGCGGCGCTGGATCGCGACGCCATCCAACCCGCCCGGCATGCGCCACTGCCCGCGCTGCCGCACCCCCACATCGCCCCCGCGGCCTGGGAGGAACTGTTCTGATGCACGCCCTGCATACCCTGCACAATCTCCACCGCCCGCTCGGCGCGACCGAGCTGCTGGTCTCGCCGCTGGGCCTGGGCACGGTCAAGCTCGGCCGTGACCAGGGGGTCAAGTACCCCAGTGGTTTTCGTATTCCGGACGATACCGCGGCGCGTGAACTGCTCGCCCTGGCCCAGGACCTGGGCATCAACCTGATCGACACGGCCCCGGCCTATGGCAACAGCGAGGAGCGCCTCGGCCCGTTGCTGCGCGGCCAGCGCGACCACTGGGTAATCGTCAGCAAGGCCGGTGAGGAATTCGACGCCGGCCAGTCGCGCTTCGATTTCAGCCCCGCCCACACGCGCTTTTCGGTCGAGCGCAGCCTCAAGCGCCTGCAGACCGATTACATCGACCTGGTTCTGGTGCATTCGGACGGCAACGATATGGCTATCCTGCAGGACAGCGGCATCTACCAGACCCTCGCCGAGCTCAAGCGCGAAGGCAAGATCCGCGCCTTCGGCCTCTCCGGCAAGACCGTCGAGGGAGGCCTGCTGGCCCTCGAACAAGGCGACTGCGCGATGGTCACCTACAACCTCGGCGAGCAGGGCGAGCTGCCGGTCCTCGACTACGCTGAAACCCACGGCAAAGGCATCCTGATCAAGAAGGCCCTGGCCAGCGGGCATGCCTGTCTGGAACCCGGGGTCGATCCGGTGCGCGCCAGCTTCGAGCTGATTTTCGCCCACCCGGCGGTGACCAGCGCGATCGTCGGCACCATCAACCCGCAACACCTGGAGCAGAATGTCGCGACCGCGGCCGCCGTGATCCAGGACATCGCCTGAACCCGCAGTCGCGGCCACCCGACCACGAGGAGCCGAGATGTCGCTGACCCTGATCCGCAAGGACCCGCACACCTTCAAGACCCTGCCGCTGTTCGTCGAGGCCACGCCCGACGGCCTGAGCTACCAGGGCTTCGGTCAGCCGCTGAATTTCGCCGAGATGCTCGAACGACGCCAGGCGGTAGACGTCGGCGACAGCCAGCGCTTCGCCGTGGAACTGGCCAACCTGGGCGTTTCGGTGCGCCTGACCCTGAGCTGGCGCGGTCGCGACTACTGGCTGCTGGTGCGCCAGCGCCGCCAGGATCGCGGCGATGTGGTGCTCAAACTGATTTCCGGCTATGTGCCGGCGCAGGAGCTGAACCTGCCGCTGCTTACCGCCGTCCAGGAAGTCGCCGAGGAATGCCTGCTGGAAACCCCGGAAGGCTGGTTGACCGGACGCTTCGGCGAAACCTGGCTGCCAACGCCCTACGAGCACATCCTACGCTACCGGGAGAACGTGCAATTTCGCCTCAGCCCACTGTCCGGCGCGGCGCGCCCGGTGCGCTGCGGTCAACAGCCCCTGCTGGAACGACCGCGTGCCTATGTGCACCTGCCGACGGCATCCCTGCAACTGGTCTATGACCTGAACCTGCAGCTACCGAAGGAGGCCAGGCAGCTCAGCCTCTACCACGCCGACGAGCACCTGGAAGGCGAGCAACTGGTCGCCCGCCTCGACCGCGCCAGACCCGACCTCTACCTGATCCCATTGGAACAGGGAAGGCCGACGGCGGAGCTGCTGACCCTGCAGCAGGGCGTCCTGACCCCGGCCAGCACCCGCGGCCTGTGGCTGGCGGAGAGCTTCGCGGCGCAGGACGGCTGGCTGGTACGGGACGAACACATCCGCTGGAAGGATTGGGTGAGCCAGCAGAACCTCAGGCCCACCGCGCCGAAGCAGTCAAGCACCGGCGCCCCGCCCGGCATGCCGCCCAAGCTGGATGCCGCGCAGCCCGGCTGAGGCGGGCCTGGCGTTACTTGCTGCGGATTTTTTCGACGATCGCGGTGGTCGAGCTGTTCTCCACCAACCCCAGCACCCGCACCTCGCCGCCGTAGGCGCTGACGATGTCGGCGCCGACCACCTGGTCGATGCCGTAATCGCCGCCCTTGACCAGCACATCGGGGCGCACCTGTTCAAGCAGGCGCTCGGGGGTGTCCTCGCTGAAGCTCACCACCCAGTCCACCGCCCCCAGGCCGGCGAGCACGGCCATGCGCCGGTCCACCGAGTTGATGGGCCGGCCGGGGCCCTTGAGGCGGCTGACCGAGGCGTCGTCGTTGACCGCCAGCACCAGACGGTCGCCCTGGGCACGGGCCTGTTCCAGATAGGTTACATGGCCGGCATGGAGGATATCGAAGCAGCCGTTGGTGAAGACGATCTTCTCGCCATGGGCGCGGGCGTCGTCGATGGCCACCAGCAGTTGCTCCAGGCCCAGCACGCCGCGCTCGGAGCCCGCTTCGCGCTGGATCGCCCGGCGCAGTTCGGGCGCACTGATGGCGGCGGTACCCAGCTTGCCGACCACGATCCCGGCCGCCAGGTTGGCCAATGCGACCGCCTGCGGCAGCGCCTCATCGGCCGCCAGGCTGGCGGCCAGGGTGGAGATCACGGTATCGCCGGCTCCGGTGACGTCGAACACCTCGCGCGCGCGGGCCGGCAGGTGCAGGGGCGCATGGTCCGGGCGCAACAGGGTCATGCCGTGCTCGCCGCGCGTGACCAGCAGGGCGCCGAGTTCCAGCTCGTGCATCAGCTCGGCGCCCTTGGCCACCAGCTCGGCCTCGTCGTGGCAATGGCCGACGATGGCCTCGAATTCGTGCAGGTTGGGCGTGATCAGGCTGGCGCCACGGTAGATGGAAAAGTCACGGCCCTTGGGGTCGGCCAGCACCATGACCCCCTTGGCCCGCGCGGCCTGGATCAGCACCTGGTGGTTGCGCAACGCGCCCTTGCCGTAATCCGACAGCACCAGCACCTTGACCCCGGCCAGCAGCGCCTCGGTCTCGCGCGCGATGGCGTCGGCATCGGTGGCGAAGGATTCCTCGAAGTCCATGCGCAGCAGTTGCTGATGACGGCTCAGCACCCGTAGCTTGACGATGGTCGGCTGGTTGTCGATGTGCTGAAAGTAGGTCTGCACCCCCACGGCCTGCAGGCTGGCGCTCAGGCTGGCGGCCGCCTCGTCCCGGCCAGTCACGCCGATCAGCTGCGCCGGAGCGCCCAATGCGGCGATGTTCAGCGCCACGTTGGCCGCGCCGCCCGGGCGATCCTCGATCTGCTCGACCTTGACCACCGGCACCGGCGCCTCCGGGGAGATCCGCGACGTGCCGCCATGCCAGTAACGGTCGAGCATGACATCGCCCACCACGAGGACGGCGGCTTGGTCGAATCGGGGCATGGAAAGCTTCATGGAGACTCCGGCAACGGCAAAAAATCGCCGCAGATCATAGCATGATGACCATAGCGGCCTGCTGTCTTGTTGGCTGAAGCCCTAGAGGGGGCGCACCCAGAACAACTCGTGACGGCGCACCGCCTTGCGAAAGAACTCGTCCTCGCCGCTGGCCGGCCAGCGACGAGCGGCCAACAGCCGCTGGATCGAACGACGCAGGCGCCTCTTGAGCGGCAGCCGGCCCTGGAGGTCGTGCTGCATGGCCAGGGCCATGGCCTTGTCCAGCTGGGTGCCGGCACTCAGGCTCGGGCTCCACAGGCGATCGGCCGGCAAGCCCTCGATGGCCGGCGGCAAGGCGACACCCCCGCCGGCCGGGCCCATGGGCCAGCGGTCGTTGTCGTGCAGGTGGTTGGCGTAGAGCAGCAGGGTCTCGGGCTTCCAGCTGCTCAGCTGAATCGCCTCGAGCAAGGCGCGGGTCGCGGCCACATGGTCGCTGTGCGGGTCCAACTCGGGGTGCGGCGTGACTATGACCTCGGGACGAAAATGCTCCAGCAGCGCCGCCAGGTCCGCCAGCAGGTTGCGCCAATGCGGCCGTCCATCGTCATCGCCCGGCAGCACCAGCGGGTTGTGCCGGCGCACGCTGCGAATGTCGCTATCGCCCGACTCGCGCGAGGCGAAATCCCGGTCAGGCTGCGCGGCCATCTCCGGCAACTGCAGGCAGTAGTAGCCAAGCTGCACGCAGCGGCTCTGCGCCACCCCGCCCCACAGGGGTATGACCAGGCTGTCCCAGCTACGCAGACGCCCCTTGAGCCGGGCCGCCTCGGTGTCGCTCAGCCCCAGCCGGCGCAAGGACTCGGCTTCGATCTCGCCCTGGGTCAGGGTGACGATACTGGCCTCGGCAGTCCGGCTGTACAGGCCGAAGGCGGCCAGCTCGGCGTCATCGGCATGGGGCGCAATGACCATCAGCCGTCGCTGGCTGTAATCCGCGTTGTGCATGACATGGAGCGTGGCCGACGGGTCCAGGCGACAGAAGCGCCCACGCAACTGCAGTTGACCGCTTGCCAGGGCCTCGCCCTGGCCGGAGAGATTCAGGTAGCGTCGCCCGCCGACTCCGCGCTCGAGATCCTGACGGTCATCGCCGATCAGCACCCGAGGGTCGAGCCAGCGCCCCAGCCAGGTGGCCCGGACCCGAACTTGCAGCACCAGCGTATCGGCCGCGGCGAACTTGCCCTCTACCCGCAGACGGTCGCCCTCGATGCGCGCGGGCAGGCTGAGGGCATCCGCCGGGAAATCGTAGCGGTAGTCGTCCCGTGGCGAATAGAACAGGTGGTCGGCGAACCAGGCCTCGTGGCCGATCCAGCCCAGCACCAGCAGCAGCGGGACCAGCCACCAGGCCACCAGCAGGCCGAGCCCGCCCAGGGCCAGCAGCCCGAGCAACAGGGCGATGCGCTTGTTGCGGCGATGGCGCCTGAGTAACTGCTGCTTGCGTCCAGCCATGCTTACACCTGATAGACCGGTACCCGGTTGCACCAGCGATCCTTGTATTCGCGGTCGGCGCGACCGAACGAATAGCGCAGCGGCTTGCCGGTCGCGCGCGCCTCGGCCCAGGCGGCCTGGGTGTTGACGAAGCTGAGCACGCTGCCGGGGCTGAACTCGCGGTTCTGCGGATCGACGCCGCCATTGATGTACTCGACGCTGATCCACTGCGGCGCCTCGACCCGATAGAGCACCTGAATCGCCACCGGCTCATCGTTCAGGTAGATCAGCGAGCCGGTCATGAACTCGCGCAGCAGGGTGAAGACCTCGGCCAGCTGCGCCTTGCCGGGGGCCTCGAAGCCCCAGCGACGCTGGAACAGATCGGCATAGATCGCCGCCTGCTCGCCGGCGCTCAGCTCCTGCATCGGCCGGATCACCCCGCCAGCCTCCTCCAGCAGGCGCTGTTCGCGGCGCTGGTTGTAGCGGAACTTCTTGCTGTACTGCTCCGGCTCCCGGGCCAGCGCCAGGCCTTCAGGCTGCTCGCGCAGGGTGCTGACGCGCCCGGAATTGAGGTCGGAGACATAGCGGGCACGGTGGCGCAGACGCACCTGTGCATCCGGAGCCAACGGCAGGATCACCTCGGCGTTGCCGAGGTCGAACAGGGCGCGCTTGCCCTGCTGCTTGAGCACGTCCTTGGCCAGGGCCAGATGGCGTCCCCAGGTCGGAAGTGCGGCCTTCAGCTCACCCTGCTCCAACCAGCCCAGGTAGCGCACGGGAATCCCGGCCAGCCCGGCCAGCCGCTCGATCACCTGCGGGTGGGTGGCCACGCTGCCGCCGAAGCGCTGCCAGGCCTCGGCATAGGCATCGGCATCGATAGAGGTCCAGCCTTGCTCGCGCCAGGCGCGTAGACGACTCAGCATCAGGCGTCCTGCTCCAGCACCAATTCAGCGCTGCCGTCCTCGAACTGACGGGAATGCAGGCGGGCGTAGTAGCCATTCAGCGCCAGCAGCTCGCCGTGGTTTCCCCGCTCGACGATCCGCCCCTGATCCATCACCAGGATCAGGTCGGCCTTCTCGATGGTGCTCAGGCGATGGGCGATCACCAGGGTGGTGCGCCCCTTCATCACCTCGTCCAGAGCCGCCTGGATATGCCGCTCGGACTCGGTATCCAGCGCCGATGTGGCCTCGTCGAGAATCAGCAGCGGTGCGTCCTTGAGCAGCGCCCGCGCGATTGCCAGGCGCTGGCGCTGGCCGCCGGAGAGCAGCACGCCATTCTCGCCGACCAGGGTGTCGTAGCCTTGGGGCATCTGCTCGATGAACTCGGCGGCGTAGGCCGACTCGGCCGCCTTGCGCACGTCATCCAAGGGCGCGCCGGCCAGGTCGCCGTAGGCGATGTTGTTGCTCACCGAATCGTTGAAAAGGGTGACGTGCTGGGTGACCAGGGCGATATGCCGGCGCAAATTGCGCAGGGTGAAATCCTCGACATCCAGGCCATCCAGCAGGATCTGTCCCTGTTCATGGTGATAGAAGCGCGGAATCAGGCTGGCCAGGGTCGACTTGCCGCTGCCGGAGCGACCGACCAGGGCGATCATTTGCCCTGGCTCGACACTGAACGAAATATCGTTGAGCACCGGCTTTTCTGCCCCCGGGTACTGGAAGCTCAGGTTGCGCACCTCGAGACGACCACTGACCCGCTCGCGCTCCTGAGTGCCGTGATCGACCTCCGGCGCCTCGTCCAGTTGCTCGAAGATGCTGTCGGCAGCAGCCAGCCCCTTCTGCACGGTCGCGCTGACTTCTGAAAGCTGGCGGATAGGCTTGGGCAACAGACCGGCGGCGGTAATATAGGCGACCAACTCGCCGGCCGAGGCGTCGCCGCGCATATAGAGCACCAAGTACATCAGCATCGCCATGGCGCTGAAGATCACCAACTGCAGCATCGGCGTGTAAACCGCCTGGGTGCGAGTCATTTTCAGTGACTTGTTCATGTTATCGGCGCTGGCGTCGTGGAACCGCCGCTGCTCGTACGCCTCGCCACCGAAACTGCGCACCACCCGATAGCCCTGGATGGTTTCCGAGGCAACGTGGGTGACATCGCCCATGGCGCCCTGGATCTTCTGACTCTGCTTGCGGAACTTGCGACTGGCCGACCCCACCATCAGGGCAATCACCGGCAATATCGCGAGCAACACCAGGGTCAACTGCCAATTGATGTACAGCAGGTAGCCGAACAGGAATACCACCGTCAGCCCTTCGCGAATCACCACCTTGATCGAATCGGTGGCGGCGCCGGTGACCATGGTCACGTTGTAGGTGATCCGCGAGATCAGGTGGCCGGAGTTGTGATTATCGAAATAGCGGTTGGGCAGGGTCAGCAGGCTGTCGAACAAGGCGCAGCGCAGATCGTGTACCACCCCCCGCGCCACCTTGGCCAGGTAGTAATTGCCAAGGAAAGAGCCTATGCCCTGATACAGCGCAATGAGTACAATCAGCAACGGTACGCCATAGATCATCGGCACCCCCAGCAACGTCGCGTGTTCGGGGTTCTGCAATCCGTCCAGGAAGAACTTCAGCATATGCGCCAGCATCGGCTGACTGGAGGCGAACAGCAGAAAGCCGACGATGCTGACAGCGAAAGCAACCCAATAGGGCACGACATACTTCAGCAACCGCAGGTAGATTTTCAAACTGGATTGCTGTGTGGAATTGGCCATTCGGCAAGCCCCGTACGACTGGCTAGAGGAACAAGATGCGGATTGTATCAGCGCAGGAGCTGGAAAACTGGCTGGCCAGCGGCGAGATTCTGGAAAAGGATGCACGCGGTCCAAAGGTGGTTGCTCTGCCCAATGGCGAGTTCCTGAAGATTTTCTACACCCGCCGCCATCCGCTGCTGGCGCGCCTGCAACCTGCCGCCAAGCGTTTTGCCCGCAATGCGCACCTCTTGAACAGGCTCGGTATCGCGACCCCGACCATTACCGAAACATTCTGGCTGGAACCCCAAACGGGATTGAGTGGGTGCCGATACAAGCCATTAGCAGGAAACTCACTGGAGAACCTCTACGCCGCCGCGCCTGACGCCTTCAACACTCTACTGCCCTCCCTGGCCACGTTTATCAAAAGCCTGCATAGGAAAAGGATCTACTTTCGCTCATTACACCTGGGCAACATCCTTCTGCTGCCTGACAATCGTTTCGGCCTGATTGACTTCCTGGATATGAAGCGCCATACATTGCCACTCAGCACATGGCATACAAAGCGCAACCTCAGACACCTTGAGGGCTATCTACGAAGAAAGAAGCTGACCCATTTTCCCTTCGCAAGATTACTTGAGCTTTACGAAACGGCTAACAGCGGCAAGAGAGTGGAATAATTTGCAAACACAAAAAATCCTCACCAAACCCTACAAGCCGACGTAACGACAACTCGTTCGAGTTATCTCAATCCTTGCATATTCACCACGACTTGACCTTACCCCCTTGACGAGATCAAGAAAATGATCAGGATCATTCATGGGCAATGATACCAGCGCATCGTAATCTATATCCCACCATCCAGATGCAAGTAAGCGCTCAATCAAATCATCACTAAAACGCTGCTTAATCGTCCGAGCAGGGTTACCGCCGACAATTGAATATGGCGAAACATCCCTGACCACAACAGAACCCGCTGCGACAACAGCGCCAGTGCCTATCTTCACGCCTGCCATAATTAGAACATCACGCCCTA
Source organism: Pseudomonas zhanjiangensis (assembly GCF_041027545.1). Taxonomy (NCBI): domain Bacteria; kingdom Pseudomonadati; phylum Pseudomonadota; class Gammaproteobacteria; order Pseudomonadales; family Pseudomonadaceae; genus Pseudomonas; species Pseudomonas zhanjiangensis. Next base: position 89,505 of record NZ_JBFTEG010000003.1, on the reverse strand, counting down.
TCCATACATCATGACCTATCGAAACATTGGCACTTACGGCGTGATGTTTAGCCATCCCGCCAGCCTCGGCAACAGGATGAGTTGTTACCCAATGGATCGGATGTAAATCTCGCGCAAGGCCAATATACACATTTTTACCAATTGAGCAGTAGCGGCCAATAGCATCAACTTGAGCAAGCGTTCCCCCATCCCTGATATAAGTACTATGACCAATATTTAGATTTTTCGACTCAATTTCAACATCAGCCACAGAAACTCGTGGCTCCAGGAAAATCCTCGCCCCTCGACACACCGAAGCAGGACCTTTACCAAACTTACAGCCATGACGTTTGAGCCAGCGCCGCCAATACGCACCTAAAATTATCTTCATACCCCATGAACACCTTGGAGCCAATTCTTGGCTGCACATGACAAACACAAAAACACTTACAGCCTCAACCCCACACTTAGACGACACCCAAATCAGCGAAAAGCCGGCAACATAAACCCACGAAACATGTCACCCCAACGAACACTCTTGCGCTCAACCAATCTCACACTATTTTATTTTTTTGCAGAACCCGCCCCATACGATAAGCGAAAAGATGAACTACAGCAGAAATCTGTTCCGGCAATTTGCGCAACCAACGCCAACTATTGCTTAGCAAGCCCTTCTTGTCGCGCGAGCGCCAACTACCCGCATATAGATGCCTGGCAATAGGCTTGGACTGACCAGCAGTTCCCCGTCTCGCTGCAGAGAACACCCCTACTGGCAGTACCTGGTCACGATCAATCACCTCACAACCGCCCTCTCCAGAGAAGCCTCTGGCCAGAAGCGCGCGACTTACCTCGTTGACGTTTACCAACTCGGCGAGGCGGCCGTCGTCGAAGACCGCCGAATCGTAGAACTCGAGCATGTGTGCTGGCAGCCAATGCCCGGCCACGGCACCAATCACCGAGGTTGCAAATCGCTTACTGTCTTCCAAGCCGATAAAGAAACGCTGCTCGAGCAGTCCATCAAATCGGCCGCACATTTCAACATCGACATCCAGATAGATGCCACCATGGCGCTGCAGAACCAGCATCCGCACATAGTCCGCAACGAAGGCATAACGACCGGCCGCATACGCCGCTGCAGTGAAAGGGTGGCTGTGGACGTCAAAACTCTGCTCATCCCAACGAACGACCTTGTAGTCCGGCAGGTAATAGGCCCAGGAAGCCAGGCAACGCTTTGCCTGCAACGGAAGCGGTCGGCCACCGAACCAGCAATAATGAATCTTTCGCTCGATCATAGCGCCACCCCAAGAGGCTCCAATAGTTACCCGAATAATTGGCGACGACTGCTCGCGCCTCTAGAGCTAAATGCGTACCCTTTTTGCTTTCCAGTCATGGCCACAAACGCTGGCAAAAACACTGGTATCGAGCAGAGCGCACTGGAACCGCCCGAGGTACAAGAGACAATTCCGTACCTTCAATGGAATATGCGACCGTAACGCAGGTTGGCGATAAACCGCTGCAGGCGCTGCCGGGTCTTAAGTTTTGGTAGGCGAACGACCTGCTCGATGTCACTCACATCCATCAGCCTCTGCCTGGCCAACTCTGGATACACCATGAGACCTCTGACTGCCGGCAGCAACACTTCCGAGTAGTACCAGTCGAGCGGCAACCCGGAGCGAGGGGCCTCCTCCAGGATACGTTCGTACAGATCTGCCTTGACCACATAGGCATGGGCCAGTCGGACTCGGCTAACCGAAAATAGATTTCTCGAGACTTTCAGCTGCTCCCCTCCCTTCTTAGGCGTGCCCCCGAGATAAAGCATGCTCCACTCTCGCCCCTGCAACTGGCTGTGCACATGCCGCATCACCGCCGGCGCGTAAGACTCAAACTCACAGTCATCTTCCAGAATCACGACCTCGGGCCAGCCAAGAGACTTGGCTCTGGCAATCACCGCGAGGTGGCTGCGCATGCAAGCCCAAGTGGCCCTGAGTTTGTGGTCGGATTGTTCGCTTTGACCATCGGTCCGCAATAGGAACAGCTTGAGTTCATCACAAGGCTGGTCATCGGCTAGATCGTGCATAGACACGGCCGCGAATCGCTGTGCCCCGATCCCCAGGCGCTCCAAGTGCGCCTCGATCCGGGCCCAGCGATCCGGCCGGCTATCCAGGTTGATGACGCAGGTATGTTTAAACGGCCAACTCATAGGGGATATTCTGTTCCTGACGGGGCATTTTGACTGTTACCACTGGCGTTCACCGACAAGTTCCCTCAAGCACCTGATGAGGTATCTCTTCCCGCCGCAGCAATGCGCACAGGTAATCGATGTTCCTCTCTAGCCCCTGCACGCCATGTACCAGATGGAAGCTGGCGAACTGGCTGGCAGACTCGAGGCTGCGCTGGTGGTCGGCATAAATCTGATGGACCCTGTCCGTCAACTCCTCGAGGGAATCCACGCGACGACCGAAGAAGCGCTCCTGATCGAAGATGTCGCGATCAGGCCCCTGATTGACATAGATAATCGGTCGTCTAGCCAATGCCGCCTCGATCACGGCATTGGACATGATATTGATCACGATACCGGCACGGCTCATCGCCTCCGCCAAGCCGCAGGTGGCCGGCAGTACCTGAATGTTCTTCGCCTGGGCCGAAGCGTCCTGCCAGAAGACCACCTTGCTACGCGGATGCGCCTTGACCAACACCTGATAGTACGGATGCGCCACTGCCCAGTCCCTGATCAGTTCATATGAGCGCTGGTAGCCAGCCTCCTTCTCCTTGTCCGGCCCCACGCCCAGAACCAGCAGAACCCGGTTATCGACCTGTGCCGGCGGCACTGCATAGGACTGATCAATCATATGCGATCCAGCGAGGACGACCTTGGCCGAGCCAAAGCGCAATTGACGTCCACTCAGTGCGTCCAGCGAACTCTGGCCAAACAGAAAATAGTAGTCGTAGTCGCTCATGCCCAGACGTCGCGAACGCTCCACGGTAGTGGCGTGAGCCAAATGCACCAGAAGCAGCCTGCGCGCGTTTAGCGATAGGCGCAGAAAAGGCGAATACAGGCTGCCATTGCGGTCATTGAGCAGAATGGATGGCATGTAGTGGGAGACAAGCCATTCGGCATAGGCCGCATAGCCATAATAACGAAGCGGCACAGATTCGGGCGGGCGCCTGAGTCGGCGCTCGGCCAAGATCTGCCTGGGCTCCAGCAAGGCAGTCTCCTCAAGACTTGAACCACGGCTACGCAACCTCTCTTTGAGAAGCTTCTTGCGCTGCAGCGGGATCACCTTCGGCGCCGACTGAAGCAAGAGGAAGTCGCATCCGACTGAGCCACCACCATCTTTTGCCAAGCGAAAGCGCGCCAGCCCCCCGAACAATGCATCGCCTAAACCGTCGCGAAGGAAACGTATAGCCGCGCCGAACCTGCCAAAGCGCTCGCGCAGCAAGCTCCAGCGATAGCGATCGAGTTCGTACGCTTTGGTCCTCCAGCTATTTGGCTGCACGGCTAGCGCTCCTTCAGCGGATGGAATCCTTGCTGATCTATACGCCAGGCACGAGACTGCACCAGCGCCGAGCGGGCCTGCTCGGAGGCGAATTCGAACTCCTTCCACGCGCCCCTTTTCCACCCGAGGAAATGCAGATAGGGAAACTCCCGTGCGCCGTCCCTGTCGTTACGCAGTCGCCCCGCATGCCAGCTCCAGCTCTGCGGGAAGTTCATGCTGCCATCCGTCCACGCTCTGCCCGTATTGGGCGTGCTGAACGCCTCCTTGAACTCAGCCATTCGTCGCCATGGGTTAAACAGGCCAACCAATCGGAATAGCGGCTTGGGGAAATTCTTTCGCCACAGGAACAGCCGAGTGAACCCCCCCTCATCCAGCGCATGGTTCTTCTGGTCTTGCACACGCCTCTGAAAATCGGGAATTCGCCAGAACAGTTCGCGCAATGGCTGCTCGTTGCGCAGCAGGCACAGATGCCCTGAAACCCGTCGCTCATGGGTGGAGAAAAACTTGGACCGGCGCAGTTTTTCGGCCGTGAAATAGGCCCTCAAGTTGCCATAGACCAGATCGAGGTCACTGAACCCCCAGTAGTCATAGCCCTGAATCTCCGGCTCATGAATAAAACCAAGCGCCGGTTTCAGATCACACAGCTTGTAGGGGTTAATCGGGGCAAACTCGAAGCCAAGCCTGGTCGAGACGAAATCGCAATACGCCTCGAAGCTGATCCTCTGCTGCCGGACATTGCTGGGCAGCTCTTCAAGCTCTGCGCAGTCGCCAATCAACAACCAGTCGATATCCGGGTTGCACCGGCAACTCTCGATAAAGAAGGGCATCCAGAATGGCCACTGACCGAAATACGGGATCAGAAAGATGATGCTTGGTGGATTACGCACGCTTATAGCCTCCTGAAGATATCCCAGAACCGGGATACGACCGCTCCATCGGTAAAGGTATCGTGCAGACGCGCTAGCGCTGCCTCGGTGGATAGCGGTGACGACTCGGACCTGGACAACGGTTTCAGCTGCGTGCACAACGCTTCGGCATTGCCCAGCGGAAACAGTCGCCCGACCCCCGCGACTACCTCGCGCCCACCGCCACAGTCGCTACAGATCACCGGCACCCCCGCCGCCATGGCCTCCAGCAGCACCATGCCGAAAGGCTCATGGTCGGAGGTCAGGGCAAACAGGTCAAATGCCTTGAAATAGCGGCGACCATTGGCCACCTGACCGAGAAAGCGCACGGAGTCGGCCACGCCCAGATCGGACGTCAGTGCCTTCAGTTCACCTTCCAGGCGTCCGCTGCCCATGATCGCCAGCAGGCTTCCGGCCGGCAGCTCAGGCAAGGCCAGGGCGAAGCCGCGGATCAGGGTGGCCTGGTCCTTGTCCGGATGCAGGCGGCCTACGTTACCGATCACCCAGGCGTCCGCCGGCAAACCCAGATGGTCGCGAGCCGCTTCGCGGGACACTTGCTCGGCTTGCACGGCCTCGACATCGATGCGGTTGTACAGGGTCTCGATGCGCCCGGCCGGCCAGGTCGGCAGGCAGGCGCGCATGTCATCGCGCACCGCATTGGACACGCCAAGCAAGGCCAGGCGTTTCTTGAAAAAGTTGGCGAACAGTTGGCGCGAGCGCCGCCGGTAGTCGCCGAAGGCATGGTGCACGCCGATCACCGGCAGCTCACTGCCCAGCAGCGCGATATAAATGGGCTTGAAGCGGTGAGCGATGCACAGCTTGAAGTCGCGCGAGGCGGCGATGCGCTTGAAATCGCGAATCGCCCGGAGCTTGAGGCCACGCACCTCGCGGCTCGAATAGTCGAGGAAGATCACCTCATTGGAGGCCGACCCTGCCTCCACTTCGGCACTCGGCGCGCCGGTCAGGTAGACGGTGCACACCCGATACTCGGTGCCGGCGAACAGCGCGGCATACTGCCGCGCGCAATCGAGGAAGGGACCGTCATAGCCGTGACAGAACTGCAGCACCCAGGGCCGATCGGTCGACACCCCCTCAGGCCTGCTCATACCAGCCCTTGCCGTCCTTGACCACGAGGATGTCTTCCATGATCAGGTACTGCAGGTCCGAGCCGTAGAACATGTTCAGCGCATCGGTCGGCGAGCAGATCATCGGTTCGCCCCGGCGGTTCAGCGAGGTGTTCAGCGACACGCCGTTGCCGGTGAGTTTCTCCAGCTCCAGCATCATGTCGTAGTAGCGCGGGTTGTATTCGCGCTTGAGTACCTGGGCGCGGGACGTGCCGTCCTCGTGCACCACTTCGCCGACGCGCTCCTTCCACTCCTCGTTGACCTCGAAGGTGAAGGTCATGAACGGGCTCGGGTGATCGACCTTGAGCATCTGCGGGCCGACGGTGTCGAGCATCGACGGACAGAAGGGGCGCCAGCGTTCGCGAAACTTGATCTGCTCGTTGATCCGGTCGGCCACGCCCGGAATGCTCGGGCAGCCGATGATCGAGCGGCCGCCGAGGGCGCGCGGACCGAACTCCATGCGGCCCTGGAACCAGGCCACCGGGTTGCCGTCGACCATGATCTTGGCGATGCGCTGCGGCATGTCGTCGATCTGCTTGAACACCGGCTTGCTCGGGTGGCGGGCACAGGCGGCGATCACGTCCTCGTTGGAGAACGAGGGGCCGAGGTAGACGTGTTCCATCTTCTCCACCGGCACGCCGCGCTGGTGCGACACATAGGCGGCGGCGCCGACTGCGGTACCGGCGTCGCCGGAGGCCGGCTGGACGAACAGCTCCTTGACCTCGGGACGGGCGATGATCTTCTGGTTGAGCTTGACGTTCAGCGCGCAGCCGCCGGCGAAGGCGATCTTGCCAGTCTGCTTGATGATGTCGCCCAGGTAGTGGTCCATCATCTGCAGCGCCAGCTTCTCGAACAGCGCCTGCATGCTGGCGGCATAGTGGATATAGGGATCATCGGCGATGTCGCCCTCACGCTTGGGGCCCAGCCACTCGATCAGCTTCTTCGAGAAATAGAAGCCCTTGCCGTTTTCCTTGTAGCGACGCAGGCCGATGACGTTGGCGTATTCGGTATTGATCACCAACTCGCCGTTCTCGAAGCTGGCCAGGCGGGAGAAATCGTACTTGCTGGCATCGCCGTAGGGCGCCATGCCCATCACCTTGAATTCGCCGTCGAGCATCTCGAAACCGAGAAACTCGGTGATCGCCCCGTACAGGCCACCGAGGGAGTCCGGATCGAAGAACTCCTTGATCTTGTGGATCTTGCCGTTCTCGCCGTAGCCGAAGAACGTGGTGGCGTACTCACCCTTGCCGTCGATGCCGAGGATCGCGGTCTTCTCCTGGAAGCCCGAGCAGTGGTAAGCGCTGGCGGCGTGGGCCAGGTGATGCTCGACCGGCTCGATCTTGACCTTCTTGGCATCGAAGCCGAGCTGCTCCAGGCACCAGACGATCTTGTTGCGGTAGCGCTTGTAGCGCCGGTTGCCCATCAGGATCGCATCGAGGGCGCGGTCCGGGGCGTACCAGTAGCGCTTGGCGTATTTCCAGCGGGCCTCACCGAACAGGCTGATGGGGGCGAAGGGAATCGCCACCACGTCGACGTCGGACGGTTTGATCCCGGCCTGCTCCAGGCAGAACTTGGCCGACTCGTAGGGCATGCGATTCTTCGCGTGCTTGTCGCGCACGAAGCGCTCTTCTTCAGCCGCCGCGATCAACTTGCCGTCGATGTACAGGGCGGCGGAAGGGTCGTGACTGAGGGCGCCGGACAGGCCGAGAATCGTCAGTGCCACAGGTGAAAACCTCTATTCAGGGCAGGTGCCGGGCACCTGCGGTAAACGTTCGTCGAGCAACCGGTACAAGGCCGAATCGGCCGGCCAGTTGCGCAGAAAGCGGGCGCGGTCGCGGGCATAGGCCCGGGCGAAGCTGCGCATGCTGTGGTGCTGCTGCATGGCGTCCAGATCGATTAGCGACCAGCTCTGGCGCTGCTCGTCCCAAAACAAATTGTGCCCCTTGAAATCCCCATGGCTGATGCGCTCGCGCAGCAAGGCGGCGAACAGGCGATCCAGCGCCAAGAGGTCGGCTTCGGGCGGAGATTGCGGCCGTTCTTCAGCCAAGTAGGGCTGAAAACGCGCGATTATATCCTGCCCACCGCAGTATTCGGTAATCAGATAGGCGCGCCCGCGTAGCCAGCACCAGCGGCGCTCCAGCACGGCCAGGGGTCTGGGCGTGGCAATGCCGAGGATGTCCAGGCGATTGCCCTCGACCCAGCTGTGCCAGGCACGGCTAGGGCGCCAGAAGCGCTTGAGCCAGTGGGCGACGTTCTTGATGTTGTAGCGCTTGACCACCAGCGGCCTGCCGTCGAGTTCGACCCGAGCCACGGTGGCCGCGCCGCCGGTCTTGTACAGATGGCCAGCTTCGATGCGTCCGTCCAGCTCATCCAGCCAGGGCTGCAGCGGCGCCATGGCTTCGCGACGAATGACGCGCAAACCGAACGCGCCGATCCTGGCGCTGAACAGGCTGCAATCGCGGGCGACCTTCTTCAGGTAGTCGCGCACTCGCCAGCGCCTGACCTTGCCCACCTGTTCGAGCAGGGCCTCCAGCGGCAGGGCATGCTCGCCGTTGACCAACAGGTAGTGCACCAGCAATTCTTCGATATAGGGCTCAAGCTCGATGGGCAACTGGGCGAAGAACACCCCGAGATTCTCCAGCGCCTGCTCGCGCGCCAGCGCCTGGCCCGGGCGCTGCGCACGCACGCCGCCACCGTCGATCACAAACAGCTGATCCTCGCAGCGCAGCAGGTTGTCCAGGTGCAGGTCTTCCTGCCACAAGCCCTGGGCATGCAGGCGCGCGATAGCCCCCAGGGCCTCGCCGAGTACCGCCTGCTGGGCGCCGGACAGCAGCGGCTGATGCGCAACGCGGCGCCACAGATCGCCGAGACTCTGCGCCTCCTCGAGAAACTCGAACAACAGCCAGCCGCCCTCGCCTTCGCGCAAGCCATCGGCCAGCAGCGCCGGCGTGCTCAGGCCCTGCTCGGCGAGCAGGCGCGCACCGCTCAGCTCGCGGGCAAAATGCCGCGCCGACTTGCCACCCACCAGCAACTTGGCCAGCACCCGGCGGCCGCGCCATTGCGCCACCCCGACGTAGCGCTGGCCAGGCAAGACCCGCAACAAGCGCAACAGGGTCAGGGTCGCCGGCCCCGCAGCATCCGCCAACTCGATGTGCAACGGCAGCTCTGGCGCACGCCCGGAACGGGCCAGTTCCGCCAGCCTCATCGACGCCCCTCCTTGTCCTGGCGACGCCTGCCCAGACGTTGCGACCAACGCCGCAGATCCCCCCCTGGGGGCAGGTAGGCGCTCAACAACTGCTCCACCTCTGCATCGCTCCACTGGCTGGCGCGACGCAACAAGGGCTCCAGATCCTTGATTCGATCGCGCTCGCCAAGCAGCAACGGCCGGGTCTTCTCCAGGTCGATCAGTTGGGCACTGAAAGCGCCACCGGCCGCCTTCAGGAAAATGTGCTTGGGATAGAAGCAGCCATGCATCTGCCCGGCGTCGTGCAGGCGCCGGGCCAGCCCGCCGCAGGCCTGAAGGATCGCTTGACGCTCGGCCTGGTCGCGGCGCGCCCAGCCCTGCAGCCAGTGTTCGAGGTCATGCCAGCCGTCCAGGGCACGGGTCAGCAAGATCGCCCGCTGCTCGCCCGGCAGGCGACGTCGGGCGAAGAAGGCCGCCTGCAGCGCCGGGATGCCCAGCTGGCGATAGCGCTGGATATTGCGGAACTCGCGGGCGAAGGTCGGCTCCCCCATGGGGCGGCGCAGGGTTCGGGTCAGGTGATTGCTCTGACGCTTGAGGTAGTAGGCCCGCTCGCCCAGCTCCAGGCGATAGACACTGCTCCAGCCACCACGTTCGGTGTTCGGCTCGTCCACCGCCTCCAATTCGAGTGCCCAGAGCGCATCGAAGCTGGCCAGTCCATGGCGCTCGAGGACCTCACGGTCCTCGGCGGCGATAAAGTCCTTCATTCACGGCCCTCGAAAAATTCGACGATCTGGCGGATGCGCCGCTTGTCGGCGGCGTTGAGCCGCTGCCGACCGCGGTACTGCAGATAGAAGCGCAAGCGCTGGCTGCGCGACAGCTTGTGTTTGGCCACCTTGTCCAGGCAGGCCAGGTCCTTGACGATGCGGTAGCGCAGCAGCGGCCCCCACCAGAAGCTGCCGGTCGGGCAATCGATGAAGAACAGCTCGCCCCGGTCATTGACCAGCAGGTTGCGCCACTTGAGATCGTTGTGGGTGAAATGGTGATCGTGCAGGGTCCGCGTGGCCCGGGCCAACTGCCGGCTGATGCCATCGACCCAGCCAGGCTCCGCCAGGCGGGGATCGTCTCGGTTGGCCAGCAGGGCCAGGTCCTCGGTGTGATCCAGCTCGCGAGTGATCAGCGCGCCGCGCACGAAGGCGCCAGCCCTGCGCTCGAGGCCATGGGCGACGATGGCGGCAGTGGGAATGCCCCACTTGGCGAAGCACTTGAGATTCTGCCATTCGGCCTTGACCCGCGGCCGGCCGATATAGCGTCGCAGGCCCTTGCCGGCACCCCAGTAGCGCTTGACGTAGTAACGCACGCCGCCGCGCTCGATGCGGATCACCTCGGACAGCGGATCCTTGGTCAGGCGCTCGCCCTGCAGGGCGAATACCGCGTCCAGGCTACCGAAATCGGCGACCAGCTGCCGGTACTGCGGATCCAGGTACCAGCCTGCCATCAGAGCGCATCCCCATAGCGCTGCTTGCGCGCGTATAGCTTGCCCGCCTTGCGCTCCAGCCAGGCCAACAGCCTGGTCTCGTCGCGCAAGACCTGGCGCAGTGGCTGCGGACCATTGAGCGCGAGAAAATAGCCCTTGAGAAAGCGCAACTTGTCGTGCCGGGTCAGGCCGATATCCAGCGCCGAGAAATACAACGCGGCCAGGTCCTTGTTGCGCCAGCGCAGCGGCAGCCGGGCATGGGTCTGGGCGCGATGCAGGTCGATCACCGACAGCCTGAAGTCGTCGGCGCTGACCGGCCTGTCGGTATGCAAGAGGAAGTGGCAGATGTAGCAATCGCGGTGGTTGACCCCGGCGCGATGCATGCTGCCGAGCATCTTCGCCACTTCGGCGATCAGCGCCCGCTTGAGCACCGGTTGCGGAGGATTTCTCGCCCAGTCGAGGCTGAAGTCTTCCAGGCTGACGGTCGGTGCCAGCTCCTCGGTGACGATGAACGAGTGCTGCGTGGCCGGATTGGCGCCGCGCTCGCCATAGGCCACCGCAGTCATGGTCGCCACCCCGACCTGCTGCAGGCGCTGGATCGCCCGCCACTCCTGGCCGGCGCCGAGCACCGGCAACTTGGCGGTCAGCAGGTTCTTGGCGATCTCGCCCCAGCCGATGCCGCGGTGGATCTTGACGAAGTAGCCGCGGCCGTTGACCTCGGTGCGCAGGGTACGCCGACCTTCCAGCTCGCGGTAGACCTGGCCTTGCAGGGCCTCCACCGCGGCGAAGGCATCCTGGCCGGCCCACAGGCTCTTGAACGGCTCGCCGAGCAGCAACTTCATGGGCGCTCCGCCAGGATCACATCGGCCGCGCGCTGCGGCATGGAATAGAGGTCGGCGCTGTCGGCGAAGGCCAGGCCGTTGCGCCGCCACTCGCCGCGGCGCGCCTCATCGCCGAGCATCTCGGCCAGCAGCCGATTGAGCCGCTGCTGCTCGAACGGGCTGGGCAGCACCCGCCCGGCATCGGCCTCGGCGATGTAGTGGGCATAGCCGCAGACGTCGCTGACCAGCACCGGCAGGCCGGCGACCAAGGCCTCGAGCAGCACGGTGCCGGTGTTCTCGTTGTAGGCCGGGTGGATCAGCAGGTCGGCGCCGAGCAGGAAGCGCGGGATGTCGCTGCGCCCCTTGAGAATCTGTACCTGCTCGGAGATGCCCAGCGCCTTGATCTGCAGCAGGAAGGGCTTGGGGTCGTCCTGGCCGATGGCGATCAGCCGGGTGCGCCGCTTGAGCTCGGGCGGCAGGGCGGCGAGCGCCTTGAGGCTGCGATCCAGGCCCTTGGTCTTGAACCCGGAGCCGATCTGCACCAGCAGCAGGTCGTCGTCGGCCAACTGGAATTCGCGGCGGAACTCGGCGCGAATCTCGGCGGCATTGGCCGGCGCCCGGCGATCGAGGGCGATACCCGGCGGCAGCAGGTGAAAGCGTTCGGCCGGGGTGGCGTAGTGTTTGACGAACAGCGGTTGCTGCACCTCGGAGATCATCAGGATCTCGGTCTTCGACTCGGGGGCGAACACCGCCCGCTCGTAGTCGGCGAAATGCCGGTAGCGACCCCACTTGCGGTACAGCGGGTTGCGCAGGGTCTGCGCCTTGTCCTCGTAGCAGCCATCGGCGGCGTAGTAGACGTCCAGCCCCGGCATCTTGTTGAAGCCGATCACCCGATCGACCGGACGTCGGGCCAGGTCGGCCTCGACCCAGGCGGTGAGCTTCTCGTTGCGCCTGTGGTTGAACAGCGCCTTGACCGGCACCACCACCACCTCGAAACCGGCGGGCACATCGCCCTCCCAGATCGGCGTGTAGACGCGAATGGCATGGCCGCGCTGCTGGCACTCCAGGGCGATGCGCATGAAGTCGCGCTGCAGGCCGCCGAAGGGAAAATATTTGTAGAGGATGAAAGCCAGTTGCATCAGACGCATTCCTCGGCCCGCAACAGGGCCTGCAGCTCGCCGAGCACCCGCTCGGGGCGCAGGTCGTCGAAGCAGGGTTTGTGCCGGTCGCCGAGCCCGGCGTTGGGGCCGCTGGCGCACAGGTGCACCTGCGAGCGGCCATAGGCGCCGACCCGGCCCGGCAGGGTCGGGCCGTACAGGGAAATGCTCGGCACATCCAGGGCCGCGGCCAGGTGGCCGAGACCGGTGTCCACCGCCACGCAGGCGCTGGCGCCGGCGATCACCTTGGCCACCCCGGCAATGTTCAGCCTGGGCAATACGGCGGCGTGCTCCAGGCCGGCGGCGATGCGCTCGGCCCGAGCCTTCTCTTGCTCGTTGCCCCAGGGCAGGCGCACTGCCCAGCCCTGTTCGACCATGCGCTCGGCCAGCTCACGCCAATAAGCCTCCGGCCAGTGCTTGCTCGGCCAGGTGGTGCCGTGCAGAAACAGCAGGTAGGGCTGCGCGGAGCCCGCCGCCAGCTGCGCGCGGTTCAGGCCGTAGTCGCCGATGCCCGCCGGCAGCGGGTAGCCCAGGGCCTGGGCAAACAGCTGGCGGGTACGCTCCAGCGCATGCTGCTCTCGCGGCACCGAGTAGCGCCGGTCATAGAAACGGCTGGCCAGCGGCTCGCGCGCCGAATCGCGATCCAGGCCGGCCACCGGCGCCTTGACGTAACGGGTCAGCCAGGCGCTCTTGAGCAGGCCCTGGGCGTCGATTACCAGGTCGTAGCGCACCTCGCCCAGGCGCGCCTTGAAGCGGCGCCACTCGCCGCTCTTCAGGGTCTGCCAGAGGTGCTTGCGCCAGCGCCGGATGGCCACCGGAATCACCTGGGCCACCGCCGGATGCCAGGCGGGAATCTCGGCGAAGCCCTCCTCCACCACCCAGTCGAACTGGATGCCGGGGATCGCCCGCGCCGCATCGGTGAGCGCCGGCAGGGTGTGCACGACATCGCCCAGCGAAGAGGTCTTGATCAGCAGTACACGCACACTATTCGACCTCGACCGGATCGGCCACCAGGCGGTCCAGCGCCTCGAGCACCGGCCGCGGCGCCAACTCACGCAGGCAGTTGTAATGACCGTAGCGGCAGGTTCGGTCGAAACAGGGGCTGCATTCCAGGCCGAGGCGGACGATCTCGACCTGTTCGGCCAGCGGCGGGGTGAACTGCGGCGAGGTCGAGCCATAGACCGCCACCAGCGGGCGGTTCAGCGCCGCGGCCACGTGCATCAGGCCGGAGTCGTTGGAGACCACGGCGCCGGCGCAGGACAGCAGGTCGATGGCCTCGGCCAGGCTGGTCTCGCCGGCCAGGTTGCTCGCCTCTTCGCGCAGGCCGGGGATCAGTCGCCCACGAATCTCCTCGCCGACCGCGTGATCGTTCTTCGAGCCGAACAGCCAGACCTGCCAGCCGGCGCGTATCTTCGCCTCGGCGACCCGGGCGTAATGCTCGCTGGGCCAGCGCTTGGCCTCGCCGAACTCGGCACCGGGGCAGAGCGCCAGCACCGGCCTATCGAGGATCAGGCCGAACTTGGCCAGCGCCGCGTCGCGGCTGTGCGCCTCGATGCGCAGGCTCGGTCTTGGATAGGGCCTGGGAATCTCGGCACCCTCTTCATACGCCAGCGCCATAAAGCGCTCGATCATCAGCGGATAGCGCGCCTTGTCCAGGCGGCGCACGTCGTTGAGCAGACCGTAGCGCATCTCGCCCTTCCAGCCGGTGCGCTTAGGCGTGCCGGCGAAGAACGGCACCAGCGCGGACTTGAGCGAGTTGGGCAGGAGGATCGCCTGATCGTACTGGCCGGCCAGGGACTTGCCGATCCTGCGCCGGGTCGCCAGCTGCAGCACGCCATGGCCGAGCGGGAAGCTCAGGGCACGACGCACCTCGGGCATGCGCTCGAGAATCGGCCGGCTCCACTCGGGCGCCAGTACGTCGATCTCGCAGCCGGGATGGCGCTGCTGCAGACACTGAAACAGGGTCTGCGCCATCACCATGTCACCGACCCAACTGGGCCCTACGATCAGTATTTTCATGGGAATTCCAGAAACAACCAGGGAGGCTTTCGCCTCCCGGACACACTCGGCACTGCGGCCTGATCAGCTGGCCGGGCGAACGCTAGCGCGACGCCCTACCCCGTGCGCGGAACCAGCCAACAGGCCTGGCTCGGTCTTATTTGACCAGGGTGCGCCATTCGGCATGATTGCGGGTCTTGCCGGTCACCAGGTCGAAATAGGCCGACTGCAGCTTCTCGGTCACCGGGCCACGGCGGCCGGCGCCGATCGCGCGGCCATCGACTTCGCGGATCGGCGTGACTTCGGCGGCGGTGCCGGTGAAGAAGGCTTCGTCGGCGATGTATACCTCGTCGCGGGTGATGCGCTTCTCGATCACCTTGATGCCCAGCTCGTCGGCCAGGGTCAGGATGGTGTTGCGGGTGATGCCGTTGAGGCAGGAGGTCACCTCCGGGGTGTAGACCACGCCGTTCTTGACCAGGAAGATGTTCTCCCCCGAGCCCTCGGCCACATAGCCTTCGGTGTCCAGCAGCATGGCCTCGTCGGCGCCGCCGGAGATGGCTTCCTGCAGGGCCAGCATCGAGTTGATGTAGTTGCCGTTGGCCTTGGCGCGGGTCATCGAGATGTTGACGTGATGACGGGTGAAGGAGCTGGTGCGCACCTTGATGCCGACCTGCAGGGCTTCGTCGCCCATGTAGGCGCCCCAGTTCCAGGCCGCCACTATCACCCGCACCTTCAGGCCGCTGGCGCGCAGGCCCATGCCTTCGGATCCGTAGAACACCATGGGGCGGATGTAGGCGCTTTCCAGGTTGTTCTCGCGCACCGCGGCGCGGGTCGCTTCGTTGATCTCGTCTTTGCTGAACGGGATCTGCATGTTCATGATGTGCGCCGAATCGAACAGGCGATCGGTGTGCGCCTGCAGGCGGAAGATCGCGGTGCCGTCCGGGGTATCGTAGGCGCGCACGCCCTCGAACACGCCCATGCCGTAGTGCAGGGTGTGGGTCAGCACATGGGTGGTGGCATCGCGCCAGGGTACCAGCTTGCCGTCATACCAAATCACGCCATCACGATCGGCCATCGACATAGTTGCCTGCTCCTCAGATTCGATTCGTTCACTACCGCCGGAGGCGCCCTGCGTCCTCCAGCCGGAAATTCTCAGTCCAGCCCCAGTTCCCGCCAGATCCGCAGCACGCTGCGCCGCTCGGCCTGGAACTGGTCGCCGCCGACCACCCCCGGCTGCTTCTGCAGTGCCTGGCGGTGGGCCGCGGAACGGTAATCTTTGTAGACCTCTTGCAGCAGTCGGGCGTCCTCACCCGGCAACAGACCGACCCGCTCCAGACCTTCCAGAATGCGGATATTGTCGGTGAACTCGAGTAGCTGCGGGTGCTGCCACGACCAGGCCAGGGCCGCGTATTGCACCATAAATTCGATATCGACGATACCTCCGGCGTCCTGCTTCAGATCGAACGGCGAGGCGGCCTCGAAGGCGTTGGCTGCGGTGCCGGCCGCGGTGAGCTTGGTACCGAGGTTGTCGCGCATCTTCGCGCGCATCTCGCTGACCTCGGCGCGCAGCTTGTCCAGGTCGCGTTCGCGCCCCAGCACCTTGGCGCGCACGGCCTCGAAGGCCTGGCCGACCCGCGGGCAACCGACCAGCACCCGCGCCCGCACCAGCGCCTGGTGCTCCCAGGTCCAGGCCTCGTTTTCCTGGTAGCGCGCGAAGGCGCCCAGCGAGCTGACCAGCAGCCCTGCCGCGCCGGAAGGCCGCAGGCGCATGTCGACCTCGTAGAGCTGGCCGGAGTTGGTCTGGGTGGTCAGCAGGTGGATGATTCGCTGCCCCAGGCGGGTGAAGAACTGCGCGCCATCGATGGGCTTGGCGCCGTCGGTCTCGGCCTGGGGATCGCCGTCGTGGATGAACACCAGGTCCAGGTCCGAGCCATGCCCCAGCTCGATGCCGCCGACCTTGCCGTAGCCGACGATGATGAAGTCGGGGTCGCAGGGACTGCCGTCGACGCGCCTTGGCGTGCCGTGCTTGCTCACGGTGTGGTGCCAGGCCAGGGCCAGTACCTGGTCGAGAATCGCCTCGGCCAGCCAGGTCAGGTAGTCGCTGACCTTCATCAACGGCAGGGTGCCGGCGATTTCCGAGGCAGCCACCCGCAGGCCGTGGGCCAGCTTGAAGTGACGCAGCGCCTCCATCTGCTGCTCCAGGTCGTCCTGCGGAATGC
Source organism: Pseudomonas zhanjiangensis (assembly GCF_041027545.1). Lineage (NCBI taxonomy): Bacteria > Pseudomonadati > Pseudomonadota > Gammaproteobacteria > Pseudomonadales > Pseudomonadaceae > Pseudomonas > Pseudomonas zhanjiangensis. Next base: position 73,147 of record NZ_JBFTEG010000003.1, on the reverse strand, counting down.
GCATCAGCCGTTCCTGCAGCTCGGCGGCCAGCTCCGGCGCCTGCGGCGGCTTGAACAGGCGCCCCTCGTTGAGCAGTTCGTCGAGCAACAGCGGGAAGCGGGCGATCTGCTCGGCGATCCAGGGGCTGGCCGCGCACAGGGTCAGCAGGCGCTGCAGGGCACCGGGATTCTCCGTCAGCAGCACCAGGTAGGCCGAGCGCCGGGCGACCGCCTCGACCAGCGGCATGACCCGTTCCAGCACCAGGTCCGGCTCCCCGTGCTCCACCGCCTGGGCCAGCAGGCGTGGGATGAAGGCGTCCAGGCGCTCGCGCCCGAGACGCTGCATGGCGCGCACCTGACTGCCGCCGCGCAAGCCGGTCAGGCGCTGCCAGGCGGTTTGCGGATCGGCGAAGCCGGCATCGGCCAACTGCCGGCAGGCCGCCTCCTCGTCCTGGGCATCTTCCCACAGCGGCAGCCACTCGCCGCCGATCACCACGTCGGCTTCGGCGCCCTGGTCCTCGTCGGGATCGGCGATCACCTGGCGGAAATGCCAGTCGACTCGGCCGCGCCAGTGCATCAGCCGCTCATGGAAGGCCTGCCAGCCGTCGAAGCCGAGGATAAAGGCCACCCGCGCGCGGTCCTGCTCGTTGTCGGGCAGCATCTGCGTCTGCCGGTCGTCGATCGCCTGCAGGGCATGCTCGGTGTAGCGCAGGAATTCGTAGCCCTCGCGCAGCTCCTCGATCACCGCAGGCGGCAGATAGCCCTGCCCCTCCAGGGTGGCCAGCACCTTCAGCAGGGGACGCTGCTGCAGGCTCAGGTCGCGGCCGCCGTGGATCAGCTGGAAGGCCTGGGCGATGAACTCGACCTCGCGAATGCCGCCGGCACCGAGCTTGATGTTCTCGGCCATGCCCTTGCGCCGCACCTCCTGCTGGATCAGCTGCTTCATGCTGCGCAGCGCCTCGATGGCGGAGAAATCCAAGTAACGCCGATAGACGAACGGGCGCAGCATCTCCAGCAGCTGCGCACCAGCCTGCGGGTCGCCGCCAACCACCCGCGCCTTGATCATGGCGTAACGCTCCCAGTCGCGGCCCTGATCCTGGTAGTACTGCTCCAGCGCGTTGAAGCTGAACACCAGGGCCCCGGAAGAACCATAGGGGCGCAGGCGCATGTCGGTGCGGAACACGAAACCGTCGACGGTGATCGCATCCAGGGCCTTGATCAGGCGCTGGCCGAGGCGGATGAAGAACTCCTGGTTGTCCAGCGGACGCTTGACCCCTTCGGTTTCGCCACCCTCCGGGTAGCCGAAGATCAGGTCGATGTCCGAGGACAGATTCAGCTCGTGAGCGCCGAGCTTGCCCATGCCGAGGATCACCATGTGCTGCGCCTGACCGCTACGCCGGCCGATCGGGGTGCCGAACTGCGCACAATGGTGCGGATAGAGCCAGTGATACCCCAGGTCGATGCAGGCATCGGCCAGGTCCGAGAGGTCGCCGCAGGTTTCCTTGAGGTCGGCCAGGCGACCGAGGTCGCGCCAGATGATCCGCAGCTGCTGGCGGTTGCGATAACGCCGCAGGCGCCGGCCCAGCTCGTCCTCGCTGTCGCAGTCGGCCAGCACTTGGGCCAGCTGGCCGCGCAGCTCACCGGCCTGCAGCGAACGCTCCAGCTCACCGGAGCCGGCCAGATCCAGCAGCATCTGCGGATCGCGCAGGGCCTGCTGGAGGACGAAATCGCTGGCCGCGGCCACCCGCCGCAGGGCGCTGCGACGCTCCTCGGGCCAGGCGAGGAATGCCTGCACGGCGGCGGCAGACAGCTGCGCGAATGCCCCTTGCAGGGACTGCTCGGCAGCGACTGCCAGGGGCTCGAGGACGGCAGGCAAACAGGCCAGCGCGGGCAGGCTCATGGTCTATCCTTTTTTGCGGCTGCACTCGCTACGCGCAAAACCAGCCAGCTCGGCACTTAGGCGTGAGGCGTACAGCGGGCAGTTAAATTAATTGTAGTTTTGCTACTAAAGAATGTATCCGAAGGGCTGAAATTGGCGTCCATATGTAGTAAAACTACACGGAGCCGGTCCTACCCCCGGTAAATCCAAGAATTCACGTGCCCCGCTCACGAAGCCGGCCACGAACCCCTGGCCTCCGATTCTGGAAGCCTTTCCGCCCTGGAGCAAGCCATGCAAGACCTCGATCCCGTCGAAACCCAGGAATGGCTGGACGCCCTTGAATCCGTCCTCGACCGTGAAGGTGAAGACCGCGCACATTATCTGATGACCCGTATGGGCGAACTGGCCACCCGCAGTGGCTCCCAGTTGCCCTACGCGATCACCACGCCCTACCGCAACACCATCCCGCTGACTCACGAAGCACGCATGCCCGGCGACCTGTTCATGGAACGCCGCATTCGCTCGCTGGTCCGCTGGAACGCCCTGGCGATGGTGATGCGCACCAACCTGCAGGACCCGGATCTTGGTGGCCACATCGGCACCTTCGCTTCCAGCGCCACCCTGTATGACGTCGGCTTCAACTACTTCTTCCAGGCCCCCACCGAGGAACACGGCGGCGACCTGATCTTCTTCCAGGGCCACGCCTCGCCGGGCGTCTACGCCCGCGCCTTCATGGAAGGCCGGATCAGCGAAGAGCAACTCGACAACTTCCGCCAGGAAGTCGATGGCAACGGCCTGTCGTCCTACCCGCACCCCTGGCTGATGCCGGACTTCTGGCAGTTCCCCACCGTGTCCATGGGCCTGGGCCCGATCCAGGCGATCTACCAGGCACGCTTCATGAAGTACCTGGAAAGCCGCGGCTTCATCCCTGCCGGCAAGCAGAAAGTCTGGTGCTTCATGGGCGACGGCGAGTGCGACGAGCCGGAATCGCTCGGCGCCATCTCCCTGGCCGGCCGCGAGAAGCTGGACAACCTGATCTTCGTCATCAACTGCAACCTGCAGCGCCTGGACGGCCCGGTGCGCGGCAACGGCAAGATCATCCAGGAACTCGAAGGCGTGTTCCGTGGCGCCCAGTGGAACGTCAACAAGGTGGTCTGGGGTCGTTTCTGGGACCCGCTGCTGGCCAAGGACAGCGACGGCATCCTGCAGCGCCGGATGGACGAGGTGGTCGACGGCGAGTACCAGAACTACAAGGCCAAAGACGGCGCCTTCGTGCGTGAGCACTTCTTCAACTCGCCGGAACTCAAGGCGATGGTCGAAGACCTCTCCGACGAGGAAATCTGGAAGCTCAACCGTGGCGGCCATGATCCCTACAAGGTCTATGCGGCCTACCACCAGGCGGTCAACCACCAGGGCCAGCCTACCGTGGTCCTGGCCAAGACCATCAAGGGCTACGGCACCGGCAGTGGCGAGGCGAAGAACATCGCCCACAACGTCAAGAAGGTCGACGTCGACAGCCTGAAGAAATTCCGCGACCGCTTCGACATCCCGGTCAAGGACGAAGACCTGGAGAAGCTGCCGTTCTTCAAACCCGAGGAAGGCAGCGCCGAGGCCAAGTACCTGGCCAAGCGCCGCGCCGCCCTGGGCGGCTTCGTGCCGCAGCGCCGGGTCAAGAGCGTGAGCATCCCGACCCCGCCGCTGGATACCCTCAAGGCCATCCTCGACGGCTCCGGCGACCGTGAGATCTCCACCACCATGGCCTTCGTGCGCATCCTCTCGCAGCTGGTCAAGGACAAGGAACTGGGCGAGCGTATCGTCCCGATCATCCCGGACGAGGCACGCACCTTCGGCATGGAAGGCATGTTCCGCCAGCTCGGCATCTACTCCTCGGTCGGCCAGCTGTACGAGCCGGTCGACAAGGACCAGGTGATGTTCTACCGCGAGGACAAGAAGGGCCAGATCCTCGAGGAAGGCATCAACGAGGCCGGCGCCATGTCCAGCTGGATCGCCGCCGGCACCAGCTACAGCAGCCACAACCAGCCGATGCTGCCGTTCTACGTGTTCTATTCGATGTTCGGCTTCCAGCGCATCGGCGACCTGGCCTGGGCCGCCGGCGACAGCCGCGCCCGCGGCTTCCTGATCGGCGGTACTGCCGGACGCACCACGCTCAACGGCGAAGGCCTGCAGCACGAGGACGGCCACAGCCACCTGCTGGCGTCGACCATCCCCAACTGCCGCAGCTACGACCCGACCTACGGCTACGAGCTGGCGGTGATCATCCGCGAAGGCACGCGGCAGATGATCGAAGAGCAGCAGAGCATCTACTACTACATCACCGTGATGAACGAGTCCTACCAGCAGCCGGCCATGCCCGAAGGCATCGAGGACGGCATCATCAAGGGCATGTACCTGCTCGAGGAAGACAAGAAGGAAGCCGCCCACCACGTCCAGCTGCTGGGCTGCGGCACCATCCTGCGCGAAGTGCGCGAGGCGGCGAAGATCCTGCGCGAGCAGTACAACGTCGGCTCCGATGTATGGAGCGTTACCAGCTTCAACGAACTGCGTCGCGACGGCCTGGCCGTCGAGCGGCACAACCGCCTGCACCCGGAACAGAAGCCACGCAAGACCTATGTCGAGCAGTGCCTGGGCGGCCGCCGCGGCCCGGTCGTGGCCAGCACCGACTACATGAAGCTGTTCGCCGACCAGATCCGCCAGTGGGTACCGTGCAAGGAATACAAGGTCCTGGGCACCGACGGCTTCGGCCGCAGCGACAGCCGCAAGAAGCTGCGCCACTTCTTCGAAGTGGACCGCAACTGGGTGGTCCTGGCGGCCCTGGAAGCCCTCGCCGACCGTGGCGATATCGAACCCAAGGTAGTGGCCGAGGCCATCGCCAAGTTCGGCATCGACCCGGAAAAACAAAACCCCCTGGACTGCTAAGGAGACGCATTGTGAGCGAACTAATCCGCGTACCCGACATCGGCAGTGGTGAGGGTGAAGTCATCGAATTGCTGGTCAAGGTCGGCGACCGCATCGAGGCCGAGCAGAGCCTGCTGACCCTCGAGTCGGACAAGGCCAGCATGGAAATTCCGGCCCCCAAGGCCGGGGTGATCAAGAGCCTGAAGGTCAAGCTGGGCGATCGCCTGAAGGAAGGCGACGAGCTGCTGGAGCTGGAGACCGAGGGGGCCGACCAGGACGACGAAAAGTCCGAAAAGTCCGAGCAGGCTTCCGAGGAAGCCACCAAGAAGCAGGACGAGGCCAAGCCGGCGCAAAAGGACGAAGCACCTGCCGCGCCTGGCGATTCGGTTCAGGACATCCAGGTTCCGGATATCGGCTCGGCCGCCAAGGCCAAGGTCATCGAAGTACTGGTCAAGGTCGGCGACAAGGTCGAGGTCGACCAGTCGCTGATCACCCTGGAATCGGACAAGGCCAGCATGGAAATCCCCTCGCCGGCCGCCGGCGTGGTGGAGGAAGTGCTGGTCCAGCTGGACGCCGAAGTCGGCACCGGCGACCCGATCCTCAAGCTCAAGGTCGCAGGCGCAGCGCCAGCCGCCAAACCGTCCGAGGACAAGGCCGAAGCCGCTCCGGCCGTGCATCGCACGCCGGCCGGCGCCGCCCCGGAAGTGGCCGCCGAGGTCAATGCCATCGCCAAGTTGGCGGCCGCCGCCGCCCAGGTGACCGGCGGCCCGGCGCCCTCCCCCGGCAGCAAGGTGCACGCCGGCCCGGCGGTGCGCCAGCTGGCCCGCGACTTCGGTGTCGAGCTCGGTGCCATCAGCGGCAGCGGTCCGAAAGGCCGGATCCTCAAGGAAGACGTACAGGCCTACGTCAAGGCCATGATGCACAAGGCCAAGGAAGCGCCGGCAGCCGCTGCCAGCGGTGGCGCCGGCATTCCGCCGATTCCGGAAGTGGACTTCAGCCGTTTCGGCGAAGTGGAAGAAGTGGCCATGACCCGCCTGATGCAGGTCGGCGCCGCCAACCTGCACCGCAGCTGGCTCAACGTGCCCCATGTGACCCAGTTCGACTCCGCCGACATCACCGAGCTGGAGGCCTTCCGGGTCGCCCAGAAGGCCGTGGCCGAGAAAGCCGGGGTCAAGCTCACCGTACTGCCGCTGCTACTCAAGGCCTGCGCCTTCCTGCTCAAGGAACTGCCGGACTTCAACAGCTCGCTGGCGCCAAGCGGCAAGGCGATCATCCGCAAGAAGTACGTGCACATCGGCTTCGCCGTGGACACCCCGGACGGCCTGCTGGTGCCGGTGATCAAGAACGTCGACCAGAAGAGCCTGTTGCAGCTGGCCGCCGAGGCCGCCGAACTGGCGGAGAAGGCGCGGACCAAGAAGCTCTCGGCCGACGCCATGCAGGGCGCCTGCTTCACCATCTCCAGCCTCGGCCATATTGGCGGCACCGGCTTCACGCCGATCGTCAACGCGCCGGAAGTGGCGATCCTCGGCGTGAGCAAGGCGACCATGCAGCCGGTCTGGGACGGCAAGGCCTTCCAGCCCAAGCTGATGCTGCCGCTGTCGCTGTCCTATGACCACCGGGTGATCAACGGTGCCGCTGCCGCGCGCTTCACCAAGCGCCTGGGCGACGTGCTGGCCGATATCCGCACCCTGCTGCTGTAACACCCGGGGCGGCTGTACGCCGCCTCAAGCCGTATTCGAGCACGCCACGCTCGTACCTCAGCCCCGCCCTCTGGCGGGGTTTTTTTGCGCCTGGCAAGCCTGGCGACGAGCACACGGCAGCCGCAGCGAATCGATTCGGCGTTGGCTGATGCAGATCAAAGCATCCGTCCGGGTAGCCGGCCACTGTACGAAGTACCCATCGGCAGATGCGCCACCCAGCGGGCGCGAGGAGACGACACCATGGCCATCGGCGAATACTGCTGCCGCGAAATCGTCGCCATCACCCCCAGCGAGTCCGTCCTGGTGGCGGCGCGCCTGATGCGCGAGCACCACGTCGGCGACCTAGTATTGGTCGAACCCACCGACAACCAGGGCTTCCTCCCGGTAGGCATCATCACCGACCGCGACATCGTCCTGGACCTGATCGCCAACACTGAAGGCGATCTGTCGCGCATCGCCGTCGGCGACTTGCAGCGCCGCGAACTGCTGACGGTGCACGAGCAGGAAGACGTCTTCGCGGTCATCGCCAAGATGCGCCAGGCCGGCGTACGCCGGCTGCCGGTGGTCGATGACCGCGGTCTGCTGGCCGGCATCATCGCCGCCGACGACTTGGTCGGGGTGCTCGCCGAGGGCCTGCAGGACCTGGCGCGCCTGACGACCTACCAGGGCCAGCAGGAGTCCAGCCTGCGGCCCGAGTAGCAGCCCATGTCGGCCCCAGCCAAGGCGGCCGGATTGCCCATCGGCGTGGACAATCAGCAGATCGCCGAGGTGTTCGAGGAGATTGCCGAGCTGCTGGCGCTGCAGGACGCCAACCCGTTCCGCATACGCGCCTACCGCAATGCGGCGCGCACCCTGCGTGGCGAGGAACACCCCCTGGCCGAGCGGATCGCCGCCGGCCAGGCACTCCCCAAGTTGCCCGGTATCGGTCACGACCTCACGGAGAAGATCACGGAGCTGGCGCGCAGCGGCGAGTGCCAGCTGCTCAATCGGCTGCGCCGGGAAGTCCCGCCCGGGCTCGGCGAGCTGCTGCAGCTGCCCGGCATCGGCCCCAAGCGCGCCCATCAGCTCTATCACGAACTGGGCGTCGACTCCCTGGCCGCTCTGCGTGAGGCCGTGGCCGGCGGCCGGGTGCGCCGGCTGTCCGGCTTCGGTCGCACCCTGGAGGACAAGCTGCGCCGGGCGCTCGCCAGCCGCACGAGCGGCCAGCAGCGCTACCTGCTGCCCCAGGCGGCCGCCCAGGCCGGTCCGCTGCTGGACTACCTGAAGCAACTGCCGCTGGTCGAGCGCGCCCTGATCGCCGGCAGCTACCGACGTCGACGCGATACCGTCGGCGACCTCGACGTGCTGCTCCAGGCCGATGCCCAGGACGGCCAGGCGATGGCCGCGGTGCTGCGCTTTCCAGCCATCGCCGAGGTCTTCGCCTCGGGCGCGACCCGCGCCAGCCTGGGCCTGCGCGGCGGCATGCAGGTCGACGTGCGAATCGTCGCGGCCGACAGTTTCGGCGCGGCGCTGCAGTACTTCACCGGCAGCAAGGCCCATGGCATCGCCTTGCGCCGCCGGGCCCAGGCGCAAGGCTGCAAGCTCAACGAATATGGCCTGTTCCGCGACGGCAACAAGCTGGCCGGGCGCAACGAGGCGGACATCTACCAGGCGCTCGGCCTGCCGCCGATTCCCCCGGAGTTGCGCGAGGACAGCGGCGAAATCGACGCCGCCGAGCACAACCGCCTGCCGCGATTGATCGAACTGGACGACCTGCGCGGCGACCTGCACTGCCACACCAACGCCAGCGATGGTCACGACAGCCTGCGCCAGATGGCCCTGGCCGCCCAGCGACGTGGCTGGCAGTACCTGGCCATCACCGAGCATTCGCGGCGCCTGAGCGTTGCCCATGGCCTGGACACCGATCGCCTGCTACGGCAACTCGATGAGATCGACCGGCTCAATGACGAGCTGCACGGCCTGACCCTGCTCAAGGGAATCGAGGTCGAGATCCTCGCCGACGGCAGCCTGGACCTGCCGGATGAGCTGCTGGCGCGCCTGGATATCGTGGTCGGCGCGGTCCATAGCCATTACCAGCTGTCGCGGGCGCGACAGACCGCTCGCCTGCAGCGGGCCATGGACTCGCCGCACTTCAACATCCTCGCCCACCCCTGCGGGCGCCTGCTGCTGCAGCGCGAGCCCTACCCGCTGGATATCGAACGGGTCATCGCGCATGCCAAGCAGCGCGGCTGCTTCCTGGAACTCAACGCGCAGCCGCAACGCCTCGACCTCGACGACCACTGCTGCCGGCTGGCCAAGCACCAGGGCGTGCTCCTGAGCATCGCTTCCGATGCCCACCGCGCCAGCGACTTCGACCTGCTCGAGTTCGGCATCGGCCAGGCCCGGCGCGGCTGCCTGGAAGCGGCCGACGCGCTCAACAGCCGCAGCCTGGCGCAGCTGCGGCGCCTGCTGCGCTGACTCGGCGCCCGCGGTCGAGTCAGAGTGCCGCGAGGAAGTCGCGCCAGGGCGTGGCCACCAGGGTCTGGGTATTGGCCTTGCCATAGGCGCGGATGATCATCGCCGCCTTCTCGACCTGCAGCGGATCATCCGATTCGATGATATCGACCACATCGAACTGGCCCAGGGTGGAGAAACTCTGGCCCCAGATCACATCCGGGCATTCGCGCTTGATCCGCTCCGACACGTCGTCGGCCATCCGCTTGAATTCCTGGGGCGAGGCAAAGGTCCCCGCGGCCGCCTGACTGAGCATGATATAGGTCGCCATTTGCAGTCCCTCCTCGTTTGAATTGCCGCCACGCAGGAACTGGCCGCTGCCGCGCTGGCCGCAGCGTTACCCCGTCGCAGCGTCGAATCGTCGAACCGTCGCCCCGCGAACGCCTCAGTCGCAGGCATAGCCGTGCAGATCCAGGCCTTCCTGCAGGTGCTCGGCGAGAAATGGATGGGCAATCAGGTATTCGGCCGTGCGCGGATTCCAGTCATCACGCGCCTGCACCAGCAGGCCCGCCCAGTCGTCCAGGGCCGCATCGCCCCGGCCCAGCCAGAGCAGGGCCACGACTTCCTGCTGCTGATCGGGTTCCAGGTCCTCGATGATCGAGCGGAACTCCTGGAACACCTCATCGTCGGCGTGGTCGGCGAGCACCTGCCGCGCCCAGTCATCGCTGGGGCTGGTGGGCTCCTCGGGGATCACCACCGCCTCCTTGGCGTGAAACACATGGGCCAGGGCGATCAGGCGGCACACGGTATCGGGATTGACGTTGAGCATATGCATGTTCTCCCCTGTGGGTCAGAGGTGGCTCGCAGGCCTTGAACCATAGTGCGGAGCATCGCCGCCCGCCCGTGTTGATCGAAATCAACCCGGGGCGATTTGCCACCGCACGCGCGTCGCTATCCCTTGATACAGACCATCGGTTGCAGACGCGCGACGCGCTGCGCCAGGCCGGCCCGTTCGGCGGCCTCGGCCACCGCGTCGACATCCTTGTAGGCCGCCGGCGCCTCCTCGGCGACGCCGCGCCAGGACGGACTACGGATCAGCACGCCGCGGGCGGCCAGCTCGTCACGCAGGCGCTCGCCACTCCACAGGCGGGCGGCCTGGCGCCGGCTCATGGCCCGCCCGGCGCCATGACAGGCGCTGCCAAAGGCCCGCGCCATGCCCATGACGGTACCGGCCAGCAGGTAGGAGGCGGTGCCCATGGTCCCACCGATCATCACCGGCTGGCCGGCGGCGCGGTAGACCGGCGGCAGGCTCGGGTGGCCCGGACCGAAGGCCCGGGTAGCGCCCTTGCGGTGTACATAGAGTTGCCGTGGGCGGCCGTCGACGCTGTGGGTCTCGCGCTTGCAGGTGTTGTGCGACACGTCGAACAGCAGGCTCAGCCGGGCCTTGGGCAGCACCCGGGCGAAGGTCTCGCGGGCCAGGCTGGTGATGATCTGGCGGTTGGCCAGGGCGCAATTGCCGGCGGCCCGCATCGCCCCCAGGTACTCCTGGCCGAGGTCGGCGGCGATGGGCGCGCAGGCCAGTTCGCGGTCGGCCAGGTGGATGCCGAAGTCGGCGGCGGCCACCGCCATGCGCCGCAGGAACTCGGTGCCGATCTGATGCCCCAAGCCACGCGAGCCACAGTGGATGCTGAGCTTGATATCGCCCAGGTGCACGCCGAAGGCCTGCGCCAGGTCATTATCGAAGATTTGCACCACCCGCTGCACCTCCAGGTAGTGATTGCCCGAGCCCAGGGTGCCCATCTCGTCGCGCTGTCGGCGCTTGGCCTGCACCGAGACCGCCGCCGGGTCGGCGCCGTCCAGGCAACCATGCTCCTCGATGAACGGCAGGTCCTCGGGCGTGCCGAAGCCCTGCTCCACCGCCCAGCGGGCGCCACCGCGCAGCATCGCCTCCATCGCCTTGGCCCCGAGGCGTAACACGCCATGGCTGCCGACCCCGGCGGGGATGTCACGGAACAGCGCATCGGCCAGGGCTGGCTGGACGCCGAGGATGTCGTCGGCCACCAGCCCGGTGTGCAGCATACGGACCCCACAGGAAATATCGAAGCCGACGCCGCCGGCGGAGACCACGCCCCCGGCCTCGGCGTCGAATGCGGCGACACCGCCGATCGGGAAGCCATAGCCCCAGTGCGCATCGGGCATGACATAGACGGCCTCGACGATGCCCGGCAGGGCGGCGACCCGGCTGGCCTGCTCGCAGACCTTGTCATCCATGGCCTCGATCAGCGCGCCACTGGCGAAAATCACCGCCGGCACGCGCATCGCGCCCTGCCGGGGGATGCGCCAGCTGTAGTCGTTCAGAGCCTCGAGCCTGTGCATATCCATCGTCGTCCACCTCCGCCGGTTCAGACGTCAACGATGCATTCGACGATCCAGCCTCCCGGCGTGGCCGGTCGCACCTGGAGGCCGGTCATGGTGGCGCCCTTGACCTCGACCGCCGGGCGGTGGCGCTGGCGGTCCACGGCTTCGCCATAGGCCGTCGCCTGCAGGTGGTCCGCCTCGATACTCACCTGGAAGCGGCCGAACAGCAGCCCGCGGGTGGCCATCGCATAGACCAGCGCGTTCAGCCAGTCGTACAGCAGCAGCTCCGGATCGGCCTCGCGGCAATCGATGCGCACCGCCTCACGCTCGACGATGGCCGCCGGCTCGGTGATCAAGGCGGTCAGCGCCAGCGCCGCCTGGGCGAATGCCTCGGGCAGCGAGTCGGCGCAACCGCGCACGCCGATATCGGCGCCGTGCTCGAGGTGCTGCCAACAGGGCTGCGCCATGCAGCGTCCCTCCGCGTCGAGCGAGGACACCGGCCCGCTGCGACCCGCGCCAGCCGGTCGAAACCAATCCTCTGCCTGTCATTGGAGCAAAGCGGCGCCGGACGGCATTGATGTGCATCAAGTCGACAGGCTTCGCTCAGCCCTTCTGCAGGTTGCGGATCAGGAAGCTCAGGGCCTTGGCCAACTCGGCAGCGCCCTGGTGGTCGCGCACTATGGTCAGCAGCGGGCTGCCATCGGCCGGGTGATAGAACACGCAGCTGATGCCGCTCGGCGGGCAGTCGTAGCGAATGAAGGGGTCGACGCCGAACAGGCTGATGCGCCTATTGTGCACGGCGACATCGCCGCTCTGCGGATCGCCGATCTGCTCGCGCACCAGCAGCTCGCCGGGGCTGTCCACGCGCAGCTGATACAGCAGGTCCTGGCGCTGCGCCTGGCCGACCTGGTAGGCGGCGCGCAGGGCATAGGTGCGCAGCAGGTCGTTGCTGTGGGCGAGCAGCGCCTGGCGCTCGTTCTGGGTCAGATAGAGGCGCTTCAGCTCGGCCAGGTAGCCGGCCTGCTCACCGCCGCTCAAACCCGACGCCGGCTCGGCGGCCAACAGCGGGGTGCCCCCCAGGCAGGCACCCAACAGCAGGGCAGGCAGTAGATTTCTTGTCAGTCGCATTGCCATCATGCACCCTTACTCGACTCGGTAGTGACGTAGGCCGAAAGTTCGACCCGTCCAGCATACTGGAAGCCAGCCGCCCAATGAAAAGCCGTCCCGATGCCGCAAGCCAGTTTGCGGCCGAGGTTGTGACACAGTTGCCAGTGCCCACCCAGCTCGGCCTGTTGCGCTTCGAGCGACTCAACGAGGCCAGCTGGACCCTGCTCTATCTCGACCCCGCCTGCGATCGCCAGCTCGGCGTCAGCGCCAGCGGGCTCTGCGCCCTGATCGACTCGCCCTACGCCAGCCTGATGGAACCGGCGGTGCGCTACCGCCTGCATGACGCCATCCAGCTGCAACTGGCGCAGGCCGGGCACTATCGGGTGCGCTACCGCCTGCACACCCCGCTCGGTGCGCTCGACCTGCTGGAGCTGGGCGAGCCGTTCAAGCAGCATGGCCGCCACCTGCTGCGCGGCTACCTGCTGATTGGTGACGAAGCCCTGGCCGCCGCGCAGCAGGATCAGCAGGACTATCAACAACGCGCGCGCGACCAGCAACAGCAGATCCTGCAGCTGGCGCGCCACCGCTACAGCAGCGCCGACCCGCTGCTGGAGGCCGCCGAGCTGATCACCCGCAGCGCCTGCGAGACCTGTGCGGTGGCCCGCGCCAGCATCTGGACGCTGTCCGGCGGCAGCCTCAGCCCGGTCACCCTCTACCGCAGCGACAGCGCCAGCCACGAAGCGCCGCCACCGATCCCCGCCTGCGCCTACCCGGCCTACCTGCGGGCACTGCAGGACGGCCGTGCGATCGACGCCGACGATGCCTGGCGCGACCCGCGCACCCGCGAGCTGCGCGAGGACTACCTGGAACCCCAGGGCATCGGCGCCCTGCTCGACGCCAGCATCCGCGTCGGCGGCGAAGTCGTGGGCGTGCTCTGCCTGGAACACGTCGGCCCCCCGCGCGCCTGGCAGGCGGACGAAATCGCCTTCGCCGGCGAGCTGGCCGATCAATACGCCCAGGTTCTCAACGACCAGCAACGGCGTTCGGCGGCCAGCTCCCTGCATCTGTTCCAGCGTGCCGTGGAGCAGAGCGCCAGCGCCTTTATCCTGGTCGATCGCGATGGCCGGGTGGAGTACGTCAACCCCAGCTTCACCGCCATCACCCTGTACAGCGCCGACGAGGTCCAGGGCCGCCGCCTGTCGGAGCTGCCGGCCCTGGAGAACCTCGCCGACCTGCTGTTCGACGCCCACGCCAACCTGTCCCAGCACAACAGCTGGCAGGGCGGCTTCCAGTGCCGGCGCAAGAACCTGCAGCCCTACTGGGGGCAGCTGTCGCTGTCCAAGGTGCACGACCAGGACGGCAACCTGACCCACTATATCGGCATCTACGAGGACGTCACCGAGAGCCATCAGGCCCAGCAACGCATCGAGCACCTGGCCTTCACCGACAACCTCACCGGCCTGGGCAATCGCTACGCCTTCATCCGCGCCCTGGAAAATCGCTTCGCCGCCGCCGACCAGCGTCCGATCAGCCTGCTGCTGGTCGACATCGACAACTTCAAGCGGATCAACGACAGCCTCGGCCACCAGACCGGCGACAAGCTGCTGGTCAGCCTGTCCCGGCGCCTGCGCAACAGCCTCGGCGCCGACGACATCATCGCCCGTTTCGCCAGCAACGAATTCGCCATCCTCCAGCCCGGCGCCGACCTGCCCCGGGCCCAGCAACTGGCCCGCCTGGTACTGAGCACCCTGGACAAGCCGCTGTTCGTCGACAACCAGCTGATCAGCGTTACCGGCTCGGTGGGCCTGGCCTGCACCCCGGAGCACGGCCACGACCCGCAGACCCTGATGAAGCATGCCGGCCTGGCGCTGCACAAGGCCAAGGCCAACGGCAAGCACCAGCTGCAGGTGTTCACCGAGGCGCTGAATGCCGAGGCCGACAACAAGCTGTTCGTCGAGAGCAACCTGCGCCGCGCCCTGACCCAGAACCAGCTGCAGGTGTTCTACCAACCCAAGCTGTGCCTGAAGAGCGGCCAGTTGGTCGGCCTGGAGGCGCTGCTGCGCTGGCTCCACCCGGAGAAAGGCATGATCGGCCCCGACCAGTTCATCGGCGTGGCCGAGGAAACCGGGCTGATCATCCCCATCGGCAAGTGGGTGGCGCGTCAGGCCTGCCGCATGAGCAAGCAGCTGAGCGCCGCCGGCCTCGGCACCCTGCAGGTGGCGATCAACCTGTCGCCCAAGCAGTTCTCCGACCCCGACCTGGTCGGCTCGATCGCCGCGATCCTGCGCGAGGAGCAGCTCGCCCCGGCCCAGCTCGAGCTGGAGTTGACCGAGAGCCTGCTGCTGGAAGCCAGCGACGACACCCGCCAGCAGCTGAGCCACCTGAAGAGCCTGGGCCTGACCCTGGCGATGGACGACTTCGGCACCGGCTACTCGTCGCTGAGCTACCTGAAGAAGTTTCCCATCGACGTGATCAAGATCGACCGCAGCTTCATCAAGGACATCCCGGAGAACCAGGACGACATGGAGATCACCTCGGCGGTGATCGCCATGGCCCACAAGCTCAAGCTCGAGGTGGTCGCCGAGGGCGTCGAAACCGCCGCGCAACTGGCCTTCCTCCGCCGCCAGCACTGCGATATCGGCCAGGGCTACCTGTTCGACCGGCCCATCGCCGGGGGCGAGCTGCTCAACAGCCTCAGGCGCTACCCCTGCCGCCCGCTACAATGACCGGCCTGTAACGGCGCGCCTGCTGCGCGGTCTACCGAGATACCCCAATTGAGGAAATGGCTTATGGCTCTGCGTTCGCAAATACTCGCCCACAAACTCGAGCTGCCCAGCGCCGAACAGGCCCTGCCCGGACGCGACACGCCCCTGCCGGTGCCCGCGGCCCACTACGTCAATGGCCACCCGCTGCAGGGCCCGTTTCCCGCCGGCCTGCAACAGGCGGTCTTCGGCCTCGGCTGCTTCTGGGGCGCCGAACGGCGCTTCTGGCAGCAACCGGGGGTATGGACCACCGCGGTCGGCTATGCCGGCGGCCACACGCCCAACCCGACCTACGAGGAAACCTGCTCGGGCCTGACCGGCCACGCCGAGGTGGTGCTGGTGGTGTTCGATCCGCAGCAGATCGGCTACGAAGCGCTGCTCAAGCTGTTCTGGGAGGCGCACAACCCGACCCAGGGCATGCGCCAGGGCAACGACGTCGGCAGCCAGTACCGTTCGGCGATCTATTGCTACGGCGCCGAGCAGCTGGCGGCGGCCCAGGCCAGCCAGGCGCGCTTCCAGGCCGAACTGGAGAAGGCCGGCTTCGGCCCGATCACCACCGAGATCCGCGAGGCGCCGCCCTTCTACTACGCCGAGGCCTACCACCAGCAGTACCTGGCGAAGAACCCCGGCGGTTACTGCGGCCTGGGCGGCACCGGGGTGTGCCTGCCGGCGTGAAGGGCCAGCCGACAGGCTTGATTCGGCGCCAAGGCCAGGGGATATACTCCCTGGCCATTAGCCATTAGCGCCTCCCGCGAGCCCGCATGACCGAGCACCCGCATATTCGCCCCGAACAGCTGTGCATCGGCCTGTTCGTCCAGCTCGACCTGAGCTGGTGGCAACACGGCTTTGCCCGCAGCAGCTTCAAGATCAAGGACCGGGGCCAGATCGACGCCCTGCGCGCCCTGGGCCTGGAGCGCCTGCGCTATGACCCGGCGCGCAGCGACTGCGAACCCTTGCCGCTGCCGACGGCCGCCCCCGCGGCGGCGCCGCAGCCGCCGCCAGTGGATGCCGAGGCAGCGGCGCGCCAGGCCCGCGCCGACACCCTGCGCGCCCTGCGCAAGCGCCTGGCCGAGGTCGACAAGCGCTTCCTCAAGGCCGGCCAGCAGGTCAAGAGCCTCAACCAGACCCTGCGCGGCCAGCCCGAGCACGCCATCCAGCAGGCGGGCGAGGTGGTGCGCGGGCTGGTCGAGGCCCTGTGCGGCGATCATGAGGTGGTGCTGCACACCATCACCGGCAAGGCCGCCGAACAGGCCCACTCCCACACCCTCAACGTCACGGTGCTGGCCATGCTGCTGGGACGCCAGCTTGGCCTCGACGCCGAAGCCATTCACGTCCTCGGCCTGGGCGCACTACTACACGACATCGGCAAGCTAGAGGTACCGAGCAAGGTGCTGCTCAAGAGCGAGCCGCTGACCCGTCCCGAGTTGCAGTTGCTGCAACTGCACACCGAGTTCGGCCTGCGCATGGGCCAGCGCCTGATGCTCGATGACGAGGTGCTGCGGATCATCGCCGAGCACCACGAGTACTGCGACGGCAGCGGCTACCCGCGCCAGCTGCGCGAGGCCGATATCGGCCGCCTCAGCCGCCTGGTGTGCATCACCAACCAGTTCGACAACCTGTGCAACCCGCTCAGGCTGGAAGACGCCCTCAACCCGCACGAGGCGCTGTCGAGGATGTTCGCCCAGCAGCGCGAACGTTTCGACGAGGTGGCGCTCAAGGCATTCATCCGCTGCATGGGCGTCTACCCGCCGGGCAGCCTGGTGCAACTGGATGACGGCCGCTACGGCCTGGTGCTGGGGATGAACCCCGGACAACCGCTGCGCCCCACGCTGATCCTGCATGACGAGCGACTGCCCAAGAACGAGGCAGCGATTCTCGACCTGCTGCACGAGCCCGGCCTGGCGATCGCCCGCAGCCTGCGCCCCGGCGAACTGCCGGCCGCGGTGCTGGACTACCTCAGCCCACGCCAGCAGCTGAGCTACTACGTGGAGCCACAGGCGCCGGGCCGCTGAGGCCCCGGCTCACTCCGCAATCAGCCAGTCCAGGCGCCAGCCACTCTCGCCCTGGGCCAGGCGCTCGGCCAGCCAAGGCAGCAGCTGGCGCAGTTCGTCTTCCAGGCCCCAGGGCGGGTTGCTGATCACCAGGCCGGAACCATTCAGGCGCTGCGCGTCGTCGGTGGCCTGGACATAGAGCTCCACCCGCAGCAGCTTGGGCGCGGCGCTCTGCTCCAGATCACGGTAGAAGCGCCGCAGCTGATCGAGGCCCTTGATCGGGTACCAGATCGCCACTATCGCCTGGCGCATGCGGCCGATCGCCTCGTTCAGCGACTGCACGCAGCGCTCCAGTTCATCGGCCTTCTCGAACGGCGGGTCGATCAGCAGCAGCACGCGCTTCTCCCGGGTCGGCAGCAGGGCCCGCGGCACGTGCCAGCCCTCGCCCAGGTGCACCGCCACGCGGCGGTCGCCGGCCATGTTCTCCTTGAGCAGGCGGCCGTCTTCCGGGTGTTTCTCGTTGAGCTGCAGGCGGTCCTGCTCGCGGCTCAGCAGGCGCGCCAGCTCCGGCGACCCGGGGTAGTGGCGCAGCACGCCGTCGGGGTTCATGGCGCGGACCACTTCCAGGTAGTCGACCAACTGGTCCGGCACGTCCTTGGCCTGCCACAGGCGGGCGATGCCCTGCTGCCATTCGCCGGTGCGGCTGGCCTGGTCGCCGGCCAAGTCGTACAGGCCGACGCCGGCATGGCTGTCGAGATAGGCGAAGGGCGCCTCCTTGCGCGACAGCAAGGCGATCAGGCGGCTCAGGACCAGGTGTTTGAGCACGTCGGCGTGGTTGCCGGCATGGAAGGCGTGACGGTAGTTCATGGTGACGGGGCTCCTCGGGTCGCACAGTTTAACAGGCGACCCGGGCTTGGCGCGCTAAGCCGATGGCGCCCGCAGCAGTTCCAGCAGGCGCTCCAGCGGCGCATGCTCGGGCGCATCGCGGCGGCGCATCAGCAGGGTCGGTGCCGCCGCCAGGTCCGCCTCGATGCTTTGCCAGGCCACCAGCTGGCCGCGCGGGTGCGACTGCAGCAGGCTGCGCGGCAGCAGGCCGACGCCCATGCCGGCGGCAATCCCGCCGAGGATCGCATCGATCGAGCCGTAACTCTGCCGGGCGATCACCTGCAGCGCATGACGCTCGCTCCAGCGCTCCAGGCGTTCGCGGTAATGGCAGCCGGTGGGAAAGCCCAGCAGGCTCAGCGGCTGGCGCAACAGCTGCTCGGGGTCGCGCCCGGCCGGCAGCACCAGCACCAGCTCCTCGCGCCAGAGCACCTCGCCCTGCAGGTGCGGGTGTTCGAAGGGCCCGCCGATCAAGGCGGCGTCCAGGCGCCCGGCCAGCACCTCGTCGATCAGGTGGCGGCTGGTGCCGGTCAGCAGGCTCAGGTCGACCCGCGGCGCATCGCGGTGAAAGGCCGCCAGCACCTCGGGCAGGCGCACCGCGGCGGTGGTTTCCATCGAGCCCAGGCGCAACTCGCCGGCCCAGGCATCCTCCTGCACGCTGCGCCAGGCGGCCAGGCACAACTGTTCCAGCTGCTTGGCGTGGGGCAGCAGGCGCTCGCCGGCCGGGGTCAGGTGCAGGCGCTGGGCCTGGCGCTGGAACAGGGCGACGCCCAGTTGCTCCTGCAACTGGCGCAGGCGCGCCGAGACGTTGGACGGCACGCAATGCAACAGCTCGGCCGCGCCGCTGAGCGAACCGGTGCGGCTGACCGCGAGAAAGTGCCGAAGCAGTTGCGGGCTGAGACGTTCCCAGGGCGACATGACAGGACTCCTCCGACGCGAAAAACTCACTAAAAGTGAAAACCATGCGCAGTATTTTTCACTAACAGTCGTTTCGGCACAATCGCTAAGGTGACGCCACTGTTTCCAGCCGAGCGAATGCCGATGCCCCACGCGACTCCCCGCGCCCTCTTCCTCGCCCTGCTGGCCGGCGCCGGCGCGCTGGTGGTGGTGCATGGCCTCGGCCGCTTCGCCTTCACCCCGCTGCTGCCGCACCTGATCGACGATGGCCTGCTCAGCCTCGAGCAGGGTGCCCGCCTGGCCACCTGGA
This sequence comes from Pseudomonas zhanjiangensis, assembly GCF_041027545.1. NCBI lineage: Bacteria > Pseudomonadati > Pseudomonadota > Gammaproteobacteria > Pseudomonadales > Pseudomonadaceae > Pseudomonas > Pseudomonas zhanjiangensis. The sequence continues at coordinate 53,933 of NZ_JBFTEG010000003.1, read as the reverse complement.
ACTACGTCGGCTACCTGCTCGGCGCCCTGCTCGCCCTGGCCCTGCACAGCCCGGCGAAGATGCGCGTGGCCCTGCCCCTGGCGCTGCTGCTGAACGCCTTGCTGACCCTGGCCCAGGGTGCCAGCGAGGACTACAGCGCCCTGCTCTGGCTGCGCCTGGCCAATGGCATCAGCAACGGCTTGGTCTTCGTCCAGGCGCCGGCGCTGGTGCTGGAGTGGCTGGCGCAGCACCGGCGCACCCGCCTCAGCGGCCTGATCTACCTCGGCCTGGGCGGCGGCCTGCTGCTTTCCAGCGCCGTCGCGGACTGGCCGGCCACCTGGCTGGTCGGCGCCCAGCGCTGGTGGCCGGCGGCGGCCCTGGCCCTGCCGCTGGCCCTGCTCAGCGCCTGGCTGCTGAGCCGTCTCAGGGTGCAGGCCCCCGCGCCGGCGGCCCGGCGCCCGTCCACGGCGCTGTTCGATCGCGCCAGCACCCCGCTGTTTCTCGCCTACGCCGGCGCCGGCCTCGGCTATATCCTGCCGATGACCTTCCTGCCGGCCCTGGCCCAGGAGCAACTGCCCGCGGACTCCAGCCTGCTCAGTGGCGCCTGGTGGTGGACGGCCGCCGCCAGCCTGCTGTCGATCGGCCTGTGGAACCGGCTCGGCGCGCGCCTCGGCGATCGCCGCACGCTGCTGCTCAACTACGCCGCCCAGGCCCTGGGCGTGGCCGCGCCGCTGTTCTGGCCGGGGCCGCTTGGCGTCTGCCTGTGCGCGCTGCTGGTCGGCGGCAGCTTCATCGGCAGCGTGTTTCTCACCCAGCGCCTGGCGCGCAGCCTGCACCCACACCAGGGCCCGCGCCTCTCGGCCGCGCTGATCGCCCTGTACGGCGGCAGCCAGCTGGCCGGCCCCTGGCTGGCCGAGCTGTGGCTGGCCCATGGCGGCAGCCTCACCCAGAGTTTCGCCCTCGGCCTCGGCGCCCTGCTCTGGGCCCTGGCCTGGTCGTACCGGGTCCCCCTTCCCTCCACCACCCAGGAAGCACTGCAATGCCCTACGTGAACATCAAGATTACCCGCGAAGGCGCCAGCGCCGAGCAGAAGCGCCAACTGATCGAAGGCGCCACCCAATTGCTGGTCGAGGTCCTGGGCAAGAACCCGGCGACCACCGTGGTGGTGATCGACGAAGTGGACACCGACAACTGGGGCATCGCCGGCATCCCGGTGACCGAGCGCCGGCACCGCGAGGCCCAGGGCGAAGGCTGAGGCCAGCGCGCACAAGGCCAGGGGTTTGGCGCTTTTATCACGCCAATGGATGATGCTAGGCGAGGATAATTCACCACCCTAGACTGGCGTCATCCCATTGGAGGAACGTCCATGTCCGAGACCCTGCTCAGCTCCCGCAACCTGGCCTTCGAACTCTATGAAGTGCTGGATGCCGGAGCCCTGACCCAGCGCGAGCGCTTCGCCGACCACAGCCGCGAGACCTTCGATGCGGCCATCGACACCGCGCGCAGCATCGCCGAGAAGCTGTTCGCCCCGCACAACCGCAAGAACGACGAGCATGAGCCCGAGTTCGTCGACGGCGCCGCGGTGCTGATACCCGAGGTCAAGCCGGCGGTCGACGCCTTCCTCGAGGCCGGCTTCCTCAACGCCACCCGCGAGTTCGAGGTGGGCGGCATGCAGCTGCCCAACCTGCTGTCGCAGGCCTGCTTCGCCCACTTCCAGTCGGCCAACGCGGCGACCAGTTCCTACGCCATGCTGACCATGGGGGCGGCCAACCTGATCGAGGCGTTCGGCAGCGAGGCGCAGAAGCAGCGCTTCCTCCAGCCGATGATCGAGGGCCGCTTCTTCGGCACCATGGCGCTGACCGAGCCGCACGCCGGCTCCTCGCTGTCGGACATCCGCACCAAGGCCGAGCCGGCCGCCGACGGCAGCTACCGCATCCGCGGCAACAAGATCTTCATCTCCGGCGGCGACCACCCGTTGAGCGAGAACATCGTGCACATGGTCCTGGCCAAGCTGCCGGACGCGCCGCCCGGGGTGAAGGGCATCAGCCTGTTTATCGTGCCGAAATACCATGTCAACGACGATGGCAGCCTGGGGGCGCGCAACGACGTGGCCCTGGCCGGCCTGTTCCACAAGATGGGCTGGCGCGGCACCACCTCCACCGCGCTCAACTTCGGCGACAACGGCGAGTGCGTCGGCTACCTGGTGGGCAAGCCGCACGCCGGTCTGTCCTACATGTTCCAGATGATGAACGAGGCGCGCATCGGCGTCGGCATGGGCGCGGTGATGCTCGGCTATGCCGGCTACCTGTACTCGCTGGACTATGCCCGCCAGCGCCCGCAGGGCCGCCTGCCGGATGGCAAGGACCCGACCTCGAGCCAGGTGGCGATCATCGAGCACGCCGACGTGCGGCGCATGCTGCTGACCCAGAAGGCCTACGTCGAAGGGGCCTTCGACCTCGGCCTGTACGCCGCGCGACTGTTCGACGACACCCAGACCCTGGCCACTGCCGAGGAGCGCCAGAGCGCCCTGGAGCTGCTCGACCTGCTCACCCCGATCGTCAAGTCCTGGCCCTCCGAGTTCTGCCTCAAGGCCAACGAGCTGGCGATCCAGATCCTCGGCGGCCACGGCTACACCCGCGACTACCCGGTGGAGCAGTACTACCGCGACAACCGCCTCAACCCGATCCACGAAGGCACCCACGGTATCCAATCGCTCGACCTGCTCGGGCGCAAGGTGTCGATGAACGGCGGCGCGGCGCTCAAGCAGCTGGTCAGGCTGATCCAGGACTGCTGCCAGCGCGCCAGCCAGTTCGAGTCGCTGAGCGCCCTGCGCCAGCCGCTGGAGCAGTTGCTGGCCCGCCTGTCGGCGGTGACCCTGGCCCTGCTGGGCGACCTGATGGCCGGCAAGGTCAATCAGGGCCTGGCCAACTCGGCGCTGTACCTCAAGGTGTTCGGCCATCTGGTCATCGGCTGGCGCTGGCTGGAGCAGGCGATCCGCGCCGAACAGGGCCTGGCGCGCCTCGACGGCGGTGCGGACAACGCCGCCGACCGCGACTTCTACCAGGGCAAGCTGCAGGCCGCGCGCTATTTCCTGACCTGGGAAGTGCCGGCCTGCCACCACGAGCTGGCCCTGCTCGAGGCCCGCGACGACTGCTGCCTGGCCATGCAGGACGGCTGGTTCTGAGCCTTGCCACAGCGCCCAAGACGCCCCGCCCAGTGCGGGGCGTTTTTTTGACAGGCCGGCAAAGCCGCGGGTTAGAATCCGCCAAGACGCCTGCCTCGCGGCGTCGCCAGCCCCTTCTCCCGGAGTAAGCCTTGGACGCCAGCGCCATCAACAGCCTGTTTATGATCGGCGCAGTGCTGGTGGCCCTGAGCATCCTGGTCAGCGCCTTCGGCTCGCGCTTCGGCATCCCCATCCTGGTGATCTTCCTCGCCGTCGGCATGCTCGCCGGCACCGACGGTCCCGGCGGCATCGTCTTCGACAACTACCCGCTGGCCTACCTGGTCGGCAACCTGGCCCTGGCGGTAATCCTCCTCGATGGCGGCATGCGCACCCGCGTCTCCAGCTTTCGCGTGGCGCTCTGGCCGTCGCTGTCGCTGGCCACCGCCGGGGTGCTGGTCACCGCCGGGCTGACCGGCCTGGCCGCCGCCTGGCTGTTCGACCTGAGTCTGATCGAGGGCCTGCTGATCGGCGCCATCGTCGGCTCCACCGATGCCGCCGCGGTGTTCAACCTGCTGGGCGGACGCGGCCTCAACGAACGGGTCAGCGCCTCGCTGGAGATCGAGTCCGGCAGCAACGACCCGATGGCGGTGTTTCTCACCGTTACCCTGATCGCCATGCTGGCCAAGGGGCAGAGCGGTTTCAGCTGGGACCTGCCGGTGCAGCTGGTGCTGCAGTTCGGTCTCGGCGCCATCCTCGGCCTGGGCGCGGGCTGGCTGCTGCTCAACCTGGTCAACCGCATGAGCCTGGCCAATGGCCTCTATCCGCTGCTGGTGGTCAGCGGCGGGCTGATCATCTTCGCCCTGACCAACGCGGTCGGCGGCAGCGGCTTCCTGGCCATCTACCTGTGCGGCCTGCTGCTGGGCAACCGGCCGATTCGTTCGCGCCACGGCATCCTGCACATGCTCGATGGCCTGGCCTGGCTGAGCCAGATCGGCATGTTCCTGGTCCTCGGCCTGCTGGTCACCCCCCGCGAGCTGCTGCCCATCGCCCTGCCGGCGCTGGGCCTGGCCCTGTGGATGATCCTGATCGCCCGGCCGCTGTCGGTCTACCTCGGCCTGCTGCCGTTTCGCGCCTTCCACGACCGCGAGAAGCTGTTCATCGCCTGGGTCGGCCTGCGTGGCGCGGTGCCGATCATCCTCGCCGTGTTCCCGCTGATGGCCGGCCTGGATAACGCCCAGCTGTTCTTCAACCTGGCCTTTTTCATCGTCCTGGTCTCGCTGCTGCTGCAGGGCACCAGCCTGCCCTGGGTGGCCAAGTGGCTGCGGGTCACGGTACCGCCCGAGCCGGCGCCGGTGTCGCGCGCAGGCCTGGAGGTGCACCCGACCAGCCAGTGGGAGCTGTTCCTCTATCGTCTGGGCGCCGAGAAATGGTGCATAGGCGCGGCCCTGCGCGAGCTGAAGATGCCCGAGGGCACCCGCATCGCCGCCCTGTTCCGCCATAATCAGCTGCTCCACCCCAGGGGCAGCACGCGCCTGGAGGCCGGCGACCTGCTCTGCGTGATCGGCCACGCCCATGACCTGCCGGCCCTGGGCAAGCTGTTCAGCCAGGCACCGCAGCGCGGCCAGGACCTGCGTTTCTTCGGCGACTTCGTGCTCGAAGGCGATGCCCAGCTCAGCGCGGTGGCGGCGCTCTATGGCCTGAAGCTGGACGGTGTCGATGGCCAGCAGACCCTGGGACGCTTCATCGCCCACGAGATCGGCGGTGAACCGGTGATCGGCGACCAGGTCGAATGGCAGAACCTGACCTGGACGGTGGCGGCGATGGACGGCCACCGGATCCGCAAGGTCGGGGTAAAATTTCCCGACGGTGCGCGCCCTGGGCCAGCCCTGTTCCTCTAAACTCAGCCTCTCCCGAGCCGCACGATCGCGACCATGCCTTCTCTTCGTACCTGCCTTGCCATCGCACTGCTCGGGCTCTGCCTGGGCGCCCCCCTGACCCAGGCCGCCGACTCGACGCAGAGCGCCGAGATCAAGCGCAAGCTCGACAGCCTGGCCGAGCGCAAGCTGCCGGAAGCCGAGCTGCAGACGCTCAAGCAGACCCTGGAAAAGACCCTGAGCCTGCTCGCCGAGCGCTCCGCCAGCGAACAACGCCTGAAGGATCTCAAGCAGCAGCTGGAGCAGGCGCCGCGCCTGATCGGCGAGGCCCAGCGCGAGCTCAACCGCCTGAAAGCGGGGACCCCGACCCAGGTCGCCCAACGCTATGCCGACACCCAGGTGCCGCAGCTGGAGCAGATGCTCGGCGAGCGCACCAGCCAGCTGAGCGACTGGCAGAAGCAGCTTGGCGATGCCAACCGCCTGATCATCACCGCGCAAACCCGCCCCGAGCGCGCCCAGGCCGAGATCAGCAGCAACCAGGCGCGCAGCCTGGAAATCAGCAACATGCTCAAGCTCGGCAAGGACAGCGGCAAGCCGCTGAGCCCCGAACGCCGCGACCTGCTCAACGCCGAACTGGCGCTGCTCAACGCCCAGACCGAGCTGCGCCGCCAGGAGCTGGCCGGCAACAACCTGCTGCAGGACCTGGGCAACAGCCAGCGCGACCTGCTCGAGGAGCGCACCAAGCGCCTGGAAAAGGAACTGCTCGACCTGCAGACCCTGATCAACGACAAGCGCCGGGCGCAGTCCGAGCAGACCGTCGCCGAGCAGTCGCGCGAGGCCGAAAAGGCCGGTTCGGACAAGCTGCTGTCCAGCGAAAGTGCACTCAACCTCAAGCTCTCCGACTACCTGCTGCGCGCCACCGACAGACGCAGCCAGCTGACCCAGCAGAACCTGCAGACCCAGCAGAAGCTCGACGCCCTGAACCAGAGCAGCCAGGCCCTGGAGGAGCAGATCGATGTGCTGCAGGGTAGCCTGCTGCTGTCGAAGATCCTCTACCAGCAGAAACAGGCGCTGCCCACCCTGCAGCTGGACAGCGACCTGGCCAACCAGATAGCCGACCTGCGCCTGTATCAGTTCGAGCTCAATCAGTTGCGCGAGCAGATCAGCAACCCGACCGCCTACGTCGACCAGCTGCTGGCCAAGCAGCCCGCGCAGACGGTGACGGACGAGCTGCGCAGCAGCCTGCTCGACCTGATCGCCTCGCGCCGCGAACTGCTCGACAGCCTCAACCGCGAACTCAACGCACTGCTCAACGAATCGATCACCTTGCAGCTGAACCAGAAGCAGCTGCAAAGCACCGCGCGCACGGTACGGGCGACCCTGGACGAGCAGATGTTCTGGATCCCCAGCAACAAGCCCCTGGACCTCGACTGGTTCAGCGCCTCGCCACGCCTGCTCGAGCGGCAGATCGCCGAGTTGCCCTGGGGCGCCAACCTGCGCGCGCTGCTGGCCGGCCTGGGCGAACGCCCGCTGCTGTTCCTGCCCCTGCTGCTGTTGATCGGCGTGCTGCTGTGGAAGCGCAGCTACCTGTACCGCAAGCTCGGCGAACTGCACCAGGACGTCGGCCATTTCAAACACGACAGCCAGCTGCATACGCCTCTGGCGATCCTCCTCAACGTCCTCCTGGCTTTGCCCGGCACCCTGTTCCTGGCCCTCTGCGGCCTGGCCCTGCAGATCGACGCCCGCGGCCAGAACGTCAGCCTGGGCTCGGCCCTGTTCGGCATGGCCGAGGCCTGGCTGGTGTTCTACACGGTGTACCGGATCCTCACCCCCGGTGGCCTGGCCGAACTGCACTTCCGCTGGCCCCATGCGCAAGTGGGCTTTCTGCACCGCAAGATTCGCTGGCTTGGCCTGGTGGTGATGGCCCTGGTGGCGGTGGTGACCATCGCCGAGCAGCAACCGGCCAGCCTGGCCGACGACGTCATCGGCATCGGCGTGGTGCTGGCCTGCTACGGCCTGATGGCCTGGCTGCTGCACCAGCTGCTGCTCAGCGGCCCGGCACGCGAACAGTTCTCGACCTTCCGCACCCTGGTCGGCGTGCTGTTCAGCCTGTTGCCGCTGGCGCTGATCCTGGCGGTCGGTTTCGGCTACTACTACACCGCCCTGAAGCTCAGCGACCGCTTGATCGACACCCTCTACCTGCTGATGGCCTGGCTGTTCGTCGAGGCCGCCTTCGTCCGCGGCCTGGGCGTGGCCGCCCGGCGCCTGGCCTATCAGCGCGCCCTGGCCAAGCGCCAGGCCCAGGCCAAGGAAGGGGTCGAAGGCGCCGAGACGCTGGTCGAGCAACCGGCGCTGGACATCGAGCAGGTCAACCAGCAGTCGCTGCGACTGATCCGCCTGGCCCTGCTCGGCGCCTTCATCGGCGCCCTGTACCTGGTCTGGTCCGACCTGATCTCGGTGTTCGCCTACCTCGACAACGTCACCCTCTACGAATACAGCAGCGGCAGCGGCGACGCCGCCATGATGATGCCGATCAGCCTGCGCGATGTGCTCGGCGCGCTGATCATCGTCGCTATCACCATTGCCCTGGCACGCAACCTCCCCGGCCTGCTGGAAGTGCTGGTGCTGTCGCGGCTGAAGCTGGCCCAGGGCAGTTCCTATGCCACCACCACGCTGCTGTCCTACGCGATCGTCGGGATCGGCTTCGTGGTCACCCTGTCGACCCTCGGCGTCAGCTGGGACAAGCTGCAATGGCTGGTGGCGGCCCTCTCGGTGGGCCTGGGCTTCGGCCTGCAGGAGATCTTCGCCAACTTCATCTCCGGCCTGATCATCCTGTTCGAGCGACCGGTGCGCATCGGCGACGTGGTGACCATCGGCAACCTGTCCGGTACGGTCAGCCGGATCCGCATCCGCGCCACCACCATCACCGATTTCGACCGCAAAGAAATCATCGTGCCGAACAAGACCTTCGTCACCGACCAGCTGATCAACTGGTCGCTGCACGACACCATCACCCGCATCACCCTGCGCATCGGCGTGGCCTACGGCTCGGATCTGGAGCTGGTGCGCAGGCTGCTGCTGCAGGCCGCCACGCAGAACGCGCGGGTGCTGCGCGATCCCGAACCGCAGCTGTTCTTCCTGAACTTCGGCGAAAGCACCCTGGACCATGAGTTGCGCGTGCATGTGCGCGAACTGGGCGACCGCAACACCGCCACCGACGAGATCAACCGCAGCATCGATCGCATGTTCCGCGAGCATGGCATCGAGATCGCCTTCCGCCAGGTGGATGTCTACGTGAAGAACCTGGAGCAAGCCGAGCAGCAGTTGCAGCACAAGGTGGTCGTGCAGGCCGCCGCCGCAGGCGCCAGCAGCGATCGGACACCGCCCACGGCAGCCGACCCGACCTAGGCCGGTTACCCGCCAGCCCCTTCCCCTGCCCTGCAATTCCTAGCAAAATGCTCGGAATTGCAGGAGTTGCCTTTGAAAAGCCTGACCGACCTGATCTTCGACAATCGCTTCGCCCGCCTGGGCGATGCCTTTTCCACCGAGGTGCTGCCCGAGCCGATCGCCGAGCCCCGCCTGGTGATCGCCAGCCCAGCGGCCATGGCCCTGCTCGACCTCGACCCCGGCGAGGCCGACAGCGAGCTGTTCGCCCAGCTGTTTGCCGGGCACAAGCTGTGGAGCGAGGCAGAGCCACGGGCGATGGTCTATTCCGGGCATCAGTTCGGCAGCTACAACCCGCGCCTGGGCGATGGTCGCGGCCTGCTCCTCGGCGAGGTGGTCAACGACGCCGGCGAGCATTGGGACCTGCACCTGAAGGGCGCGGGCCAGACCCCCTACTCGCGCATGGGCGACGGCCGCGCGGTGCTGCGCAGCTCGATCCGCGAGTTCCTCGCCAGCGAGCATCTGCATGCCCTCGGCATTCCCACCTCGCGGGCCTTGTGCGTGACCGCCTCCAGCACCCCGGTATGGCGCGAGAAGCAGGAAAGCGCGGCCATGCTCCTGCGTCTGGCCAGAAGCCATGTGCGCTTCGGTCACTTCGAATACTTCTACTACACCCGCCAGCACGACCTGCTGCGCCAGCTCGGCGAGCACGTGCTGAGATGTCACTTCGCCGAGTGCCTGGAGCAGGAACAGCCCTACCTGGCGATGTTCCGCGAGGTGGTCGAACGCAACGCCGAGCTGATCGCCCGCTGGCAGGCCTACGGCTTCTGCCACGGGGTGATGAACAGCGACAACATGTCGATCCTCGGCATCACCTTCGACTATGGCCCCTACGCCTTCCTCGACGACTTCGATGCCAACCACATCTGCAACCACTCCGACGACACGGGTCGCTACAGCTTCAGCAACCAGGTACCGATCGCCCAGTGGAACCTCGCCGCCCTCGGCCAGGCGCTGACCCCCTTCGTCGAACTGGATGCCCTGCGCGAAACCCTCGGCCTGTTCCTGCCGCTGTACCAGGCCCACTACCTCGACCTGATGCGCCGCCGCCTGGGCCTGCGCGACGCCGATGACGGCGACGAGGCGCTGATCCAGCGCCTGCTGCACCTGATGCAGAGCAGTGCGGTGGACTACACCCATTTCTTCCGCGAACTGGGTGACAGCGCCCCCGAGCAGGCTCTCGCCCGCCTGCGCAACGACTTCACCGACCTGGCCGGCTTCGACGCCTGGAGCGCCAGCTACCAGGCGCGCTGCGGCCAAGCAGAGGACAGCCAGGAGCAACGCCGCGCACGCATGCACGCCGCCAATCCCAGGTACATCCTGCGCAACTACCTGGCCCAGCAAGCCATCGAGGCCGCCGAACAGGGCGACTACGCCCCGGTGCGCGAACTGCACGCGGTACTCAGCCGCCCCTTCGACGAGCAACCGGGCAAGGAGCGCTACGCCGAGCGTCCGCCGGAGTGGGGCAAGCACCTGGCCATCAGCTGCTCGTCCTAGTCCGCGCCGGGCCTTCCTGAAGGGTGGATGGGGAATGCGCCATCCACCCTAGGCATCGGCCAGCAGCCACTCCAGGCCCATGGCCACATGCAACTCGGTACTGTCGAGCAGCGCCAGGGGCGCGGCGACGTTTTCCAGCAGCAAGCCGATCTCGGTACAGCCGAGAATCGCCACCTCGGCGCCGCGCGCGCGCAGCTGCTCCAGGCACTCCAGGTAGAAGGCACGGGCATCGGCCTGGAAGCGCCCCTGACAGAGCTCGGCGAAGATCACCCGATCGATCTCCTCGATCTGCGCCAGCGGCTGTATCAGCACCTCGATGCCGAAGCGTTCGGCCAGGCGCCCGCGGTAGAAGTCCTCGAGCAAAGTGAAGCGCGTGCCGAGCAGCGCCGCCTTGCGCACGCCCCGGCGCTGCAGGGCCTGGCCGACCGCATCGCCGATATGCAGCAAGGGGATCTCCACCGCCGCCTCGATCGCCGGGGCGACCTTGTGCATGGTGTTGGTGGCCAGCAGCAGCGCACCGGCGCCGGCCCGCTGCAGGCCCTGGGCCGCCTCGGCCAGCAGGCGACCGGCCGCCTCCCAGTCGCCCGCCTTCTGCAGGGCGGCGATGCCGGCGAAGTCCACCGAGTGCAGCAGCAGCGGCGCCGAGTGCAGGCCACCCAGAGACTGGCGGACACCCTGGTTGAGCAGACGGTAATAACTGGCCGTGGACTCCCAGCTCATGCCGCCGAGAATGCCGAGCTGATTCATATGAGGCCCTCCTGACGAGAAGCCTCGAGCCTAGCGCCGGCGCCCGCCCAAGGACAGCTACAGCGGAACCTGGAACAGGCGGTACAGCGCGGTCGCGGGACCATATTCATTAAACCGAAAAGGCATATAAACCTTCTCAAACATTCTTAGACTATCTAAGCGAAGCCCACTATCTTGGCGACCTTGCGCGGCTCCCGTGCCGCGTCTACCGCCCACCCAAGATTTGCACGCTAGGGACGCTTATGTTCTGGGACTCACTGCCGCTATTGTTCGTAGGCGCACTGCTGGTCTGGCTGCTGGTGGCCTTCGTCCGCGAAAAGTGGAGCCCGGACATAGTCGCCGCCATCGGCGTGGCCGCGCTGCTGGTCACCCAGTTGCTCGAGCCCAAGGAAGTCCTCAGCGTACTGAGCAATTCGGCACCGGTGACCATCGCCTGCATGTTCGTGCTGTCCGCGGCGCTGGAACGCACCGGCTGCATCGACGCCCTGGGCAACTGGCTGGGCGACCTGGTCGGCACCAGCCCGATTCGCGTGCTCACCGGCCTGACCCTGACCGCCCTGGTGATTTCCGCCTGCCTGAACAACACCCCGGTGGTGGCCATCCTCACCCCGGTGGCGATCTCCCTGGCGCGCCGCGCCGGCACCCTGCCGTCCAAGCTGCTGATCCCGCTGTCCTACGCCACCATCCTCGGCGGCACCCTAACCATGATCGGTACCTCGACCAACATCCTGGTCGACGGCGTGGCGCGCAAGGCCGGCCTGGAACCCTTCGGCATCTTCGAGATCACCGGCGCCGGGCTGATCCTCGCCAGCGTCGGCATGCTCTACCTACTGACCATCGGCCGTCACCTGCTACCCGAGCGCGACACCCTGTCGCGCCAGCTGCGGCCGGACCTGGACCGCACCTTCATGACCGAACTGCTGGTGCCGCAGGAGTCGCCGGTGATCGGCAAGACCCTGGCCGAGGCCAACCTCAACGGCGGCAGCGGCCTGCAGGTGCTCAAGCTGTTTCGCGAGGAACTGGAACTCACCGAGCCGGGCCACGACACCCTGCTGGCCAGCGGCGACCGCCTGGTGCTGCACGGCCAGGTGAAGAACGTGGTCGAGCTGCGCGAGAGCGGCCACCTGAGCTTCAACCGCGGCGATGCCTTCGAGACCATCAGCAGCCACGACGTGATCCTCGCCGAGGCCATCGTCGGGCGCAATTCACGCTACAGCCACCGCCCCATGCGCGACCTCGACCTGACCGCGCGCTACGGCATCGCCGTGCTCGCCGTGCACCGCCAGGACGAGAACATCCAGGGCAACCTCGACGACTTCGAGCTGCAGTTCGGCGACGTCATGCTGGTCGAGGGTACTCCGGCGCAGATCAAGCGCTTCGCCGACAACGGCGAGCTGATCAGCCTCAACGCCGTGCAGGAGCGCGCCTTCCGCCGCGACAAGGCGCCGATCGCGATCGGCGCCACCCTGGCGGTGATGCTCCTCGCCGCTTTCGGCCTGATGCCCATCGAGGGCCTGGCGATCATCGGCGCGGTGACCGTGCTGGCGACCCGCTGCCTCGACGTGGAGGACGCCTACAAGGCGGTGGACTGGAAGATCCTCAGCCTGATCTTCGGCATGCTGGCGATCAGCATCGCCATGGACAAGGTCGGCCTGGTCAAGCTGCTGGTGGAGAACGTCATGGGCTGGCTGCCCTGGGCCGGCCCGCTGTTGATGCTGTCGTTCATCTACCTGTTCACCTCGGTCCTCACCGAGATGCTCTCGAACAACGCCGTGGCGGTGCTGGTCACCCCCATCGCCATCGGCCTGGCCCAGCACCTGGGCGTCGATCCACGGCCGTTCGTGGTGGCGGTGATGTTCGCCGCCAGCGCCAGCTTCGCCACACCGATCGGCTACCAGACCAACACCTTCGTCTACAACGCCGGCGGCTACCGCTTCGGCGACTTCATGAAGGTCGGCATCCCGCTCAACCTGCTGCTCTGGGCGGTGGCGTCGGTGGTGATCCCGCTATTCTGGCCACTGACCCCGCTGTGACCCCGGCGGCATAGCAATCGACCACTCGCTTGACCGGGGACATTGACCCCGGTCGCCGACTGTCGCCATGCTGCGAACTTTCCAATCCCCGAGAAGGATTCGCACGCATGAAACTGGAAACCCTGGCCGTGCACGCCGGCTACAGCCCCGACCCGACCACCAAGGCGGTGGCGGTACCGATCTACCAGACCACCTCCTACGCCTTCGACGACACCCAGCATGGTGCCGACCTGTTCGACCTCAAGGTCGCCGGCAACATCTACACGCGCATCATGAACCCGACCACCGACGTGCTGGAGCAGCGCGTGGCGGCGCTGGAAGGCGGCGTCGGCGCCCTCGCCGTAGCCTCCGGCATGGCGGCGATCACCTATGCCATCCAGACCATCGCCGAGGCCGGCGACAATATCGTCTCGGTGGCCAAGCTGTATGGCGGCACCTACAACCTGTTCGCCCATACCCTGCCGCGCCAGGGCCTGCAGGTGCGCTTCGCCGCGCACGACGACATCGCCGCCCTGGAAGCCCTGATCGACGACAAGACCAAGGCGGTGTTCTGCGAGTCGATCGGCAACCCGGCGGGCAATATCATCGACATCCAGGCCCTGGCCGATGCCGCCCACCGCCATGGCGTGCCGCTGATCGTCGACAACACCGTGGCCACGCCGATGCTCTGCCGGCCGTTCGAACACGGCGCCGACATCGTCGTGCACTCGCTGACCAAGTACATGGGCGGCCACGGCACCAGCATCGGCGGCATCGTGGTCGACTCCGGCCGCTTCCCCTGGGCGCAGCACCCCGAGCGCTTCGCCCTGCTCAACACCCCGGATGTCTCCTACCACGGCGTGACCTACACCGAGGCCTTCGGCCCGGCCGCCTTCATCGGCCGCTGCCGGGTGGTGCCGCTGCGCAACATGGGCGCGGCGATCTCGCCGTTCAATTCCTTCCTGATCCTGCAAGGCCTGGAAACCCTGGCCCTGCGCATGGAGCGCCACTGCGAGAACGCCCTCAAGGTGGCCGAGTTCCTGCAAAGCCACCCGCAGGTGGCCTGGGTGAAATACGCCGGCCTGCTCGACCACCCCGAGCATGAACTGGCCCGGCGCTACTGCGGCGGCAAGCCGGCCTCGATCCTCTCGTTCGGCATCGTCGGCGGCGCTGAAGCCGGCGCGCGCTTTATCGACGCGCTGCAGCTGGTGGTGCGCCTGGTCAATATCGGCGATGCCAAGTCGCTGGCCTGCCATCCGGCCTCGACCACCCACCGTCAGCTCAACGACGAGGAACTGGCCAAGGCCGGGGTACCGCGCGACATGATTCGTCTGTCGATCGGCATCGAGCACAGCGACGACATCATCGCCGACCTGCAGCAGGCGCTGGCGGCAGCCAGCCGCTGACTTGATATTCGCCGCGGCGGCTCCAGATTAGGACTATCCCCCACTGGAGCCCGCCATGAGCGACCCGCGACTGATACCCTGCCCCCACTGCAACGGCCTCAACCGCATCCCCGCCGCGCGCCTGGGCGACCAGCCGCGCTGTGGACGCTGCAAGCAAGAGGTGCTGCCGGGCGCGCCGATCGAACTGACCCAGGCCAACTTCGCCAGCCAGCTCAAGGGCGACCTGCCCCTGCTGGTGGATGTCTGGGCCGACTGGTGCGGCCCCTGCAAGGCCTTTGCCCCTACCTTCTACCAGGCGGCCGGCCAGCTGCAAGGGCGCTGCCGCCTGGGCAAGCTGGACAGCGAAGCCAACCCGCAACTGTCTGCACAACTGGGCATCCGTTCGATCCCCTCGCTGATCCTGTTCAAGGATGGCCGGGAGATCGCCCGCCAGAGCGGCGCCCTGCCGCTGGCGCAACTGCTGGCCTGGCTCGCCGGCCAGGCCGTCTGAGCGAAAGGGTCAAGCGCAGCGGCCGATACGGTCAGTGGCGACAGCGCGCCGCCGGCTTAGCCTGATGACCCCACCCAGCCTGAGGTCGCCCGCCATGCTGCTACCCGTCGAGATCGTCCGCCAGCTCACCGAAGAGCAGATCGCCTTCGTCAGGCGCAGCGGGCTCAAGGCCGAGGTGCTGGAGCCGGGCCACGTGCGCTTGCGCATGCCCCTGGCCGGCAACCAGAACCATATCGGCAGCATGTACGCCGGCGCCCTGTTCACCCTGGCGGAGATTCCCGGCGGTGCCCTGTTCCTCACCAGCTTCGACAGCCAGCGCTTCTACCCCATCGTCAAGCAGATGCAGCTGCGCTTCCTTCGCCCGGCCACCGGCGACATCCGGGTCGAGGCGCGGCTCGCCGCCGAGCAGATCGCACAGCTGCAGGAACAGGCGCAACAGCACGGCAAGGCCGACTACCAGCTGGATCTGCGACTGACCGACGAGAGCGGCGAGGTGGTGGCCGAGAGCCAGGGCCTCTATCAATTACGCGCCCACTGACGCCTGGCCTTGCCTTAGGTCAAAAGAAAGACTATTGCTTGGGGGATAATAAATCGCCGCCCCCGTCGGCCGGAGAACTGATTGATGTTCACCCATATCCTCATTGCCCACGATCTGCGCGACACCGCCGATATGGCCCTGTGCCGCGCCACCCAGCTGGCGCGCCAGCACAAGGCCAGGCTGACCATCCTGCATGTGCTCGACCCCAGCCACAGCAGCCAGCAACACGACCAGGCCCACCAGGCCCTGGACCGCAGCCTGACCCGCTACGCCCCAGCCGACAGCGACCTGCTGCTGCTCGAGGGCAAGCCCTCGGAAGTAGTGCTGCAACAGGTGCAGGAACTCGGTTGCGACCTGCTGGTACTCGGCGCCCACCACCAGCGCCATGACTTCTTTTCCGGCACCAGCCTCGACCGTATCGCCCGCCAGTGCCCGGTGCCGCTGCTGCTGGTGGCGCGCAACGATTTCCAGCCCTACCAGCGCGCCCTGGCCGCCATCGACTTCTCCCTGTGCGCCTGCAGCGCCTTGGCCCAGGCCTCCCACCTGCTACCCGCCAGCGCCGAACTGCATGCCTTGCACGTGTTCGAACCGGACAAGGGCTCGCCCAAGCAGGTCGAGGCCCAGCTGCAGATCCAGCAGGCGCTGATCGACCAGCTGCTTCTCGATGAGGCCAAGAACCTGCCCTGCGACGGCCCCAGCCTGAGTCATGAGGTTCGCCAGGGCGGCATCCTGCGCTGCCTGCAGGAACAACTGAAGACCCGTCGCACTGAACTGCTGGTGCTCGGCAGCCACGGCCGCAGTGCCCTGTCCCAGGCCCTGCTCGGCAGCCTGGCCCAGCACTTCCTGCACCGGGCGCCCTGCGATGTCCTGGTGGTGCGCTAAGCAGTCGGCACCCGTTACGGCCTCCTGAACGACAACGGCGCCCGCGGGCGCCGTTGTCGTTCAATCCGTCGAGCTAGCCCGCGCCATTGAGCAGGTCGTGCAGTTCGACGAACTGCTGGGTCAGCTTGTGCCGCGCATCCATATAGATCAGCGGGGTGCAGACCTGGTGCGACTCGCGCATGCGCACCGAGCTCATCAGATTGACCGGCAGCACCGGCAGGCCCTCGGCCAGCAACTCGTCGAGCATTTGCTGCGGCAATGACGCGCGCGGCTGGAACTGGTTGACCACGATGCCCTCGACCTCCAGCGCTTCGTTGTGGTCTTCGCGCAGCTCCTCGATCTCCTGCAGCAGGCCATAGAGCGCATTGCGGGAGAAGCTGTCGCAGTCGAAGGGGATCAGGCAGCGATCGGCGGCTATCAACGCGGAAACCGTGTAGAAATTCAGCGCCGGCGGGGTATCCAGGTAGATCCGCTCGTAGTCCTCGCTCAACTCGTCGAGCAGTTTGCGCAGCTTGTTGATCTTGTGCTTGGCCTCGAGCTTGGGCTGCAGGTCGGCCAGCTCCGCGGTGGCCGTGACCACGTGCAGGTTGTCGAACGGGGTCTCGTAGATATCGACCTTGCCCTTCTTGCCGAAGGGGCCACTGGACAGGGTCTGCTTGAAGAAGTCGGCGATACCCGTGGGAATATCCTCGCCGCTCAATCCGGTCAGGTAATGGGTGGAGTTGGCCTGGGCGTCGAGGTCGACCAACAGGGTGCGATAACCCTGCGAGGCACTGACCGCCGCCAGGTTGCAGGCGATACTCGACTTGCCCACCCCGCCCTTCTGATTGAATACCACACGCCGCATCGCACACCTCCCTGATTCCGATTGGTCTGGGATTCTATGCAAAGCCCATGACAAGGGCGAGGACAGTTGCACAAATCACCGTTCCATCCATCAGCCGCGATCTTGCAACGTTTGCGCAGCAGGCATGCGATCTAGATAATGCCAGCACTTCGCCAGGGCAGCCTCGACAGAATACCTGTCGCGTAGCACGGCCGCAGTCGACAAGGAAGCCCGCAAGGGCAGGGAAAACTCTCCGCGTGATGCATTTCAGGATCGATCAATGGCGTGCCTGGGCCCCCGGCCTGGACAGCACCGAGGACTGGCGTGCTTGGTGTCGCGCGCCTGTGCGCGTGCCGGACGCCCAGCAGCAGCCTGATGTCGGTTTCCTCCCGGCCATGCAGCGGCGCCGTCTCAGCCGCCTGGCGCGAATGATGTTCCAGGTCGCCTGGCCGCTGGCCGAGGGCCATGCGGCCCTGCCCCTGGTGTTCGCCTCGCGCCATGGCGAAACCCCGCGCACCCTGGCCATTCTCGGCGACCTGGCCCGCGGCGAACCGCTTTCGCCCACCCAGTTCAGCCTCTCGGTGCACAACGCGATCATCGGCCAGTGGTCGATCCTGCGCGGCGACACCAGCGAGATGACCGCCCTGGCCGCCGAAGGCGACGGCCTCGAGCAGGCCATGCTGGAAGCCAGCGGGCTGCTCGCCGAAGGTGCCCCGGCGGTGTTGCTGGTGATCGCCGAGGAGATGCCGCCGCCGATCTACACCGCCTATGTCGACGACGTGCCCTTCCCTTACGCGGTCGCCCTGCTGCTGAGCCCAGGCACCAACTGGCAACTGACCCTCGCGAGAGCCAGCGGCCCCAGGGCGCCCTGGCCGCACCCGCTCAACCTGCTGCGCGCCCTGTGCGGCGAGCAGCCCGTCCTCGAACATCACTGGAAGAATCGGCAATGGACCTGGTCAGCCAACAGCACGGCTTGAGCCGCTACAGCGCGCCCTATGCCTGGCGCCTGATCGCCACCGCACTGAGTTTCGCCCTGTTCGGCATCGGCGGCGTGCTGCTGCGCGTGCTGGTGTTCCCGCTGCTCGGGCTGCTGCCGGGCGACGCCCTGACCCGCCGCCGTCGGGCCCGTGCGGTGGTCAGCTGGACCTTCCGCCGCTTCGTCCAGTTCATGTTCCGCACAGGCGTGCTGACCTACGAGGTCGAGGGCGCCGAACGCCTCGGCCGCCCGGGGCAGATGGTGATCGCCAACCACCCGTCGCTGATCGACGTGGTGGTGCTGATCGCCTTCATCCGCGACGCCAACTGCGTGGTCAAGCAGAGCCTGTGGGACAACCCCTGCATGCGCGGGCCGATCCGCGCCGCCGAGTTCATCAGCAACAGCGGCAGCCTGGACATGCTCGACGAAGCCGCCGGCGCGCTGCAGCAGGGCCAAACCCTGATCGTCTTCCCCGAGGGCACCCGCACCACCCCGGGGCAGCCGCCCGAATTCCATCGTGGCGCCGCCGCCATCGCCGTGCGCGGCGCACGCGTCGTCACCCCGGTGGTGATCAGCGTCACCCCCACCACCCTGACCAAGGCCGAACCCTGGTACAGCATCCCGGCGCGGCGCTTCCACTTCCGCCTGCGCGTCGGCCAGGATATCGATCCGCAACAGTTCCAGGGCCCGGCCCCGGTGGCCTCGCGCAAACTCAACGAACACCTGCATCAACATTTCATTAAGGAGCTCGCCGAAGATGAGCAATCTGCACACCGAGATTAAACAGCTGATCATCGAGTCCCTCGGCCTCGAAGACATGACCGCCGACGACATCACCGCCGACATGACCCTGTTCGGCGAGGGCCTCGGCCTCGACTCGGTCGACGCCCTGGAACTGGGCCTGGCGATCCAGAAGCGCTTCGGCATCAAGATCGACGCCGACGCCAAGGACACCCGCAGCCATTTCGCCAACGTGGCCAGCCTCGCGGCCTTCGTGTCGTCGCACCAGGTCGCCTGAGGGGAGCCCGCCATGCAAAACCGTGATGAGATCTTCGCCACCCTGCGCGACGCCCTGGTCGAGCTGTTCGAACTGGATGCCGAGCGCATCAGCCTCGAGGCCAACCTGTACCAGGACCTGGAGATCGATAGCATCGACGCGGTCGACCTGATCGACCACATCAAGCGCCAGACCGGCAAGAAGATCGCCGCCGAGGAGTTCAAGTCGGTGCGTACCGTCGGAGACGTGGTCGAGGCGGTGCACAACTTGGTCAGTGCAACCGCCGAATGAAGCCGCGCCGATGAAACGCCTGCTCGCCCTGCTGCTGGTGCTGGTCGGCCTGGCCTACCCCTTTGCCGTGTACTTCGGCATCGAGCACCTGTCGCCGCGCGTCTTCGCCGCGCTGCTCGGCGGCCTGTGGCTGGCGCGCCTGCTGCTCGGCGAGCGACGCCCGGGTGATCGCTGGATGGCCCTGGCCGCCCTGGCCTTCTGCCTGCTGCTCGGCCTGGCCGCTGAGCCGGCCCTGCTGCGCTGGTACCCGGTGCTGCTCAGCGCCATGCTGCTCGGCCTGTTCGGCTTCAGCCTGAGGGTCGGGCCGCCACTGGTCGAGCGCCTTGCGCGCCTGCGCGAACCGGACCTGCCGGCGGTGGCGGTGCGCTATACACGCCAGGTGACCCGGGTCTGGGCGCTGTTCTTCCTGGTCAACGGGCTGATCGCCGCGGCCCTGACCCTGTGGGCGCCGCTGGCCTGGTGGACCCTGTACAACGGCCTGATCGCCTACGCCCTGATGGGCCTGCTGTTCGCCGGCGAATGGCTGCTGCGCCAGCGCGTGCGGAGGGCCGGATGAACTGGATCGCCCTCGACCGCCTGCTGCTGAATCCGGATGCTAGCCGCCTGGTCACCCCCGACCTCAGCCACGCCGAGTTGTGCCGCCAGGCCCTAGCCCTGGCCGGCCAGTGGCGCAGCCGCGGCATCGGCCGCATCGCCCTCCATCTGGAGGACGCCGGCGAACTGGCCATCGCCCTGCTCGCCGCCTGGCAGGCCGGCGCCCAGGTGCTGCTGCCCGCCGATGCCCAGGCGCAGACCCGCCAACGCCTATCCGGCCAGGTCGACCTGTGGCTGGATGCCCTGGAGCCCCCCGTCGAGGCCGTCCCCCTCGTCGCCGTGGCATTGGACCTCGACCAGTGCCGGCTGACCCTGTGCACCTCCGGCTCCAGCGGCGAGGCCAAGCTGATCGACAAGTCGCTGCGCCAGCTGGCCAACGAGGTCGAGGCGCTGGAGCAGCTCTGGGGCGCCAGCCTCGGTGCGGCGACCGTGATCGGCAGCGTTGCCGCCCAGCACATCTACGGCCTGCTGTTTCGCGTGCTCTGGCCGCTGTGCGCCGGCCGGCCATTCCTGCGCCGTGCCCAGCCGTTCCCCGAGGACCTGCAGCGCGCCAGCCTGGCAATTACCAGGGGTACTGGAAGCGTAGCGAGCGAAGAGGATGCAAGGCGACAAGAGGCGAGGCCGCGGAGTTTACAGGCGGTAAATGAGCAGGCCGAGCCGCTTGTCAACGCAGCAGCATCGAGCGCAGTAGCTTCCAGTGCCCCTGGCTTCGCCTGGGTGGCCAGCCCGGCTTTGCTCAAGCGCATGGGCGACAACCTCGACTGGCCCGCCCTTAGCGCGGTGCGCCGGGTCTTTTCCTCCGGGGGTGTCCTGCCGACCGAGGCCGCCGAACATCTGCAGCAGTGCCTCGGCCAGTGGCCGACGGAAATCTACGGCAGCTCCGAAACCGGCGGCATCGCCTGGCGCCAGGGCCCGCAGCCCTGGCAGCCGTTCCCCGGCGTGACGCCGAGCCTGGACGAAGCCGGCGCCCTGCGCATCGCCTCGCCCTACCTGCCGGCCGGGCATGTCGAGCAGACCGCCGATGCCGCCGAGCTGCTGGCCGACGGCCGCCTGCTCCTGCGCGGGCGCCTGGATCGCATCGTCAAACTGGAAGAGAAGCGCATCGCCCTGCCCAGCCTCGAGCAGCTGCTCGTCGGCCATGAGTGGGTCAGCGATGCCCGTTTCGGCGTGATCCAGCAGGGCCGCGCCTTCCTCGGCGCGCTGGTCGCCCTGAGCCCGGCCGGCATACATGCGCTGCGCAACCAGGGCCGCCGCGCCCTCACCGACGGCCTGCGTCGGCAGCTGGTCGGGCAGTGTGACGCCATCGCCCTGCCGCGCCGCTGGCGCTTGCTGCCCGAGCTGCCCTACAGCAGCCAGGGCAAGCTGGCCCAGGCGCAGGTCGAGGCGCTGCTGGCAGCGCCGCGACCGACCCGGGTCGAACCACTGAGCGCTATCGAGCAGGACGGCGAGTGGCGCCTGGAGCTGGAGGTGCCGCTGGACCTGGCGCATTTCAGCGGCCACTTCCCGCAGACCCCGGTGCTGCCCGGCGTGGTGCAGATCGACTGGGCCCAGCAGCTGGCCCGCCAGCTGATCCCCGGGCTGCCGCCTCGCTTCGCCGGCATGGAGGTGCTCAAGTTCCAGCAGCTGGTGCGCCCCGGCGACCGTGTGCAACTGTCGCTGCGCTTCGACGCCGAGCGCGGCAAGCTGTATTTCGCCATGCGCAATCGCGAGGCGGCCTGCTCCTCGGGGCGCATCCTGCTGGAGGCCGCCCATGCATAGGCCCTGTGCGGTGATCCCGGTCTACAACCACGAGCACGCACTGCCCCAGGTGGTCGCCGCCCTGCGCGACGCCGGCCTGCCCTGCGTGCTGGTCGACGATGCCTCCAGCGCGGCCTGCGCGGCGGTGATGGACCGGCTGGCCCAACAGCCCAAGTGTTTCCTGGTGCGCCTGCCAGTCAACCAAGGCAAGGGCGGCGCGGTCATGGCCGGGCTGCGCGAGGCGGCGCGCCTGGGCTTTTCCCACGCGCTGCAGGTGGACGCCGACGGCCAGCATGACCTGGCCGATGTGGCGACCTTCCTCGACCACTCCCGAGGCCGTCCCCAGGCGCTGATCTGCGGCTACCCGCAATACGACGCCAGCGTGCCCAAGGGCCGCCTCTATGCCCGCTACATGACCCACGTCTGGGTGTGGATCAACAGCCTGTCGCTGTCGATCCGCGACGCCATGTGCGGCTTTCGCGTCTACCCGCTGGCGGCCACGGTGGCGCTGATCGACTCGAGCCGGCTCGGCCGGCGCATGGATTTCGACCCGGAAATCCTGGTGCGCCTGGCCTGGCGCAACCAGCCGATGCACTGGCTGCCGACCCGGGTGCACTACCCGCTGGACGGCCTCTCGCACTTTCGCCTGCTGCACGACAACGCGCTGATCTCCAAGATGCACGCCAAGCTGTTCTTCGGCATGTTGCTGCGCGCGCCGCTGATCCTCTGGCGCCGGAGGCGCGGATGAACCAACGGGCCAACAGCGGACACTGGGCCGGCCAGCGTGAGCGCGGCAGCTTCCTGCTGATGAAGTTCACCGCCCTGGCCGTGCGCCACCTGGGCCGGCGCGCGCTCGCCCCGCTGCTGTACCTGATCGTGTTGTATTTCTTCCTGTTCGGCGGCCAGGCGCGGGGCAGCATCCGCGACTACCAGCAGCGGCTGGCGACCTGGAGCGGCCGCGCCGACCTGCGCCCGAGCCGGCGCTCGGTGTTCCGCCAGTTCATGGCCTTCGCCGACGCCCTGCTCGACAAGCTGGACATCTGGCGCGGCGACCTGGGCCTGGAGCAGATCAGCCTGCACGACGCCCATGGCCTGCGCCAGCAATTGCGCGGCGCGCGCGGGCAGCTGCTGGTCGGCGCCCACCTGGGCAACCTCGAGGTGTGCCGCGCCCTGGCCGAACTCGGCGAGAAGGTGCGGATGAACGTGCTGGTGCACACCAAGCACGCCGAGCAGTTCAACCGCCTGCTCGGTGAGGCCGGCGCCAGCCACCTGCGCCTGATCCAGGTCAGCGAGCTGGACCCGGCGATCATGCTGCAGCTGTCCGAGCGCCTGGAGCGCGGCGAGTGGCTGGCGATCGCCGGCGACCGCGTGCCGCTGCATGGCGGGCGCAACGTCAGCGTCGACTTCCTCGGCCAGCCCGCGGCCTTTCCCCAGGGCCCCTGGCTGCTGGCCGGCCTGCTGCGCTGCCCGCTCAACCTGCTCAGCTGCCTGAAGATCGACGGTCGCTACCAGGTGGCGCTGGAGCCCTTCGCCGAGCAGGTGCAGTGGAAGCGCGGCGAACGCGACGCGGTGATCCGCGCCTGGGCCCAGCGCTATGCCGAGCGCCTCGGCCAGCGCTGCCTGGAGGCGCCCTACCAATGGTTCAACTTCTACCCGTTCTGGAAAGCACATGACGACCCATCAGCCTGAGCCGGTGATCTTCGGCGAACTCCCCCTGACCATCGAACAGCTGGTCGGCCTGGCCCAGCGCCGCGTCCAGGCGCTGCTGCAGGACGATGCCGGCTACCGCGAGAAGATCGCCAAGGGCGCGCGCTTCGTCGACAGCCTGCTGGACCAGGAAGGCGGGATCTACGGCATCACCACCGGCTACGGCGACTCCTGCGTGGTGGCGGTGCCGCTGCACCAGGTCGAGGCCCTGCCGCGTCACCTCTATACCTTCCACGGCTGCGGCCTGGGCAAGCTGCTCGACGAGGCCAGCACCCGGGCGGTACTGGCCGCGCGCCTGCAGTCGCTGTGCCAGGGCGTGTCCGGGGTGCGGGTGGAACTGCTCGAGCGGCTGCAGGCGTTCCTCGACCACGATGTGCTGCCGCTGATCCCCGAGGAAGGCTCGGTCGGCGCCAGCGGCGACCTGACCCCGCTGTCCTACGTCGCCGCCGCCCTCAGCGGCGAGCGTGAGGTCCTGTACAAGGGCGAGCGCCGCAGCGCCGCCGAGGTGCACGCCGAGCTGGGCTGGACGCCGCTGGTGCTGCGGCCCAAGGAGGCGCTGGCGCTGATGAACGGCACCGCGGTGATGACCGCCCTGGCCTGCCTGGCCTATGCCCGCGCCGACTACCTGCTCAAGCTGGCCACGCGCATCACCGCGCTCAACGTGGTGGCCCTGGAAGGCAACCCGGAGCACTTCGACGAACGCCTGTTCGCCGCCAAGCCGCACCCGGGACAGATGCAGGTGGCCGCCTGGCTGCGCCAGGACCTGGCCATAGACGCGCCGACCGCGCCGCTGCACCGCCTGCAGGACCGCTACTCGCTGCGCTGCGCGCCGCACGTGCTCGGGGTGCTGGCCGACAGCCTGGGCCTGCTGCGCCGGTTCATCGAGACCGAACTGAACAGCGCCAACGACAATCCGCTGATCGACGCCGAAGCCGAGCGCGTGCTGCACGGCGGGCACTTCTACGGCGGCCATATCGCCTTCGCCATGGACAGCCTGAAGAACCTGGTGGGCAACGTCGCCGACCTGCTCGACCGCCAGCTCGCCCTGCTGGTCGACGCGCGCTACAACCACGGCCTGCCGAGCAACCTGTCCGGCGCCCCGGCGGTCACCGCGATGATCAACCACGGTTTCAAGGCGGTGCAGATCGGCGCCAGCGCCTGGACCGCCGAAGCCCTGAAGAACACCCTGCCGGCCAGCGTGTTCTCGCGCTCCACCGAGTGCCACAACCAGGACAAGGTGAGCATGGGCACCATCGCCGCCCGTGACGCCCTGCGCAGCCTGGAGCTGGCCGAACAGGTCGCCGCCGCCACCCTGCTGGCCGCCAACCAAGGCATCTGGCTGCGCCAGCGCGACGGCAAGGCCGACATCCCCGCGCCAATCGCCGCCATGCGCGAACAACTGGCCGCGGACTTCCCCCCGGTGATCGAGGACCGCGCCCTGGAAGGCGAACTGCGCCTGTGCCTGGCGCGCATCCGTGCCCAGCACTGGAGGCTCTATGCGTAGCGCCGGTGTACTGCAGGCCGAGATCGAACTGCTGGTGCCCTTCTTCGACGTCGACTCGATGGACGTGGTCTGGCACGGCCACTACATCAAATACTTCGAGCAGGCGCGCTGCGCCCTGCTCGACAGAATCGGCCACAACTACCGCGACATGCGCGAGGCCGGCTACGCCTGGCCGGTGATCGACCTGCAGGCCCGCTACATTCGCGGCGCCCAGTTCGGCCAGCGTATCCGCGTGCGCGCCGACCTGGTCGAGTGGGAGAACCGCCTGAAGATCCACTACCTGATCAGCGATGCCGCCAGCGGCGAACGGATGACCCGCGGCAGCAGCGTGCAGGTGGCGGTGGAGATCGCCAGCCGCGAGATGCTGCTGGCCTCGCCCAAGGTGTTCGTCGCGGCGGTGGAGCGGGCCCTGGCATGATCCGCCGCCTGCTGCTGGCCGCCCTGCTGCTCGCCGCGTCTGCGGCCCAGGCCTTCGACCTCGAGCAACTGGGTGCCCAGCTGGCCCACCCGGCGGTGGTGCGCGGCCCCTTCGTCCAGGAGAAGCACCTGCGCGCCCTGGCGCAACCGCTGACCAGCCGCGGCCAGTTCGTCCTGTCACGCGAACAGGGCCTGCTCTGGCAGCTGAGCAGCCCGCTGCAGCTCGATTACCGCATCGACGAGCAGGGCATCGCCCGGCGCAGTGCCGAAGGCTGGCAGGCGCAACCCGGCCAAAACATGGCCGCCCAGCAGAGCCGGCTGTTCCTGGCCGTGCTGCGCGGCGAGCACAGCGGCCTGGCGCGGGACTTCGAGCTGCAGCTCGAGGGCAGCGCCGAGGCCTGGACGCTGACCCTGACCCCGCGCTCGCTGCTGCTCCAGCAGATCTTCACGGCCATCCATGTCCAGGGGAGCGCCCTGGTCGAGCGCATCGAGCTGGTGGAGACCCAGGGCGACCGTACCCTGCTGCGCCTGCCGCAGAGCCAGGCGGGCGCCGCCCTCGACGAGCAGGAGCGCCACGCCTTTGCCGATTGAGCGAAGCCTGCCCAGGCTGTTCCTGATCCTGCTGCTGGCGCTGCTGGCCCTGACCACCTGGCAGTGGCGCCAGGGTCCGCCGGTGTCGGCCAGCCTGCTCGACCTGCTGCCGGCCGGCAGCGGCGACGCGCGCCTGCAGCAGGCCGAGCGGCGCATGCAGGAGCCGCTCAACCGCGAGCTGCTGGTGCTGATCGGCCACCCCCGGCGCGAACAGGCCATCGCCCTGGCCCGGGACGCCGCCACGGACTGGCAGGCCAGCGGCCGGTTCGAGCGGGTGCAGTGGCGCCTGGACGCCAACCTCGCCGCGCTGCGCGAACAGCTGCGCGGCAGCCGCCTGAGCCTGCTGCCGGAGGCGGACCGCCGGCTGCTGATCGAGCACCCCGACAGCTACATCACGCAACGCGCGGCGCAGCTGTTCGACCCCTTCGCCGGCGTCGGCCTGCTGCCCACCGCAGAGGACTGGCTGGGCCTGGGCGTCCGCGCCCAGCAAGTGCTGAGCCCGTCCGGCGCGGTCCAGGCGGACCTGGCCAGCGGCGCCCTGCTGGTGCAGGACAATGGCCTGAGCTGGGCCCTGCTGCGTGCGCGCACCGGCGAGGATGCCTTCGACCTGCAGGCGCCGCCGGCCATCGCCGCCGCCGTGCAGCAATTGCGCGAGCGGGTGAGCGCCGAGGGCGGCCAGCTGCTCGCCGGCAGCGGCCTGCTGCATGCCGCTGCCGGCCAGGCCCGCGCCGCCCGCGAGATCGGCTGGATCGGCGGTGGCGCCCTGCTCGGCACCCTGCTGCTGTTGCTGCTGGCCTATCGCCGCCCGCGGGTGCTGCTCGGCCTGCTGCCGGTCGGCGTCGCCCTGCTCGCCGGCAGCGCCGCCTGCGTGTTGCTGTTCGGCCAGATCAATGCGCTGACCCTGGTGCTCGGCGCCAGCCTGATCGGCGTCACCGTCGACTTCCCCCAGCACTACCTGAGCAAGAGCTGGGGCGCGGGCGCCTGGCGCAGCTGGGACGCCCTGCGCGCCACCCTGCCGGGGCTCAGCCTGAGCCTGACGACCAACCTGATCGGCTACCTGGCCCTGGCCTTCACCCCCTTCCCGGCGCTGACCCAGGTCGCCGTGTTTTCCTCCGCCGGCCTGATCGCCGCCTACCTGTGCGCGGTGTGCCTGCTGCCGGCCTGGTTCGCCGGTCTGCGCCTGCGCCCGCCGGCGTCCCTGTACGGCTTCGCCGCCGGCCTGCTGCAGCAGCGCGCCCGCCTGCTCGGGCGCATCGGCAGCGGCTGGTTGCTCGGCCTGTTGCTGCTGTTCTGCGCCGGCGGCCTGTGGCAGGTGCAGGCGCACAACGAGTTGCGCCAGTGGCTCGGCCAGGAACCGCGGCTGCAGGCCGATGCCCGGCGCATCGCCGAGTTGACCGGCCAGCAACCGACCAGCCAGTTTTTCCTGGTCAGCGCGCGCGACGAGGACCAGCTGCTGCAGCGCCAGGCCGATCTGGCTGCGCGCCTCGATGCGTTACTCGCCGACGGCCAGCTACGCGGCTACCGCGCCCTCAGCCAGCTGCTCGCCCCCGCCGCCGCGCAGCAGGCCCTGGGCGAGGCCCTGCAGCGGCTACCGGCGCACTGGCAGCCGCTGCTGCAACTGGGCGTGCCGCCAGAAGCACTGCAGGACGAACTGCGGCGGCTGCTCGACAGCCCCCGGCCGACGCTGGAGCAGGCCCTGGCCGGCCCGCTCGGCGAGGCCTGGCGCCCGCTGTGGCTGGGCCGCGATGCCCAGGGCGAGCCGGCCGGCCTGGTCAGCCTGCAGGGCCAGGCCAGCACCGCGGCCTTGCGCGCGGCGGCCGAGGGCCTGGAGGGGGTACGCCTGGTCGATCGCCTCGGCGAGCTGAACGCCCAGTTCAGCGCCACCCAGCTCAGCGCCGCCGAACTCAAGCTGCTGTCCTGCGCCGCCATCCTCGCCCTGCTGTGCCTGCCCTTCGGCCTGGCCGGCGCCCTGCGGGTGGTCTGCCTGCCGCTGCTGGCGGCGCTGGCGGCGCTGGCCTGCCTCGGCTGGCTGGGCCAGCCGCTGACCCTGTTCAGCCTGTTCGGCCTGCTGCTGGTGACCGCCATCGGCGT
Source organism: Pseudomonas zhanjiangensis (assembly GCF_041027545.1). NCBI lineage: Bacteria > Pseudomonadati > Pseudomonadota > Gammaproteobacteria > Pseudomonadales > Pseudomonadaceae > Pseudomonas > Pseudomonas zhanjiangensis. Next base: position 26,170 of record NZ_JBFTEG010000003.1, on the reverse strand, counting down.
CGACTACAGCATCCTCATGCGCGAGTCCGTCGGCGGCCCCGCCGTGTGCCTGCTCGGCGTGCTGCTCTCGGCCCTGACCAGCTGGCTGTCGTTCGGCCTGCTGCTGGTCAGCCAGACCCCGGTGATCGCCAACTTCGGCCTGACCCTGAGCCTCGGCCTGCTGTTCAGCTTTCTCCTCTCGCCCTGGGCCACCAAGCCCGCCCCCTCAGTCGCCAATTCCAACGAGGCACGAAGCCCCCATGCAGTCTCTTGAAGTCGAACAACGCCGGGTCGTGGTGATCGGCGCCGGCCCCTCGGGGGCCATCGCCAGCGCCCTGCTCCAGCGCAACGGCCATGACGTGCTGGTGCTGGAACGCCAGCGCTTCCCGCGCTTCTCGATCGGCGAAAGCCTGCTGTCGCATTGCCTCGACTTCGTCGAGGAGGCGGGCATGCTCGAGGCCGTGCGCGCCGCCGGCTTCCAGACCAAGCACGGCGCCGCCTTCGCCTGGGGCGAGCAGTACAGCGAGTTCGACTTCCGCGACACCTTCACCCCGGGCCAGGGCTCGACCTTCCAGGTCCAGCGCGCGCGCTTCGACCAGCTGCTGGCCGACGAGGCCGCACGCCAGGGCGTGGAGATCCGCTACGAGCAGGAGATAGTCGCCGCCGACTTCAGCGGCGACTGCCCGCGCCTGACGGTCAGGCGCCTGAGCGACGGCCATGAGTATGCGATCGAGTGCGCCTTCGTCCTCGATGCCAGCGGCTACGGCCGGGTCCTGCCGCGCCTGCTCGAGCTGGAGCTGCCGTCGAGTTTCCCGGTGCGCCAGGCGCTGTTCACCCATATCGAGGACCGCATCGAAACGTCCGGCTGCGCCGGCCGGGGCTTCGACCGCGAGAAGATCCTCATCACCACCCACCCGACTCTGCGCGACGTCTGGTTCTGGACCATCCCCTTCAGCGACGGCCGCTGCTCGCTGGGGGTGGTCGCCGCGGCCGAGCGCTTCCAAGATCGAGACGCCGACCTCGACGCCTGCCTGCGCGGTTTCGTCGAGGAAACCCCGTCGCTGGCGCGGGTGCTGGGCAATGCCGTGTGGGACACCCCGGCGCGCGCCATCGGCGGCTACTCGGCCAACGTCAAACGCCTGCACGGCCCCGGCTTCGCCCTGCTGGGCAATGCCGCCGAATTCCTCGACCCGGTGTTCTCCTCGGGGGTGACCATCGCCATGCGCTCGGCGAGCATGGCCGCCGGCGTGCTGCACCGCCAGCTCGGCGGTGAGGCGGTGGACTGGCAGGCCGAGTTCGCCCTGCCGCTCAAGCGCGGCGTCGACTGCTTCCGCGCCTACGTCGAGGGCTGGTACGACGGCAGTTTCCAGGACGTGATCTTCTACCAGAACGCCAGCGTCGATATCCGCCGAATGATCAGCTCGATCCTCGCCGGCTACGCCTGGGACCCACGCAACCCCTATGTCGCCGAGCCCAAGCGACGTCTGCGGGTGCTGGCCGAACTCTGCGCCAGCAACGGATAAGGAGTGCCCATGAACCCCGCCTCCAGCTACGTAGAAGAAACCGGTTTCGGCTTCTGGTTCCTGCAGAGCCATGTCTGGCAGCACCATGTGCTGCGCGTGGCGATCGCCGACCTCAAGCGCCTGGCCGGCAATCAGCTGCCCACCGCGCCAGTGGTGCTCGACGCCGGCTGCGGCCAGGGCAAGTCGTTCGCCCTGCTCGACCAGGCCCTGCAGCCCAGCCGGCTGATCGGTCTGGACGCCGACCCGCACAGCCTCGACTGCTCCCGCGCCGAGGCCGCCAGGCTGGGCCTTGAGGTGCAGCTGATCGCCAGCGACTGCGCGGCCATCCAGCTGGCCGACGCCAGCGTCGATCTGCTGTTCTGCCACCAGACCTTCCACCACTTGGTCGAGCAGGAAAAGGCGCTCGCCGAGTTCTGGCGGGTACTCAAGCCCGGCGGCCTGCTGCTGTTCGCCGAGTCGACCAAGTACTACATCGACACCTGGGTGATCCGCTGGCTGTTCCGCCACCCCATGCAGGTGCAGAAGAGCGCCGAGCAGTACCTGGCCATGCTGCGCGAGCAGGGCTTCGCGTTCACCGAGGCCAACGTTTCCTACCCCTACCTGTGGTGGAGCCGCGCCAGCGATTTCGGCCTGCTCGAGCGCTGGGGCCTGCGCCAGCCCAAGCCGTTCGGCCAGCGCAACGAGACCCTGGTCAACGTGGTGGCGCGCAAACCGGAGCACAGCAGCCGATGATCCGGGCGCTGATCGTGAGCCTGGGCCTGCTGCTCGCCGCCTGCGCAACGCAGACGCCACTGCCCGCCGAGACGCCGCCCTTGAACGCGGCGCTGCCGCTGTCGCTGCATATCCAGCGCGAGCAGGCCGGCGCGCGCCGCGACTGGCTGCTGGTGGTGCAGGCACAGGGCGACGAGCTGCGCTGGTCGCTGTTCGACCCCTTCGGCGTGCCCCTGGCGCGCCAGCGCCTGCAGCGAGGCGCCTGGCTGGCCGATGGCCTGCTGCCGCCCAATGACGAGGCGCGCCAGCTGTTCGCCGCGCTGCTGTTCGCCCTAACCCCGGAACAGGCGCTGGCAAGCCGCTATGCGCCAGGCAGCTGGCAACTGCTGGCCGATGGTCAGCGCCGACTTAACCCGGCGTGGCGAATCCGCTACCGTGCGCCGCTGGATTTCACTTTGTACCAGGCCGCGGAGCTGACCTACCGGGTCAGCGCCCTGGCCGCCGAAGAAGGCTCATGATGCCCAGTTACCTCAACGCCCTCGGGCTCATCTGCGCCCTCGGCCAGGGCAAGCAGGCCGTCGCCGACGCCCTGTTCGCCGGCGACGCCGGCGGCATGCGCGGCGAAGACGGCTGGGTCGGCGAACGCCGCCTGACCGTCGGCGCGGTACGTGGCGCACTGCCGGCCATGCCCGCGGGCCTGGAGGCCTCGCACAGCCGCAACAACCAGCTGCTGCTGGCCGCCGCCCTGGAGATCGAAGCGCAGATTGGCGCCGCCATCGCCCAGTACGGCCCAGGCCGCATCGGTGTGGTGATCGGCACCAGCACCTCGGGCATCCACGAAGCCAGCCAGGGTATCGCCCAGTACCTGAGCAGCGGCGCCCTGCCCGACGACTACGCCTACGCCCAGCAGGAGATGGCCGCGCCGGCCAGCTTCCTCGCCGACTGGCTGGGCCTGGCGGGCCCGGCCTATTGCCTGTCGACCGCCTGCACCTCCAGCGCCCGCGCCCTGCTCAGCGCCCACCGCTTGCTGCAGCAGGGCGTCTGCGACGCGGTGCTGTGCGGCGGCGTCGACAGCCTGTGCGGGCTGACCCTCAATGGCTTCTCCGCCCTGGAGGCGGTCGCCGCCGAACGCTGCAACCCGTTCTCGGCCAACCGCCGGGGCATCAATATCGGCGAGGGCGCGGCGCTCTTCCTGATGACCCGTGAGGCCGCCCCCCGGGATGCCGGCCACCGCAGCGCCCTATCCCGGAGCGCCGGACCCCGGGGCGCCGTATCCCGGAATGCCGTACCCCGGGGCGCCGTATCGATCGCCCTGCTCGGCGGCGGCGCCAGTTCCGACGCCTACCATATCTCCGCGCCCCAGCCCGAGGGCCTGGGCGCCCAGGCGGCGATGGGCAAGGCCCTGGCCGCCGCCGGCATCGACGCCGCGGACATCGACTACCTCAACCTGCATGGCACCGCCACCGCGCACAACGACGCCATGGAAAGCCTGGCGGTGGCCGCGCTGTTCCCCCAGGGCGTGCCCTGCTCGTCGAGCAAGCCGCTGAGCGGCCACTGCCTGGGCGCCGCCGGCGCGCTGGAGGCGGCGTTCTGCTGGCTGACCCTGAGTGAACACAACCGCGACGGCCTGCTGCCGCCGCACCTGTGGGATGGCCAGGCGGACCCGGCATTGCCGCGCCTACAACTGACGCCCCAGGGCGCGCGCCTGACCGACAAGCCCCGCCGGCGGTTGATGAGCAACTCCTTCGCCTTCGGCGGCAACAACCTCTCGCTGATCCTCGGAGACGCCCCATGAGCCTGTGGCCGATCGCCGAACTGCTGCCCCATGCCGGCGACATGATCCTGCTCGATGAAGTGCTGCGCTACGGCGAGGAGGATGTGGAAACCCGCCTGCAGGTACGCCCCGCCGGCTTGTTCAACCAGGCCGACGGCAGCCTGCCGGCCTGGCTCGGCGTCGAGCTGATGGCCCAGAGCATCGCCGCCTACGCCGGCTGCCAGGCGCGCCAGGCCGGGGCGCCGGTGGAGCTGGGCTTCCTCCTCGGCACCCGTAGCTTCCAGTGCAACGTCGAGCGCTTCCCGGCCGGGGCCGAGCTGCATATCCACGCGACCCGCACGCTGCAGGACGACAACGGCATGGGCGTGTTCGAGTGCCGGCTGTCCGGCCCCGGCATCGAGGCCTTCGCCCGCCTCAACGTATTCCGTCCGCCCCAGGTGGCCAGTTATCTCGCCGAACAACCTCAGGAAACCACTCCATGACCGATCCCATCCTGGTCACCGGCTCCAGCCGCGGCATCGGCCGGGCCATCGCCCTGCGCCTGGCCCAGGCCGGCTTCGATATCGTCCTGCACTGCCGCTCGCGCCGTGACGAGGCCGAGGCGGTGCAGACGCAGATCCGGGCGCTCGGCCGCCAAGCGCGCATCCTCCAGTTCGACGTGGCCGACCGCGCCGCCTGCCGCGAGGTGCTGGAAGCCGACGTCGAGGCCCACGGCGCCTACTACGGGGTGGTGTGCAACGCCGGCCTGACCCGCGACGGTGCCTTCCCGGCGCTGAGCGAGGACGACTGGGACCAGGTGCTGCGCACCAACCTGGACGGCTTCTATAACGTCCTGCATCCACTTACCATGCCGATGATCCGCCGCCGCCAGCCGGGTCGCATCGTCTGCATCACCTCGGTCTCCGGGCTGATCGGCAATCGCGGCCAGGTCAACTACAGCGCCTCCAAGGCCGGCGTGATCGGCGCCGCCAAGGCCCTGGCGATCGAACTGGGCAAGCGCAGGATCACGGTCAACTGCGTGGCCCCGGGGCTGATCGACACCGACATGCTCGACGAGCAGGTACCGGTCGAGGAACTGCTCAAGATGATTCCGGCGCAGCGCCTGGGCACCCCCGAAGAAGTGGCCGGGGCGGTGAATTTTCTGATGTCCGAGGAGGCGGCCTACATCACCCGCCAGGTCCTCGCAGTCAATGGAGGGCTGTGTTGATGAAACGGGTCGTCGTCACCGGCATGGCCGGCACCACCTCGCTGGGCAGCGACTGGGCGAGCATCGAGGCGAACTTTCGCGACAACCGCAGTGGCATCCGCCGCATGCACGAGTGGGACCGCTACAGCGAGCTGAACACCCGCCTGGGCGGGCCGATCGACGACTTCGCCGTGCCCAGGCACTGGACCCGCAAGCAGCTGCGCAGCATGGGCCGGGTGTCCAAGCTGGCGGTGTTCGCCGCCGAGCGGGCCCTGGCAGATGCCGGCCTGCTCGGCGACGCCTGCATCCAGGACGGGCGCATGGGCGTGGCCTGTGGCTCCTCCACCGGCAGCACCGAGGAGATCAAGGCGTTCGGCAACATGCTGCTCAACTCGGTGGCCGATGGCCTCAACGCCAACTCCTACGTGCGCATGATGCCGCACACCACCGCGGCCAATATCAGCATCTTCTTCGGCCTCAAGGGCCGGGTCATCCCCACCTCCAGCGCCTGCACCAGCGGCAGCCAGGGCATCGGCTACGCCTACGAGGCGATCAAGTTCGGCCGCCTGCCGCTGATGCTCGCCGGCGGCGCCGAGGAGCTGTGCCCGACCGAGGCCATGGTGTTCGACGCGCTCTACGCCACCAGCCTGAAGAACGACGCGCCGCAGACCTCGCCACGCCCCTATGACAGTGGCCGCGACGGCCTGGTGATCGGCGAAGGCGCCGGCATCCTGGTGCTCGAGGAGCTGGAACACGCCCTGGCGCGCGGTGCACGGATCCACGCCGAGATCGTTGGCTTCGGCAGCAACGCCGACGGCCAGCACACCACCAAGCCGGAACAGGCGACCATGCGCCGGGCCATGGAGCTGGCCCTGGAGGATGCCGGCCTGGCGCCCGAGTCCATCGGCTACGTCAACGGCCACGGCACTGCCACCGAGCAGGGTGATGTCGCCGAGAGCCAGGCCACCAGCAGCCTGTTCGGCCCACGGCTGCCGATCAGCTCGCAGAAGAGCTTCTTCGGCCACACCCTCGGCGCCTGCGGCGCACTGGAGGCCTGGTTCAGCATCGAGATGATGAACCGCGACAGCTACGTGCACACCCTCAACCTGGACGAAGTGGACCCGGCCTGCGGCGAACTCGACTACCTGCGCGGCGAGTTCCGTGCGATGCACAACGACCACGTGATGAGCAACAACTTCGCCTTCGGTGGGGTCAACACCTCGCTGATCTTCCGCCGCTGGCATTGAGCCCTAAGGACGAATCCATGCCCCCTATGCTACGCACCCTGCTGATCAGCCTGCTCGCCCTCGGCCTGGCGGCCTGTACCTCCAAGCCGGTTCTCACTCCGCAGCAGATGGTGCCCCATAGCCAGCCATACAGCGACGCCCAGCTCCAGCGCGCCATTCTCGCCGCCCTGAGCCAGCGCGGCTGGACGGTCGACCAGATCAAGCCCTGCACCGTCAGCGCTTCGATCACCGTGCGCGGCAGGCACCATGCCGAGATCGACGTCGTCTACAACCCCTCCACCTACCTGATCCGCTACCGCGACAGCCGCGCCCTCGATTACAAGGACGGCAAGATCCACCGCAACTACAACCGCTGGGTCAACAACCTGAGCCAGAGCATCCTCAAGGAGCTGCAACTGGCCCAGACGCGGCAAGACTGATCCCACCCCCGCAAGGAGCTAGCAAGATGAACAAGGCAACCTGGATCGGCGCACTGATCGCGCTCTGCACCCTGCCCGGCGTAAGCCAGGCCCGCGACACCACCCTGCACCTGGATTTCGACGCGGTGGTCCAGCAGGCCACCCAGGCCGGGCGCCTGGACGGTAGCGTGAAGTTCTACCTGGCGGGCGAACAGGTGCCCGGCAAGGTCGCGCCGCTCAACGACGCGGTCACCAACAAGAAGACCAACGCCTTCAACAAGAGCGACGAGGAAGCCTGCGCCTGGGTCCTGCAATCGGCCCTGATCACCCTGCAGGATGCCGCCAAGCGCGCCGGCGCCAATGCCGTGGTGGACATCGTCAGCTACTACAAGCGCAACGAGTACCGCGACCCGCAGAACTACGAATGCCACGCTGGGGCCTTCGTGGCCGGCGTCGCCCTCAAGGGAAAAATCGCCAATGTCAAATAACGCCTATGTCGTCCTGCTCGCCGGCCTCGCCCTGGTGGCGGCATGCCCGGCCCTGGCCGAAGTGGACGGTGCGGCGCTGTATCAGCAGCATTGCGCCAAGTGCCATGGCGACGACGGTCGCGCCGACAACCTGCGCGGCAAGATGTTCTTCGCCCAGGACCTGGCCGATGCCGACTGGCAGGCGCGCACCAGCGATGAGCAGATCCTCGCCGCCATCCGCAACGGCGCGCGGATGATGTCCGGCTATGCCGGCAAGCTCAGTGCCGAGCAGCAGCAGGCGCTGGTCCAGGTGGTGCGTGAATTGCGTCAGCCCTGAACGGGTTGCGAAACAAAAAAGGCCGCTTGAACAAGCGGCCTTTTTCTTGAACGGGCCCTAGGCCTCGTCGTGGTATTGCGCCGACAGCTCATGCACCGCCTCGAAGAAGGCGCCGGCATGGGCCGGATCGACTTCCGGGGTGATGCCGTGGCCGAGGTTGAATACATGGCCGCTGCCGCTGCCATAGGCTGCCAGAATGCGGGCCACCTCGGCGCGGATCGCCGTCGGCTTGGCATAGAGCACGCTCGGGTCCATGTTGCCCTGCAGCGCGACCTTGTCGCCGACGCGGCGACGGGCGTCGCCGATGTCGCAGGTCCAGTCCAGGCCCAGGGCCTCGGCGCCGGTGGCGGCCATGGACTCCAGCCACAGGCCGCCGCCCTTGGTGAACAGGATCACCGGCACCTGGCGGCCGTCGTGCTCGCGGATCAGGCCATCGACGATCTTCTGCATATAGGCCAGGCTGAACTCCTGATAGGCCGCCGCCGACAGGCTGCCGCCCCAGGAGTCGAAGATCTGTACGGCCTGGGCGCCAGCCTTTATCTGCCCGTTGAGGTAGGCCGTTACCGATTGCGCCAGCTTGTCGAGCAGCGCGTGCATGGCCTGCGGATTGTCGTAGAGCATCGCCTTGGACTTGCGGAAGTCCTTGCTCGATCCGCCTTCGACCATGTAGGTGGCCAGGGTCCAGGGGCTGCCGGAGAAGCCGATCAAGGGCACGCGGCCATTGAGCTCGCGGCGAATGGTGCGCACTGCGTCCATCACGTAGCCCAGGTCCTGCTCTGGGTCGGGAATCGCCAGGGCGTCGATATCGGCGGCGCTGGCAATGACCTTCTTGAAGCGCGGGCCTTCGCCGGTCTCGAAGTACAGGCCCTGGCCCATGGCATCGGGGATGGTCAGGATGTCGGAGAAGAGGATGGCCGCATCCAGCTGCGGGTATCGGTCCAGCGGCTGGAGGGTGACCTCGCAGGCCAGCTCGGGGTTCTTCATCAGGTTGACGAAGTTGCCGGCCTTGGCCCGGGTGGCGCGATACTCCGGCAGGTAACGACCGGCCTGGCGCATCATCCACACCGGGGTGACGTCCACGGGTTGCTTGAGCAGGGCACGCAGGAAACGGTCGTTCTTCAGGGCGGTCATGGCTATTCCCGTGCAATAAGTCGTCTACAAAAAAGTGCGGGCATTTTCGCAGACCGCAAAACAAAAGGCACGGCGGGTGCCGTGCCTTTTATCCATTGCGACGATTTGTCTCGGCCGCAGACGCGTTTAGGTCTTCGACCAAGCCATCCGGCGTTTCACACCCCGAGGTAGTCGAGGATGCCTTCGGCGGCGTTGCGGCCCTCGAAGATCGCCGTCACCACCAGGTCGGAACCGCGGACCATGTCGCCACCGGCGAAGATCTTCGGGTTGCTGGTCTGGTGCTTGAACTGGTTCTTCTCAGGGGCGACTACGCGGCCCTGGCTGTCGATCTCGATGGCGAACTGCTCGAACCAGGGCGCCGGGCTCGGGCGGAAGCCGAAGGCGATCAGCACGGCTTCGGCCGGGATGATCTCCTCGGAGCCGGGGATCGGCTCGGGACTGCGGCGACCGCGAGCATCCGGCTCGCCGAGACGGGTCTCGACCACCTTGACGCCTTCGACCTTGTCCTCGCCGACGATGGCGATCGGTTGACGGTTGAACAGGAACTTCACGCCCTCTTCCTTGGCGTTCTTTACTTCCTTGCGCGAGCCCGGCATGTTCTCTTCGTCGCGACGGTAGGCACAGGTCACGCTCTTGGCGCCCTGGCGAATCGAGGTGCGGTTGCAGTCCATGGCGGTGTCACCGCCACCGAGCACGACGATGCGCTTGCCCTTCATGTCGATGAAGTCTTCCGGCGCCCTCTCGAAGCCGAGGTTGCGGTTGACGTTGGCGACCAGGAAGTCCAGCGCGTCATAGACGCCCGGCAGATCCTCGCCGGCGAAGCCGCCCTTCATGTAGGTGTAGGTGCCCATGCCCATGAACACGGCGTCGTACTCGTCGAGCAGCTGATCCATGGTCACGTCCTTGCCCACCTCGGTATTCAGGCGGAACTCGATGCCCATGCCGCCGAAGACCTCGCGGCGGTTGCTCAGCACGGTCTTCTCCAGCTTGAACTCGGGGATGCCGAAGGTCAGCAGGCCGCCGATTTCCGGGTTCTTGTCGAACACCACCGGGGTCACGCCGTTGCGCACCAAGACGTCGGCGCAACCCAGCCCTGCGGGACCCGCGCCGATCACCGCGACGCGCTTGCCGGTGGGCTTGACCTTGGACATGTCCGGGCGCCAGCCCATGGCGAAGGCGGTATCGGTGATGTACTTCTCCACCGAGCCGATGGTCACGGCGCCGAAACCGTCGTTGAGGGTACAGGCACCTTCACACAGACGATCCTGCGGGCACACCCGGCCGCAGACCTCCGGCAGGGTGTTGGTCTGATGGCTGAGCTCGGCGGCGGCCAGGATGTTGCCTTCGGAGACCAGCTTCAGCCAGTTGGGAATGTAGTTGTGCACCGGGCACTTCCATTCGCAATAGGGGTTGCCGCAGCCCAGGCAACGGTGCGCCTGCTCGCAGGCCTGGGCAGGCTTGAAGTTGTCGTAGATCTCGACGAACTCTTTCTTGCGCTGGCGCAACAGCTTCTTCTTCGGGTCTTTGCGCCCGACCTCGATGAACTGGAAGTCGTTATTCAGACGTTCAGTCATTTCAAAAACCTCTTAACAGCAACTGCACACTCTCGGCGGCAAGCTGCATGACACATCAGGGCAAGTTTGCCAGCCGCCACCCCGCTCGGGTAGGCGACTGACTGCTTGAAGCTGCTTTATTGCGGGTTGGCGCGGGTGCTGGTGAGCAGCGACTTCAGGCTTGCGGCCTTGGGCTTGACCAACCAGAACTTGCGCAGGTAGTCGTCCAGGTTCTCCAGCAAGTTGGCGCCCCAGGCACTGCCCGTCTCCTCGACGTACTCGGCGAGTACACGCTGCAGGTGGCTGCGGTAGGCCTCCATCGCCTCGCTGTTGATCCGCTGGATCTCCACTAGTTCGTGGTTGACCCGGTCGTAGAAGCTGTTGTCCAGGTCGAGGACATAGGCGAAACCGCCGGTCATGCCGGAACCGAAGTTGTAGCCGGTCTTGCCGAGCACGCAGACGAAACCGCCAGTCATGTATTCGCAGCAATGATCGCCCGTGCCCTCGACTACCGCGTGAGCACCGGAGTTGCGCACGGCGAAACGCTCGCCTGCGGTGCCGGCCGCCAGCAGTTTGCCGCCGGTGGCGCCGTACAGACAGGTGTTGCCGATGATGGCGCTGTCCTGGGTGGCGAACGGGCTGCCGGCCGGTGGGGTGATCACCAGCTTGCCGCCGGTCATGCCCTTGCCCACGTAGTCGTTGGCGTCGCCCTGCAGATACAGGTTGAGGCCACCGGCGTTCCACACGCCGAAGCTCTGCCCGGCGGTGCCCTTGAAGCGGAAGGTGATCGGCGCCTTGGCCATGCCCTGGTTACCGTGGACCCGAGCGATTTCGCCGGAGACGCGGGCACCGATGGAACGGTCGCAGTTGCACACATCCAGTTCGAACTCGCCGCCGCTGGCGGCATCGATCGCCGGCTTGGCCAGTTCGACCATCTTCTCGGCCAGCAGGCCCTGGTCGAATGGCGGGTTCTTCTCGACCAGACAGAACTGCGGCTTGTCCGCCGGGATGTGCTCGCTGCCAAGCAGCGGGCTCAGGTCCAGATGCTGCTGTTTCTCGGTCTGCCCCGGCAACACTTCCAGCAGGTCGGTGCGGCCGATCAGCTCTTCCAGGCTCCGCACGCCCAGCTTGGCCAGCCACTCGCGGGTTTCCTCGGCGACGTAGGTGAAGAAGTTCATCACCATCTCGACCGTGCCGATGAAATGATCCTTGCGCAGCTTGTCGTTCTGCGTGGCCACGCCGGTGGCGCAGTTGTTCAGGTGGCAGATGCGCAGGTACTTGCAGCCCAGGGCGATCATGGGCGCGGTGCCGAAGCCGAAGCTCTCGGCGCCGAGAATGGCCGCCTTGATCACGTCCAAACCGGTCTTCAGGCCGCCGTCGGTCTGCACCCGCACCTTGCCGCGCAGGTCGTTGCCGCGCAGGGTCTGGTGGGTCTCGGCCAGGCCAAGTTCCCAAGGCGCGCCGGCATAGCGGATCGAGGTCAGCGGCGAAGCGCCGGTACCGCCGTCGTAGCCGGAGATGGTGATCAGGTCGGCATAGGCCTTGGCCACGCCGGCGGCGATGGTGCCGACGCCCGCCTCGGCCACCAGCTTGACCGACACCAGGGCCGCCGGGTTGACCTGCTTGAGGTCATAGATCAGCTGCGCCAGATCCTCGATCGAGTAGATGTCGTGGTGCGGCGGCGGCGAAATCAGGGTGACCCCCGGTACCGCGTAGCGCAGACGGGCGATCAGGCCGTTGACCTTGCCGCCTGGCAGCTGGCCGCCCTCACCGGGCTTGGCGCCCTGGGCCACCTTGATCTGCAACACCTCGGCGTTGACCAGATATTCCGGAGTCACACCGAAGCGGCCGGTGGCCACCTGCTTGATCTTCGAGCTGCGCGTGGTGCCATAGCGGGCCGGGTCTTCGCCGCCCTCGCCGGAGTTGGAGCGCGCGCCCAGGCGGTTCATGGCCTCGGCAATGGCCTCGTGGGCCTCCGGCGACAGGGCGCCGAGGGAAATGCCGGCCGAGTCGAAGCGCTTGAAGATGGCCTCGAGCGGCTCGACCTGGTCCAGTTCCAGCGGTTGCTCGGCCAGCTTGAGCTTGAGCAGGTCGCGGATCATCGATACCGGGCGGGTATCCACCAGGGTGCTGTATTCCTTGTACTTCTCGTAGTTGCCTTGCTGCACGGCGGCCTGCAGGGTGCTGACCACGTCCGGGTTGTAGGCGTGGTACTCGCCGCCGTAGACGAACTTGAGCAGGCCACCCTGCTGGATCGCCTTGCGGTTGTTCCAGGCCTCGCCCGCCAGCAGCTTCTGCTCGGCCTCGATGTCGACGAAGCGCGCGCCCTTGATCCGGCTGGCGACGCCACGGAAGCACAGCTCTGTGACCTCATCGGCCAGGCCGACGGCCTCGAACAGCTGAGCGCCGCGGTAGGAGGCGATAGTGGAGATACCCATCTTCGACAGGATCTTCAGCAGGCCCTTGGAGATGCCCTTGCGGTAGTACTTGAACACCTCGTACAGATCACCCAGCACTTCGCCGGTGCGGATCAGATCGCCAAGCACTTCGTAGGCCAGGAACGGATAGACCGCTGAGGCACCGAAGCCGACCAACACCGCATAGTGATGCGGGTCGCGCGCGGTTGCCGTCTCGACCAGGATGTTGCAGTCGCAACGCAGGCCCTTCTCGGTCAGGCGATGATGCACCGCGCCGGTGACCAGCGCGGCGTGCGCCGGCAGTTTGCCCGGGGCGATATGGCGGTCGGACAGCACCAGCAGCACCTTGCCGCTGCGCACCGCTTCCTCGGCCTGGTCGGCCATGTTGCGCACGGCCGCCTCGAGCCCGAGGGTCTCGTCATAGTTCATGTCGATCAGCTGGCGATCGAAACCCGGACGCTCCAGACTCATCAGCGCGCGCCACTTGGCCGGCGAGATCACCGGCGAGCTGAGAATCACCCGCGCCGCATGCTCCGGCGACTCGCTGAAGATGTTGCGCTCGGCGCCGAGGCAGACCTCCAGCGACATGACGATGGCTTCACGCAGCGGGTCGATCGGCGGGTTGGTGACCTGAGCGAACTGCTGGCGGAAATAGTCGTAGGTCGAGCGCACGCGCTGCGACAACACCGCCATAGGCGTGTCGTCGCCCATGGAGCCGACCGCTTCCTGGCCCTGCTCCGCCAGGGGACGCAGCACCTGGTCGCGCTCCTCGAAGGTGACCTGGTACATCTTCATGTACTGCTTGAGCTGGTCGGTGTCGTAGAAGGCCGAACCGTGGTCGCGGTCTTCCAGGGTCGCCTGGATGCGCTGGGCGTGCTTGCGCAGCCACTGCTTGTAGGGGTGGCGTGACTTCAGACGGTTGTCGATGTCATCGGTGGCCAGCACCTGGCCGGTCTCGGTGTCGACCGCGAGGATCTGTCCCGGACCGACGCGGCCCTTGGCGATCACGTCTTCGGGCTGGTAGTCCCACACGCCGATTTCCGAGGCCAGGGTGATGTAGCCGTTCTTGGTGGTCACCCAGCGTGCCGGGCGCAGGCCATTGCGGTCGAGCAGGCAGACGGCATGGCGGCCATCGGTCAAGACCACGCCGGCCGGACCATCCCAGGGCTCCATGTGCATGGAGTTGTACTCGTAGAACGCGCGCAGGTCGGCGTCCATGGTCTCGACGTTCTGCCAGGCCGGCGGAATGATCATGCGCACGCCGCGGAACAGGTCGATGCCGCCGGTGACCATCAATTCGAGCATGTTGTCCATGCTCGAGGAGTCGGAACCCACGCGGTTGACCAGCGGGCCCAGCTCGTCCAGATCGCCGATCAGCTCGTTGGCGAACTTGGTGCGACGAGCCTGGGCCCAGTTGCGGTTGCCGGTGATGGTGTTGATCTCGCCGTTGTGGGCGAGGAAGCGGAACGGCTGCGCCAGCGGCCACTTCGGCAGGGTGTTGGTGGAGAAACGCTGGTGGAACACGCAGATCGCGGTCTGCAGGCGCTCGTCACCCAGGTCCGGGTAGAACTGCTGCAGATCGGCCGGCATCATCAGACCTTTGTAGATGATGGTCTTGTGCGAGAAGCTGCAGATGTAGTGGTCGACGTCCTCGGCATTGCTCACCGAGGAACGGCGCCGGGCGCTGAACAGCTTGATGGCGAACTCCTGGTCGCTGAGCCCCTCGCCATCGACGAAGACCTGCTCGATCTGTGGCAGGCGCTCCAGGGCCAGGCGGCCGAGCACGCTGGTATCGATCGGCACCTTGCGCCAACCGACCAGCTTCAAGCCGGCAGCCAGGATCTCGCGGTTCATGTTCTCACGCGCCGCCTCGGCCTTGGCGGGGTCCTGGTTGAAGAACACCATGCCTACCGCGTACTGGCTGGACAGCTGGACGCCGAACTGCTCCTGGGCCACGGCGCGCAGGAATGCATCGGGCTTCTGAATCAGCAGGCCACAGCCGTCGCCGGTCTTGCCATCGGCATTGATCCCACCGCGGTGGGTCATGCATGTCAGCGCTTCGATAGCGGTCTGCAGCAGGTGATGGCTCGCCTCGCCTTGCATATGGGCGATCAGGCCGAAGCCGCAGTTATCCTTGAACTCATCAGGACGGTACAAACCTGCTTTCATAGGGACTCTCACCAGGCTACCTCTCGAAGAGGCTAATTGCTTTCTAATTCAAACACTTACCATGCAGCCAGGGCTATACCCCAGCTTTGCGCAGGCAAAAGGGAGGTCATTGTACATACCCACCCAGATCGTCACAAATCTTCGTGGCGAACCGCTGAAACCTTATGTCGCGAAAACGAAGGAACGGACCAGCAGGTCGTGTTACCGACTTGCCGGTCAACTCCCCCGGTTCGGCCTAACGGGCCTGGGCAATTTCCTGCTGAATGCCGGCAAAAGCGCGCGGCCAAGGCTGCCCCGCCAGCACCTTCGCGGGCAATTGCCTCAATGCAGCCTGAGCCGCCTCGCGCGTGGCGAAGCTGCCGTAGGTCACCACATACAACGGCTGCCCCTTGTGGCGCTTCTTGAAGTAGTGATAGTCCGCCCCGTGCTGACGGACGAAAGCCTGAGCACTTGCCTCGGCTCGCGACCCTAGAATTTGCAGGGTAAAACGCGATGCGGGCTGAGCGCTATACCAGTCGGCAGCGGATGCCGGCTTGGCCGGCGCTACAGGCTGCGCGGGCGCAGGCTTGACGGCAGGCGCCACCTCGGGAGTCACAGGCGCAACAGGCGCCGGTGGGACCACGGGGGCCGCGACCGGCAATGCATCGACCTGCTTTGGCTGTGTAGCAGCCACGGCCTGACCAACAGGGGCAGCCGGCTCTTCCGCACGTTCCGCCGACATACCCAGCGCATTCGTCACCGGTTCTCGAATAACCGGCTGGGCCTCCCCCACCAACGGCAGGGGCAACGGCTGACTGGCGCCGGCAAATTCTATCGGCGGCGTCCCCTCCTCGACCGACACATCAGGAGCAACCGCCACCGACGCCGATTGCTCGACCTGGGCCAGGGGCAGTGGCGCTGACGACGGCAGCGGATCGCCAGACGGCAACCCCTGCATCAACCAGGCCGCCACGACACCAACGCCCACGACCAGCAATGCCAGCAGATGCTTCTTCGGCAGACTGAAAGTAAGCCCGGCACGCCTGGCCGCCCCCTGCTGCGCAAGCATGGCCTCGACCAAGACGTCCCGCGCCAGCCGATTGATCGCCCCGGGCCAGCCCTGCGACTGCTCATGGATAGTCGCAAGCTGCGCACCGGTGAAGACCTCAAGCCCGCGACCGGCGCCCTCCAGCCGCTGGGCAAGATATTCCTGCGTCTCCTCGTCACCATAGGGCTGCAGGTCGATGGCGTGGAAGCACTCCTCACCGTCGGCCAGCCGCTCCAGTCGCGAGAGCAGTTGCGGTTCGGCGAACAGGAAGACGTGCGGCCGCCCGTCGACGCTACCGGCTGCCAGTCGTAACAAAACGTCCAGCGCAGCGTCGCTCAACTGCTCCGCATCGTCGACCAGCAGGTAGACCTCCTGCCCGGTGAGCGCCAGCTGCCCCACTTGGGCCAGAATGGCCGCCGACTCGGCTTGCTGCATCTGCAGGCCCTGGGCAATTTGCCGCAGCACGGCGTCTGGCTCGGCAGCACCGCGCGCCGAGAAAATCACACTCTGCACCGCCTGTTTGTTGGTACTGGCGACCAGCGCCTGGCGCAGCAAGGTCTTGCCACTGCCAAGCGGACCGGTGACCACCAGCAACAACTGACTGTAGCGGGCCAGGTGATGCAACTGCCCCAGCACCGGCTTGCGCTGGGCGGCAAAAAACTTGAAGCCGGGCACACGCGCCGCAAAAGGGTCGTGACTGAAACCGTAGTGATCGAGGAAAGCCTCGTCAGCATGCAAACTGGTCATGGAGCACTCATTGATGGTTAAGCCTATCCACCAGCGCGGCATAATCTGCACTGAGCGTGGCATTCAAAATCTCGCGAGAAAACTCGCTGGTGACGACAGCTTCACCGATGTGGCGCAACAACACCAAGCGCAGACGCCCGTCGATCACCTTCTTGTCGACGGCCATATGTTCGAGGAAGTCTTCTGGTGCCATATTTGCCGGCGGCGCCACGGGCAGTCCTGCCGCCTGAAACAGGCGAATCGCCCGATCACGCTCGGCGCTGGAGATCCAACCGAGACGATGCGACATCTCCAATGCCATCACCGTGCCAGCCGCCACCGCCTCGCCATGCAGCCAGACACCGTAGCCCTGATGAGTCTCGATGGCGTGACCAAAGGTGTGCCCCAGGTTGAGCGTGGCACGGACGCCCGATTCGCGCTCATCCGCCCCCACTACCCGCGCCTTGGCGGCACAGGAACGTGCGATTGCCGCCGTAAGCGCGGCCTGATCCAGCGCGCGCAACGCCTGCATGTTCTCCTCGAGCCAAGCCAGGAATGGCGCATCGCAGATCAAGCCATACTTGATCACCTCCGCCAGGCCTGCCGACAGCTCCCGCGCCGGCAAGGTCACCAGGCTCGCAGTATCGATCAACACGGCCTGCGGCTGATAGAACGCGCCGACCATATTCTTGCCCAGCGGATGGTTGATCCCCGTCTTCCCCCCCACCGAGGAGTCGACCTGCGACAAGAGCGTGGTGGGCACCTGAATAAAGTTGACACCGCGCTGGTAACAGGCGGCGGCGAAGCCAGCCATATCGCCAACAACGCCTCCCCCCAGCGCGATGACCGTGGTCTTGCGATCATGACGCGCCTCGAGCAAACCATCGAATATCTGCTGCAGGGTCTGCCAATTCTTGAAAGACTCGCCATCCGGCAAGACGATTGAGGTCACGGCATAGCCGGCAAGCGCCGCCTTGACCTCCTCCAGGTACAGCGGCGCAATGGTCTCGTTGGTAACAATGGCCACCTGGCGCCCAACGATATGTGGCACCAACAATTCGGGACGTCCGAACAGGCCGGCACCGATGTAAATGGGATAGCTACGCTCGCCGAGATCGACCTGAAGAGTTTGCATGAAGCCCCCGAATTCAAAAGGGCCCTAGGATAGCGCAGTTCAGCTCACGCTTTAACGGGAAGGCAGCGCCTCGAGACGCTCTAGTATTTCCTGAACGACCAGCCGAGGCGGGCGCTCATCGGTCTCCACCACAACATCGGCGATCTCGCGATAGAGAGGGTCGCGAACGGCCAGCAACTCGGCGAGCACCTTGCCCGGGTCAGCAGTCTGCAGCAGAGGACGATTACGGTCTCGGGAGGTGCGGTCGATCTGCTGCTCGACTGAAGCATGCAGGTACACGACTCGACCACCACGCCTGAGCGCCGCGCGATTCTCGGAGCGCATGACCGCTCCGCCACCCGTAGCCAGAACCATGCCTGCCGCTTCGCACAGCTCGGCAATCACCGCCTGCTCGCGCTCGCGAAAGCCTTGCTCGCCCTCGACATCGAAGATCCAAGGGATATCCGCCCCTGTCCGATGCTCGATCTCCTTGTCGGAGTCCCTGAACGGCAGGTGCAACTCTTTGGCAAGCAAGCGCCCGATGGTGCTCTTGCCAGCTCCCATCGGGCCCACGAGGATCACGTTACGCACAGAATCAACGGCTCACAGCAATGGCCTGGTTGTTCATGATACGCGGGGTGAGGAAGATCAGCAGCTCCGACTTCTTGTCCTGCACCACGTCACGTCTAAACACGCGCCCCAAGAAAGGCAAGTCACCCAGGAAGGGAACCTTATCTACCGACTTAGACTGAGTATTGGTGAACACACCACCGATTACGATGGTTTCTCCATCGGCTACCAGCACCTTGGCGTTGACTTCATTCTTCTGAATCGCAGGGACCCCGCCAGTCGAGGCCGTGACCGAGAAATCCGGGGCATCCTTGGTCACCTTCACCTCCATGATGATCCGGTTATCAGGAGTGATCTGCGGTGTCACTTCCAAAGATAGCGCTGCCTCCTTGAAGGAAGTGGTGGTCGCACCACTGGAACTCGCCTCTTGATAAGGCACCTCAGTACCCTTCAGGATTTTCGCGGTTTCCTTGTCAGCGGTCACCACTTTCGGCTGAGAGACCACCTCGCCAGCGCCCGTTTTCTCCATTGCACTCAATTGCAAATCGAGAATTACGTTGTCCGTTACAAAGCCAATACCGATCCCCGAAGTACCGGCGACACCGAGGTCCACAAACGGAGAGTTTACTGGCGAGGTTCGAAGGCCGGGAAAACGCCCAACATTTCCCTCATCCCCATCTTCAACACCAAGGTTCCCATTTTTACCCCAGGCATTCCACTTATCACCTGACCAGAAGTTCCCCCCCCAGCGAACACCCAGCGCCTTATCGTAGTCGACGTTGGCCTCGACGATGCGCGCCTCGATCATGACCTGACGCACCGCCACATCCAACTGCGCCACTATTCGACGCAACTCGTCGAGGCGAACCTGGGTCTGGTAGGCAATGATGCTATTGGTCCGATCGTCGACGGTGATGGACCCGCGTTCATCGCCGCCGCCCTCGGCGCTCGTGACTGACTGAAATAGTTTGGCCATGTCGGCGGCCTTGGCATAGTTGACCTGAATCAGTTCACGGCGCAACGGCGCCAATTCGGCAATCTGTTTCTGCGACTCAAGCTCCTGCCGCTCGCGCGCGGCGATTTCATCGGCCGGAGCCACGAGCAACACGTTACCGACCTTGCGCTTGTCCAAGCCCTTGGTCTTCAGCACCAAATCAAGGGCTTGGTCCCAAGGTACGTTCTGCAACCGCAGGGTGATGTTGCCACTCACGGTATCGCTGGCCACCAGATTCAAGTCGGTAAAGTCCGCGATCAACTGCAACACCGAACGGACATCGATATCCTGGAAATTTAGCGACAGTTTCTCCCCCGTGTAAGCGAAACGCTCAGCTTTGCGCTTCTCGACCTCGCTTTCAGCCAGCGGTTTGATGCTCAAGGTCAGCTTATTATCGGTCTGATAGGCGAGGTAGTCATAAAAGCCCGTGGGCTCAATCACGATGCTCGCCTTGTCCGCCGAGCCAGTTGCACTGACAAACTGCACGGGCGTGGCGAAATCCTTCACGTCCAGGCGAACACGCAGCGCCTCGGGCAACTGCGTCTTGGCAAAGTCCAGGCGAATCTTGCCGCCCTGCTCCTGGATATTGGGGCTAACCGACGAATCGGACAGGGTAATCACAACGTTACCCTCACCCTGCTCGCCGCGCTGAAAATCGACAGCACTGATAGCGCGACTGCTCGCGCCATAAACCTTGGGCTTCGCCTGAGCCGGCGCAGCAGGCGCAACGGCCGCCGCTGAGCGCACAGGCGCGGCAGCTCCTGCATTCTCGCCTACGACCACATACAGGTTATTGCCTTCTACCCGGGTGTTGTAGGGCGCCAGATTGGTCAAATTAATGATCAGCCGAGTCCGGTCCTTTGCCTCGACGACCGTGACGCTACGGGCATTTCCGACACCCAGCTCGCGATTCTTCTCCCCCAGCTCACTGGACACCCCTGGAAAGTCGAGGGCAATGCGTGCCGGCTGCTCGATGGTGTAGCCGCGCGGTGCCAGCACAGGCTCATCAAAGGACAATTTCAACTCAACCCGGTCACCCGGCAAGGCGGCGACGTCGAGCTTCTGCAGGTTAGCCGCCAGGAGTGCTGGCGACAGCAGCAGCGCTAACAGAGAGACACCTAGACGCGACGAGGAGCTGTTCATGCTTGGGTTCCGTTGGGCAGACCGGTTATTTTTTTTCATCTTCACTCCGCTCTCTTAAGAGCGCTCCTTGAGAGAGAGGCTACGCGGACGCTCGAGCCAGCCACCTTCACCATCTGGAACGATTTCAATCACATCGATCTTGGATTCATCGATGGCCTGGATACGACCATAGTTGCGCCCCAGGTAGTCGCCCACCTTGACGCGATGCACACCGCCCGCCCCGCTAACCAGGGCGAACACGCCGTCTTTGTTGGCCAGCGTGCCGACCATCTCGAAGGCTTCGATATTGAAGCCCTCGAGGAACTGTTTCACCCGGGTTTCATCCGGCTTTATTTCCTTAGAGCCCTTTTGTCGGCCGGCCACCTCGATCTTGATTGGCGGCTGGAAGGGGCTGCGCAGCGAAGATGCCCCATAGGTAAAGGCCTCATAGGGCATGAACTTCGGCAGCGGCTCTATCGCCCCCTTGGGCCGAGCACGCACCTCGTCCATAAACGCCTGCAAGTCGGAAAAGTCGCTGTCCGAACTACAGCCCTGCAAAACCACCAGTGAACAAGCGGCTACCAGCCAACGAACAGACTTCATTTTTCCAACCCTTTATCGTTATACCGATATGTCTTCGCCATAACGCTCATGCGGATAACGGAAGAGTTCTCAGCATCGACAGGTTTAAGTTCGAAATCGTGCAATGTGACAATACGTGGAAGACTGGCCACACCACTGACAAAGGTAGCCAGATCATGGTAGCCGCCCACAACACTAATCTGGATCGGCAACTCGATATAAAACTGCTGAGCGACCTCCGGCAGCAACTTGATCTCTTCAAATTCCAGACCGCTACCCAACCCAGTGCGCGTTACATCCTCAAGCAGGCCAGGCACCTCAGTATCACTTGGCAGCTGTCGCAACAACGCACCGAAGGAAACTTCCATTTCCTTCATCTGTTCCTTATAGGCCTCCAGGTTGGCCGCCTGAAATGCCTTGGATGTGAACTGCTGCTTGAGCGTTTGCTCTTCAGCCTCGGAGCGCTCCAAACTGGCCTGCAAATCCTTCAGGTGAAAGTTGTAGCCGAGCGCTAGCACTATTATGAAGAACAACACAAAGACAATGCCCTTGATGATCGCCGGCCATGAGCCGATGTTGTTCAGGTCCAGATCGCTCAGGTCAACCTTGCGCAAGTTTTCAATGGATTCGGCCAGACTCATTTTTTACCACCCTCTTCCGGCTCGGCAGCAGGCTGCGTTTGTTGAACGGTCAACTGAAACACGTTCGCCTGATCCAGAGCACCGGCCGTAGTCGCCTTGACCTGGGTCAGGTTAGGCGCCTCGAGCCAATCGGATGCATCCAGATTACGCATCAGGTTCGACACCCGGTTGTTGGACTCGGCCGCCCCCACGATCGCGATGCTCTTTCCCTTCATTTTCACGCTGGTGAAATAGACGCCGTCCGGCAAGGTTCTGACCAATTGATCGAAGACCCTGCCGATGATCGGCCGGTTGCCCTGCAGATCCTGGATGATCTTCATCCGCTCCAGAAGCTGCTGACGACGAGTCTTGAGCTCGCTGATCTCCTTGATACGCGCGTCCAGCAGGGCTATCTCCTTGCGCACAAAGCCGTTGCGCGCATCCTGATGCTCGATCGCCCCGCTCAGGTACTGATCACCGAGGAACACCGTGCCGGCTGCGACCACCAGAACACCGGCAAGGGTGACCAAGAAGCGCTGCTTACGCTCCTCGCGCAGCTGTTCGCGCCAGGGAAGAAGGTTAATCCGCGCCATTAGTCGAAACTCCTCATCGCCAGACCACAGGCAATCATCAAGGCAGGAGCATCGCTGGCCAGCGCCCCGGCATTGACCTTGCTACTCAAGGCCATGTCTGCAAAAGGATTGGCCACCAGGGTTTGCGTGCCAATCTTCTGCTGGATCAGGCGGTCGAGGTCGGGAATGGACGCCGTGCCACCGGCGAGAAGGATGTAGTCGACATCGTTGAACTGCCCCGCGGCAAAGAAGAACTGCAGGGAACGGGAGACCTGCTGAACGACGGCCTCCTTGAACGGCAGCAGGACCTCGCTCTCGTAGTCATCCGGGAGCCCCCCCTGCTTCTTGGCCAGACCGGCTTCCTCCACGGACAACCCATACCGCCGCTGGATTTCCTCGGTCAACTGCCTGCCACCGAACAACTGTTCGCGCGTGTAGATGGTGCGCCCGTTGTGCAAAACACTGAGCGTGGTCATGGTCGCACCGATATCGACCACTGCCACGGTCAGCTCGTCCTGCCCACCCGCCAGCTGTTCGCCGAGCAAGCCGTAGGCACGCTCCAGCGCATAGGCCTCGACATCGACCACCTTGGCTGTCAGTCCGGCCAACGCCAACGCAGCTTCGCGCACCTCGACGTTTTCCTTGCGACAGGCAGCAAGCAGCACCTCGACACGCTCCGGATTTCGCGATGATGGACCCTGCACCTCGAAGTCGATGGCGACCTCTTCCAGCGGATAGGGAATGTATTGATCGGCCTCGATCTTCAGCTGATTCTCAAGCTCATCGTCAGAAAGGCCAGCCTCCATCTCTATGGTCTTGGTAATCACTGCAGAACCGGCTACTGCAACGGAGGCCGCCTTGACGCCGGTCTTGGCCTTGGCCAGGACGCGCGACAGGGCCTGCCCGACGCCTTCGAGCTCGGCAATATTCTTCTCCACCACTGCGTTGGCTGGGAGCGGCTCGACAGCGTAAGCCTCTACCCGGTAGCGGCTTCCTGAGCGACTCAATTCGAGGAGCTTGACGGAGGTCGAACTGATATCGATCCCCAGCAGCGTATTCGCTTTCTTGTTGAAGAGCCCTAGCACGACCGATTTCCTATTGGCATCCGCGACTTACGGACTATTTATGTTTTTTCACATTAAATAACAGTCTTGACAGAAGCGCAAATGGCTCCCCGGGAAAAAAAACGCTTATAATGTGATCAGCTTTTATCTTTCGGCTTTGCCTTCCGCTTAACTCATTCTTTTACTTGGAAATCCAAACATCTTGATGCGTCTGCTGAAGTTTTTCTGCTGGTCTTGTGTCGCTGTTTTTTGCGGGCTGCTACTCAGTTTCAGCGGCGCATTTCTCTACCTCAGCCCCAGCCTACCCTCCGTCGAGTCACTTCGCAGCATTCAGCTGCAAATCCCCCTGCGCGTCTACAGCAATGACGCCAAGCTCATTGCCGAGTTTGGCGAGATGCGCCGTTCGCCGATCGCCTTCAGCGACATTCCGGACGACTTCATCAACGCCCTGCTGGCGGCCGAAGACGACAATTTTGCTCACCATTATGGCGTCGACCTTAGCAGCCTGATGCGCGCTGCCACGCAAATATTGAAAAGCGGGCAGATCCAGTCGGGCGGCAGCACCATCACCATGCAGGTGGCGAAGAATTTCTTTCTCTCCAACGAACGAAGCTTCTCCCGCAAGATCAACGAAATCCTGCTTGCCCTGCAGATCGAGCGCGAGCTCAGCAAGAATGAAATCCTTGAGCTCTACGTCAACAAGATCTACCTCGGCAACCGCGCCTACGGCATCGAGGCCGCCTCGCAGGTCTACTACGGCAAGCCAATCGCAGAGCTCAGCCTGGCGCAGATGGCCATGATCGCCGGCCTGCCCAAGGCGCCATCGCGCTTCAATCCGCTGATCAATCCGACCCGTGCCAAGGAGCGACGTGACTGGATTCTAGGGCGCATGCACCTGCTGGGCCGGATCGACCGCCAGCGCTATGAAACCGCCCTGGCAGAGCCGGTTGACGCCAGCTACCACGTACCCAGCCCGGAGGTCGTCGCCCCCTATGTCGCGGAAATGGTCCGCGCCGAGATGGTGGGACGCTACGGCAGCGACGCCTACACGGAAGGTTTCAACGTTACCACCACGGTGCCCAGCGACCTGCAGGACGCGGCCAACAATGCCGTGCGCGAGGGACTCATCGCCTACGACCAGCGCCATGGCTACCGCGGCCCCGAGAGCCGACTGCCCGGGCTGAACCGCGAAGCCTGGCTCAGCGAGCTAAGCAAGCGGCAATCCCTCGGCGGACTGGAGCCTGCGATAGTCACCCAGGTCGAGAAGAGCGGCATCCTCGCCTTGACCCGCAACGGTGAAGAACAGGCCATCGCCTGGGACAGCATGAAGTGGGCGCGCCCCTTCCTCAATACCAACAGCCTTGGGCCTCGCCCACAGAAACCGGCCGATGTGGCGCAGGTCGGCGATCTGATCCGTGTCCAGCGCCAGGACGATGGCAGCCTGCACTTCTCCCAGCGCCCCATGGCTCAGAGCGCCCTGATTTCTCTCGACCCGCAAAACGGCGCTATCCGCGCCCTGGTCGGTGGTTTTTCCTTCGAGCAGAGTAACTACAACCGCGCCGCCCAGGCGAAAAGGCAGCCAGGCTCAAGCTTCAAGCCCTTCATTTACAGCGCTGCCCTGGACAGCGGCTACACCGCCGCGACCCTGGTCAACGATGCGCCGATCGTCTTCGTCGACGATTACCTCGATCAGGTCTGGCGCCCGAAGAATGACAACAATACCTTCCTCGGCCCCATCCGCCTGCGCGAAGCCTTGTACAAATCGCGCAACCTGGTGTCCATCCGCCTGCTGCAAGCCATCGGCATCGAGTATGCGCTGGACTATGTCAGCCGCTTCGGATTCGACAAGCAGGAACTGCCGCGCAACCTGTCCCTCGCCCTGGGCACCGCCAACCTGACCCCACTGGAAGTGGCGACCGGCTGGACCGCATTCGCCAACGGCGGCTACAAGACCCAACCCTACCTGATCGAACGAATCGACAGCCGCCACGGCGAGCCGTTGTACGTCGCCAACCCGCCCACCGTCCCCACCGACGGGGCCTCGCCCGTGAGTGCAAACGGCTCGCTGCTTGCCAGCAGCGAGCAAGCCGGCGCCCAGGCCGCCGGCCCAATCGCCGCCGAGCGCATCATCGACGAACGCACCGCCTACATCATGACCAGCATGCTGCAGGACGTTATCAAGCGCGGAACCGGCCGCCGCGCACTTGCCCTGGGACGTGACGACCTGGCCGGCAAAACCGGCACCACCAACGACTCCAAGGACAGCTGGTTCTCGGGCTATAACGCCGACTATGTCACCACGGTGTGGGCCGGTTTCGATCAACCGGAAAGCCTGGGTCGCCATGAATATGGCGGCACAGTAGCACTCCCGATCTGGATGAAGTTCATGGCCAGCGCCCTGAACGGCAAGGCCAGCCATCCGCCTTCGGAGCCGCCAGGACTCTTGACCCTGCGTATCGACCCGTACAGCGGCCGCATCGCAACCCCGGGCACAGCGGATGCCTATTTCGAGCTGTTCAAGAGCGAAGACTCGCCGCCGCCAATGAGCGAGCTGGACCCCAGCCTGGCAATTCCTGGCAGCCCTCTGCCCGTCGACGAAGCCGCGCCAATCGACCTGTTCTAGAGCGACGACCAGAGCAAAAAGCAGCCAGTGCTAAGCCCAAAAAAAACCCGCCGAAGCGGGTTTTTTTAGGCTATGTCCCAATGATGTGTTGCAAGAACTAATCTGAAAGGCAGGCATCCGCTCGGGAGGTCTGCCGCTCATGGATACTCAAGCCTTTCACCACTGGCTGGCTCAACTAGGCCAGCTCAGCCCCCAGCAGAAATCCACGCTTCATCAAGCCCTGCAGAGCCCACCCACAACAGCGGTGCTTGATGACCTGCCGAC
>NZ_JBFTEG010000029.1:0-29885 GCF_041027545.1 Pseudomonas zhanjiangensis | reverse complement strand
TTCGAGCATTACAACGAGGAACATCCACACAGCGCACTGAAATACCGCTCGCCTCGGGAATTCAGGCGCTTGGCTGAGGCATCAACTTAACGGGGTGTCGGTGTCCGGTTTGATAGGGGTAAGTCCAATGCGGCCGATGCGCTGTTCGAGTTTGGTAGGATTCCATGGCAAGTCTACGTTGATCAGCGTACCCAGCGTCTGCAGGTTGAGGCCTTCGCAGGCAGCATCGGTAGCGATCATCAGGCGGAGCTTGCGGTCTGCGACCATGCGCTTGAGTGTTTCGCACTCAATGGCCACGCTGTCACCTTGTCGATAGAGCCGGCTCCGACCAGCCCCCGCATACAGGCCTACCGCCTCATCGGGGTAGCGTGCAGCGAGCGATTCAGCCACCCAGCGGGCCGTATCGTAGTATTGACTGAAAATGATGCAGCCAAGCTCACGCCAGCCCTCGTTCTCTAGGTAGTGCAGGATTGCTTTAAGTTTTGGATCTTCCTTGACCCGCTTCAGGCGATCTAGCGGTGACCTCTCAGTAGGTTGTTCATCCGGGGCATTCCCGGAATTCTGGAAGTGCGACCAACCAAGCCTTCCAGGAGCCCCGGATGAGTCTGCATTAACATGCCCGTCATACCCCTCGCGGTCGAGCCCTTTGGGTTCGGCGAATTCACCACGGCCTGCGGGTCGAGGAAGCCGCCCAGGCCGCTGGAGTGAGCGTTCGAACCGCCTACAAATGGCTGCGGCGCTTTCGCGAGGAAGGCGAAGCCGGCTTGAGGGGTTCACCTTACCCGCATCATGACCGACAGCGGCAGCTGTTATGGCTCGCGCAAGTTCCGGCGCCTGGTCAGACGATTGGGGCTGCGCCACCTCCGCCCAAACCTGACACGCCACGCACCAACCGCAAGGCCGAGCGCGTCATCCAGGCCAGTCCGCGCGAATGGGCCTATGCCCGCAGTTACGAAAGCTCCGAACAGCACGCAGCCCTCCTGCTGCCATGGTTGCACCACTACAACTGGCTCCGCCCACATGCCAGCCTCGGTTACAACCTGCCCATTAGCCGCGCACTACTTTCACTGAACAACGTACTGAGTTTACACATCTAGCAGCTGCTCCTAGCCATATTTTTCCTTCTTTATCGGCATATTTTTTGAGCTTTTACTTTTTTTGGTTGGCAATTAAGGTCTGGGGTGTCAACGAAAAACACATTAGTCCAGAGGGCACCACATGACGGAAGATGCATCCATGCCGGAGCAGCTGGGCGCTGCCTCGCGACCCCTTGAACACCCGCTGGCGTCTGCGCCTGTTACCTATACGAGTCTAGGTTTTCTGAGGCGGGAGCTTGGTGACATCTTCTTCGAGCGGCCTTCATCGTTGACGTCGCCGATAAACAACATCACATACGATCTGGCCCAGCGTATCGCTGGGTTTGAACGCGCTCTCCCAATAGCTGCCGGGTGAAAACGATGGAAGACAAGCAAAACAAAGTGATTGCGGACATGGCAGCGCGGCTGCACGAGATAGCCGCTCTTCCCGAGGACGAAGCTCGGTGCCTTCCCGGACAGTTCTATACCTGCCCGGAGTTCTATCAGTTCGAGGTCGAGACCTTTCTTAAGAAGGAATGGCACTGCGTCGGCCGGGAGGATGAAGTGGCATCCCCAGGAGACTATTTCACGACCGTACTGTTCGACGAGCCGCTGCTGGTCATTAGAGGGGACGATAGCGAGATACGGGTGCTGTCCAATGTGTGTCGGCACCGGGGAATGCCTCTCGCGGAAGGGCGAGGCTCGGCCCGGCGTTTGGTCTGCTCCTACCACGCATGGAGCTATGCGCGTGATGGGCGGCTGTCCAACGCGCCGCGAATGCAGGACAAAGGCATCAACGCAGGCAATTGCAGTCTCCCGGTCTTTCGAAGCGAGCTCTGGAATGGCTTCATCTACGTCAACCTAGACGACGCTGCCGCCCCGCTGAGTAGCCGTCTACAAGGCTTGGAGGCGCTTCTCGACAGCTACGGTACCCGGGAAATGCGCATTGTACACGCCCAGGAAGAGATCTGGAATACGAACTGGAAGTGCCTCGTCGAGAACTTCATGGAGGCCTACCATCTCTCGGTCGTGCACCCGGAAACCCTGCATCCCTATACACCGACCGGGCTGAGCCGGAAGTCGATGGCCAACGACTCCTTCACCAGTTACTGCGCAAACTATCCCGAAGCCGCTGAATCAAGAGGGTTCGGAGCGCCAGGGTTGTCAGACGAGGAGCGGAAGCGATCGACGTTGTTCTGTCTATTTCCGACCCAGATCGCAAGCCAGGCGGCCACACTGCTGGTCTCACTGTCCATCCAGCCTCTCGCCGTCGACAAGATCATGGTCCGGTGGACGATGTCGACCTACTCGAACGAGCTTACCCGCGACGAGCTAGATCAACGACTCGCCTTGTGGAACGAGGTCAACCGCGAGGACCGGGAGAAGCTTGAGCGTATGCAGCGCGCACTGTCATCGCGACACGCCCCCTCCGGACATCTGGCGCCTCGAGATTACGAAGGCACGATATGGGATTTCTATCGATATCTTTCGCGCAGCATCGAGAAACCCACGACGACCAGCGCTGAAATCTGAAGGCTACCTGTCATCACCTTATTCGAGGAGTAACTATTCATGCCCCGTGTAACGTGGAAATGCTCCGACGGCAAAACCATATCCGCAGATATCGAGACCGGCGTTAGCTTGATGGAGGCCGCCGTCAACCTGAATGTCCCCGGTATTTTTGGCGATTGTGGTGGCGCTCTTTCCTGCGCCACTTGCCATGTAGTGCTCGATGAAGCCTGGCAGCACATCGTGCCGGGCCCGACTGATATGGAAGGTGAGATGCTTGAAGTTGTGGAGGGCGGCAGGACTGACCGCAGCCGGCTGAGCTGCCAGATCCGGGTAACCGAACAGTTGGACGGTATCGTCCTACATGTGGGGGTGTGAGCATGGCGGAAAATATCGTTATTGTCGGCGCGGGGCAGGCCGCCGTGTCCTGTGCCGCTCGGCTGCGCGCGCTATCGCCAGAATGCAGCATCAGCCTCATCGGCGATGAGCCCTATCTACCATATCAGCGGCCGCCGTTGTCGAAAGCGTTTCTCACCGGTGAGCTCTCGGTAGAGCGCCTCGCACTCAAGCCGCACGACTGGTATGACGCCCAGGCAATTGACCTAAAGCTCGAAAGTTCTGTCAGTAGCATCGACAGGCGCGAGCGCCAGGTCATATTGCAAGGTGGAAAGCGGATCCCGTACGACAAGCTCGTCTTGGCCACAGGATCGCGTCCGCGCGTTCTTCCCGATAAGTTTACGCGCGACGCTAGCCGCATCTACACCCTGCGTGGCATAGCGGACGCCGAAATGCTGAAGGGCGAGCTTCGTCCTGATCGTCGACTCTTGGTAATTGGCGGAGGTTATGTCGGCCTGGAGTTTGCTGCGTCCGCTGCGAAGACCGGCCTAGATGTCGTGCTTGTCGAAGCCGCCGAGCGTATTCTCGGTCGGGTTGCAGCCTCCGAAACCGCAGACTTTTTCCGCGAGCTCCACCGCAGCCACGGCGTCAAGATAATTGAGGGTGTTGGCGTTCTTTCGATCTGCGACATCGATGGCGCAAGGCGAGCCTCGCTTTCAAATGGCGAACAGGTAGACGCCGATTTTGTTGTCGTCGGCATCGGTGCGATCGCCAATGATCGACTGGCTATGGAGTGCGGTCTCGAGACCCGAAACGGGGTTCTCGTCAATGAGAACGGGCAAACCAGCGATCCGCGCATTTTTGCGGCAGGCGATTGCGCAACCCTGGGCGGCGAAGCGCTGACTGCCAGGATCGAGTCGGTTCAGAATGCAATCGAGCAAGGCGACGCGGTCGCTCATTCATTGCTGGGGCAGGCCGCCCCCCCCAGAAAAACACCGTGGTTCTGGTCGGATCAATTCGATGCAAAGCTTCAGATCGCGGGTATCAACAGCGGTTTCGACCGCACAGAAGTCAAGGCCGGGGCCAGAGCCGGGGCACAATCCATCTGGTATTACGCAGGCGAGACACTGCTTGCCGTCGATGCAATCAATGATCCGGTCACTTATATGACTGTGCGACGTATCTTGGACGCGAGAACGTCAACATTAGAATGAATAGGTTGAACCAGTGGATGAAATATATGCTCAACCGCATCCGCTAGCTCATAGCGACTGTCGAAAACCGCGAGCATGACATTCGCATCTGAACGCTTGAATATATCTCAGGAATAGATGTCGACTGCTATCTCGTATTTGAGAGTAGGGGCTAGAATCGTACCTGTTCGTGCAGCAAGCCGAGGGTATATAACCGCTCGCTACTGGCAATAAAAACTGGTTGCTTTACCGGTTCTTAAAGAGCCTGGCGTCATGCGGCGGCGACCCATGGCTTACTAGCGAAAGCAAAGCTTAATGGTCTTGAACCGTCAACTTGGCTGCATGAGGCGACTGGAAATTCGCCGACTTGGTCGAATAACTGTACTGATGATAAGGAACGTCTGAAGTAGTCATGTTTGGAAAAGTGTGCCCAGTAAACATGCGGGCTTCAGGCCGGCTTGTGCAAAAAAAGGGGCTATCAGAGTTTTGCTAGAGGGTCGTAAATCATGAGAGACAATTAATTTTAGCTTTCTTAGTTGAGGCATCCGGCCAATCGTTATAATTGCCAAGCGTCATAGGAATTGCTCAGATGAATAACAAGTACAATATAGCGAGACAAGGTTTCCTTTCAGGCATAAATCCCTCGATGGGAATCTTGTCCAAGATCATAGTGTTAGTCTTTCTTGTCTTCACTATTTACGATCCAGAGTATGCTGGAGCGTTATACGGAGCAATTAAAGATACCATCCAGTCCACGTTTGATTGGCTCTATGTGGGTTTGATCGGCGTCATGTTTCTTCTGTGCATATGGTTAGCTACAGGCAAAAGAGGAGAAATTCGGCTTGGCGCCGATAATGAAGAGCCTGAGTTCAGTTATTTTGCATGGTTCGCTATGCTTTTCAGTGCCGGAATGGGTATTGCAATGCTGTTCTGGAGTATTGCCGAGCCGATGTACCATTTCCAAGGAAACCCCTTTATTGAAATGGCCGGCATCGCGCCAAAATCAGCAGAGGCAGCTCAGGTTGCCATGAGGATTTCATTTTTTCACTGGGGCTTCCACGGTTGGGCAATATATGCTGTCGCTGGTCTGGCTATGGCATATTTTGCATACCGTAAAGGATTGCCCCTCACTATTCGCTCGGCTCTGTACCCGATCCTCGGTGAGAGAATTTATGGGCCGATCGGTCATGCGGTAGATATATTGGGTATATTTGCCACAGTATTTGGAGTGGCCACCTCGCTGGGGTTGGGTGTATCTCAAATGAATGCGGGGCTTAACTATCTGTTTGGGATGGAGATCTCCACAGCTAACCAGATTGTATTGATTATTGCCATTTCAATCTTGGCTACAACGTCTGCGGTTTCCGGTGTTGCCAAGGGCATTCGTATTCTCAGTGAATGGAACGTTAAACTCACCGCCGTAATCTTGGCGTTCTTCCTGATTGCCGGTCCCACGACGTTTCTTTTGGGACTGCTCTCCACCAGCTTTGGAGACTATATCTGGAACATGGTGCCCATGAGCTTCTGGGTTGACCCAAATCCTGAAGGGCAGTGGCAGGGGTGGTGGACCGTCTTCTACTGGGGATGGTACATCGCATGGACTCCCTTCGTTGGTATGTTTATCGCTCGAATCTCGCGTGGTCGCACCGTTCGTGAGTTTCTGGTAGGCGTCATCGCGATACCGAGTTTAGTAAGCTTTATCTGGCTTGCGCTTTTCGGCGGCACGGCGCTGCACATGGAGCTCTACGGTGCTGGTGGAATCGTTGATGCTGTCAACAACAACTTGACCACTGCGCTGTACGTCACCATCGAAAAAATGACCACTGAATGGCTGGCCTGGCTAATGGCAGCGATGGCAACATTGCTGATTGTTACTTGGTTTGTCACTTCGGCAGACTCGGGTACGCTGGTCATCTGCACGCTGCTTTCTATCGGTGACATAGAGCCTCCACGCAAGTTTAGGATCATTTGGGGTATGGGGCTCGGCGCAGTAGCAGCAGTGCTGCTTCTTGCCGGTGGCCTGAAAGCATTGCAGGCTGCCTCCATTGCCGCTGCACTTCCATTCTCAATTGTGTTGATTTTGATGATATACGGCTTGCTCAAGTCGCTTATTCAGAACCCGGAGTACAGTGAGGTTGAAGTGCATGCACCGTCCCAAGCACTGTCGCCGAAACCTGAGCTGCGAAATTCACTGTAATTCTCTTAGGGTGGATCTGAACAACTCATCGCCAGTACAGGCATAGTCCGCTCAGCGCGCGTTGGAATTGGCCTGAGCCGGCTGGATCAACCAGAAACCCGGTTTTTACCCGGGTTTCTGCGTATTACAGACCTCCAAATTTTGTCCAGGCAATCAAGACTTCGGGTAATCCCGCCATTTTTAGTACTGGCCAGAAGTAGAGGTCAGGCCGCGAGGGCCAGCTTCTGTTTGGGGGTGATGCCTTCCAAGGCCATATTTGGCCGTCCGTGGTTGTATGTCCATACCTAACGAGTTGCATGCCCCTGCACCTCGGCGATGGATTCGAACAGATAATGTCCCAGTCAGTCGTAACGCACCGTGCGGTTGTAGCGTTCGTAAGCGCTCCATAAACCCCGTCTTCCTTTGACGAGGCCTTGTGGTCAGGATGTGCTTGCCGGAAGGCAGCTCCACGGCAGCAGCGCTTCGTAGTATTCGACGCGGCTCGCGGTGGGCAGGCGTTCCAGCACATGGCGCAGGTAGGCGTAGGGCTCCTGGCCGTTGGCCTTGGCGGTTTCGATCAGGCTGTAGATGTGTGCACTGGCCGTCGCGCCCTTGGGGGTGTCGCTAAACAACCAGTTCTTGCGGCCGATGACTTACGGGCGGATGGCGTTCTCAGCGCGGTTGTTGTCGAACGGCAGGTGGCCGGCCTCGACGTAGCGCACCAGCTTGCTCCAGTTGCTGGCCAGGTAGTTCACCGCCTTGCCCAGGGCTGTCTGCCCGGCGACCTGCGACTGGGCCTTGTCCAGCCAGGCCTTGAGCTGGTCGAGCACGGGTTGGCTGCCCTGAGCAAGGCGGGCGGCCAGGCGTTCGCTGTCGTCGGCCTCTTTCAGGTCACGCTCGATACTGTAGAGCTGGTTGATCAGGTTCAGCGCCATGTCGGCTCGCCCGGTCTTGCCCTTGGGCTGCACCTTCTGCGCTTCGACGAACTTGCGCCGGGCATGCGCCCAGCAGCCCAGGCGTTCGATGCCCTCTCGTGCGGCCACGCCATTGTAGCCGGCATAGTCGTCGGTCATCAGGTAGCCGCGATAACCCTCGAGCAGGCGCAGCGGCGTTCTGTTGCGGATTGCCGGGCTGGATATGCTCCAGGTGAGTGCCGTGCTTTTCAGCCCGAAGTGATCCAGCGCGCGCACCACCCGCTCTGCTGGCAGTGACAGGTCGATATCCATGACCAAGGCTTCACGGTTGAAGTCGTCGATCAGGTTGAACAGGCGGAAACTACGACCGTCGGCCAACTGGTCGTGCATTAAGTCCGTCGACCAGCAGTGATTGATCGCCTCCGGACCGCCAGTGGCTCAGGCTTTTCCCGCACGATGCGTTTGTGCGGCTTCATCCGCAGGTTCAGCCCCAGCTCCCGATAGATCCGGTACACCCGCTTGTGATTCCACCGGTGGCCTTTCACGGTGCGCAGGTACAGGAAGCACAGGCCGAAACCCTAGTTGCGCTGATTGTGTGTGAGGCGGATCAGGTGGTCGGCGATCTCGGCATTTTCCGAGGACAACCGAGCCTGGTAGCGATAGCAGGCAACGCTGATACCAAATGCCAGGCACGCCTGTTTAGCACTGACTCGGCCGGAGTATACGGCCTGCTGTGCCATCTCTCGCCGCCGAGAAGGCTTCACCACTAATGAGATGGTCATCCGTGACCTTAAGGCGGCGCTGACGCGCTATACGATCAGTTACGAGTACAGACTGCCGCAGCCGTAACCCCAACCCCGGTTACACAGAATTCTGCACTTCGTCTGCTAATACAGCTCACCCTGCACCGACGAGTTCCTCAATGGTCCCTTCAGCCCGCTCTCCTACTGGGCCTAGCTTTTTCCTGCCTAACGACGATAAAAAACATAATTTCGCTATTACGCGTATCTACACAGAATGCATCGCACAGCCTCTGTGAAGGAAACAGACATGTCAGTCGAAAATATAGAAATAGACACCCTTATCGTCGGCGCCGGCCAAGCTGGGGTGGCCATGAGTGAGCACCTAAGCAATCATGGCATTCCGCATCTTGTTCTGGAGCGGAATCGTATCGCCGAAGCCTGGCGTACAGGGCGCTGGGATTCGCTAGTCGCAAATGGACCCGCCTGGCATGATCGATTTCCGGGACTTAAATTTGAGGACGTGAGTCCCGACGATTTTGCGCACAAGGATCAGGTGGCCGATTACTTTGAAACCTATGCTAGGAAGATCGATGCCCCTATTCGCACTGGCGTGGAAGTGAAGAGTGTCGAACGCAATGTCGGTCGACCAGGTTTCACGGTCGAAACCTCCGAGGGCATGATTGAGGCCCTACATGTGGTGGCGGCAACTGGTCCCTTCCAGCGCCCCATCATTCCGTCAATTGCGCCTGAGGATGGCACCCTCACGCAAATTCACTCGGCGCAGTATCGTAATCCTCAACAGATGCGTGAAGGCGCTGTCCTAGTGGTCGGTGCCGGGTCTTCGGGAGTGCAGATCGCCGATGAACTGCAGCGTGCCGGCAAGCAGGTGTATCTCTCAGTGGGCCAGCATGATCGTCCCCCCCGCGCCTACCGCAATCGCGACTTCTGCTGGTGGCTGGGGGTGCTCGGCTTGTGGGACGCAGTGGCGATGCAGCCTGGCAAAGAACACGTCACCATTGCGGTGAGCGGTGCTCGTGGTGGCCACACCGTCGATTTCAGGGGCTTGGCCCACCGAGGGGTGACGCTGGTGGGGTTGACCAAATCCTTTAAGGACGGCGTGGTGTCTTTTAACGCGGACTTGGCTGATAACCTGGCAAGCGGCGATGAGTACTACCTGTCGCTGCTGGACGCGGCAGATGCCTATGTCGAGCGTAATGGTCTTGATCTCCCATTGGATCCTGAAGCGCGCAACATTTACCCGGAGCCGGAATGCGTGACCCAGCCCATTCTTGAGCTGGACCTGGCCAAAGCGGGCGTGACTTCGATCATCTGGGCAACCGGTTATGCAGCCGATTACAGCTGGCTGAAAGTCGACACATTCGACGCCAAAGGCAAACCACTACATCAGCGTGGTGTCTCTGCGGAGCCCGGTGTTTACTTCCTAGGTCTGCCGTGGCAATCCCGACGCGGTTCATCATTTATATGGGGCGTCTGGCACGACGCCAAGTACGTAGCCGACCACATCGATAATCGGCGCCGATACCTCACTTATCCTGATGCTTCGTAATGAGGGCAGGCTTGGTGTTGTGAAGTGCTCCGAGTTTCCTGAGGGTCGTTCCGTTTTGGTCTGTCCGCTATAACCTGACCTGCTTGTAGCTGGTGGAAGTTTGTTTCAGCTTCTGCAGGCGGGTTATGGCCGATGGAACTCATTAGACGTTTATTCTTGTGGCCAGTGCGCCAGCTGCAGGGGCGCCAGCTCCATTGCCTCGCAACCGCCGCACCGTGCCTCTGGCGACACAATGCCCTCTCGCCGCAGCTGCCTCCAGACCTCCGCCGCTACATAGCACTGCATGCTGGCATTTCAGACGCGCTGAGCCTCCGCGATCAGCGCCTCGTCGTGTCGAGCACGAGGAGTGCGGACCGGGTTGCGCAGACGATCGCATGCTTGCGGTGGACCGGGTGACCTGCAAGACGCGGCAGATCGACTCGTCCCCGAGACGGGACACGTTCTGATAGACAAAGGCCCTCAGGACTTGGTGTGGCACTCGGGTCCCGCTTAGGAAAATTGCGCTGGCCAGGCGGAATCTCGTTGGCCCTGCGCAGTTCGTGGTTCTCGCACTCCAGAGCATTGATGCGCTCCCGCTCTTCGATGGCCGTCCCCGAACGCTGCCCTGTATCGGTCTGATGACGGCGAATCCAACCATGCAGAGTCTGCGCAGCACAGCCGATCTTCGGTGTTATGGCTTGATGGCTGCCCACTCGAGTGGGGGGAGTCGTTCAGGTGCTCCATAACCATGCGCACGGAACGTCCGCGGACTTCAGCTGAGCCGGTCGTAGTATTTCTTATGATCTAATCTTCGCAAGAGTTGAGGCTTTCACGAAGCCCGGGGCGATTCATTTGCGCTTATCGCGCTAAGCATCTTTTACGTTACCCAACACTATAAAAAACCTCGTTTCGCCTCCGGTCGCACATGGGGAAAATGCCGTCATAACCCACCTGAAAGAGCAAACGTGGATGACCCAGCCGACTCACACTCGCATTCGCATGTTCAACACCAAAGAGACCTATCCCAATCAAAATCTTGACAACGATCTTTGTCAGGTCGTGCGGGCAGGTAATACCGTATATGTCCGCGGCCAGATAGGCACTGACTTTGAAGGCAATCTCGTCGGCCTCGGCGACCCACGGGCCCAGGCGGAGCAGGCGATGAAAAATGTCAAACAATTGCTCCAAGAGGCCGGCAGCGATCTGAGCCACATCGTAAAGACCACTACTTATCTGATCGATCCCCGCTACCGGGAACCGGTCTACCAAGAAGTTGGTAAATGGCTCAAGGGGGTATTTCCGATTTCCACGGGCCTGGTCGTTTCAGGGCTGGGACAGCCGGAGTGGCTGATGGAGATCGACGTAATTGCGGTCATTCCCGAATAAGAAGGATTAACACGCCATGACGTTTTCAATTGTCGCTCGTTGTGCCGAAACCGGGCAGCTGGGTATCGCCATCAGCTCGTCCAGTATCGCGGTGGGTGCACGTTGCCCTTGGCTATGTCCTGGGGTAGGCGCAGTCGCCACGCAGAACATCACCTTGCCGGCGCTTGGC
The DNA here is from genome assembly GCF_041027545.1 of Pseudomonas zhanjiangensis. NCBI lineage: Bacteria > Pseudomonadati > Pseudomonadota > Gammaproteobacteria > Pseudomonadales > Pseudomonadaceae > Pseudomonas > Pseudomonas zhanjiangensis. Next base: position 18,837 of record NZ_JBFTEG010000029.1, on the reverse strand, counting down.
CCGCAAGTGCTCGAGCAAATGGAGAGCGGATTATCACCCGCCGAAGCGCTGGATAAAGTGCTGACTAGCAATGGCTACACTCAATTTCGCCAACTGGCGGTTGTCGATCATCTAGGGCGTACGGCCTATTTCAGTGGCAGCGAAACGCTGGGCAAACACAATGCGTTGGCCGGGGAGCAATGCGTGGGGGCAGGCAATCTGTTGGCTGACCCTGCGGTGGTCGAGACGCTAGTGCGTACCTTTGAAAGCAGCGAAGGTCAGTTGGCCGACCGCCTGCTTGCCGCGATGCAAGCCGCCGTCGCAGCGGGTGGCGAGGCCGGGCCGGTACATTCGGCAGCCATGGTGGTGGTTGGTGAGCTGACTTGGCCGACTGTCGATCTACGGGTCGACTGGGCAGACGAAGATCCCATCGGGCAACTGGCGCAACTGTGGGCGGCTTACCGGCCGCAAATGCAGGACTACATTGTCCGCGCCCTTGATCCGACCAGGGCCCCGAGCTATGGCGTGCCAGGGGATGAGTAAGTGAGCAGTAGCCGAGAACTGTTGGGCTCGCTAATCGAATTCGATACCACCAGCCGCGAATCGAACCTGCAACTGATCGAGTTTGTACGCGACTATCTGGCCCAACTGGGCGTGTCCTGCGAACTGATCTTCAACGCCGAGCGTAGCAAGGCGAATCTGTTTGCGACGCTGGGGCCGGACAACGTTCCAGGTATCGTGCTGTCCGGTCACACCGATGTGGTTCCGGTGGATGGCCAGGCATGGACAGTTGCGCCTTTTGCGCTGACGGAGAAAGACGGCAAGCTCTTTGGTCGCGGCAGTGCTGACATGAAGGGCTACATTGCCTGCGTGCTGGCTGCAGTGCCTAAACTGTTGGCGGCACCGCTGCGCATGCCGGTACATATTGCTTTGTCGTATGACGAAGAGGTCGGTTGCTTGGGCGTACGCTCATTGCTTGCCGAACTGAAGCTGCGGCCACTCAAGCCCCTATTGTGCATCATTGGCGAGCCCACCGAGCTCAAGCCGGTACTCGGCCACAAGGGCAAGCTGGCCATGCGCTGCAATGTTAAGGGGGCGGCGTGTCACTCGGCCTATGCGCCGCAAGGCGTCAACGCTATCGAATATGCCGCACAGTTGATTGGCGAACTGGGGCGTATCGGCGCAGGGTTGCGCGCCCCTGAGCTTCACGATTCGCGCTTCGATCCGCCTTACAGTACTGTGCAGACGGGTGTCATCACCGGTGGCAAGGCCCTCAATATCGTTCCGGCGGATTGCCGTTTTGATTTTGAAGTGCGTGCGTTGCCTGTGCAGGATCCGCGTGAGGTGACTGATCAGCTTGAGCGTTACGCCGAGCAAGTAGTTCTGCCGAAGATGCAAGCCGTCAACGGTCAAAGCAGCATTCGCTTTTCCGAGTTATCGACTTATCCGGGGCTCGCCACCGATTCCCAGAGCCAAGCGGCACAGTTGATTGCGCAATTTTGTGGTTCAAGCGAATTTACAACGGTTGCCTTTGGCACTGAAGGTGGGCTGTTCGACGCCATCGGCATACCAACGGTGATCTGCGGTCCTGGCAGTATGGACCAGGGGCACAAGCCCGATGAGTTCGTCAGTGTCGAACAGTTGGACGCATGCGATGCGATGCTCGGCCGCATCGCATCCTCGCTCCACGCCTGAACTCAAGCCCCCGTCTTGGGGCTAGCTGTGTAAACCCAGTACGTTGTTTAGTGGAAGTGGCGCGCGGCTAATGGGCGGGTTGTAACCGAGACTGGCATGTGGGCGGTGCCAGTAATAGTGGTGCAGCCATGACAGCAGATGGGCCGCGCGCTGTTCGGAGTTGTCGTAACTGCGGGCATAGGCCCATTCTCGCAAGCTGGTCTGGATCAAGTGCTCGGCCTTGCCATTGGTGCGTGGCGCATACGGTTTGGCGCGCAGATGGCGCAGCCCCAATCGTCTGTCCTGGCGACGGCACTTGCGTGAGCCATAGCCGCTGCCGTTGTCGGTCATGATGCGGGTGAAGTGGATACCCAGGCTGCGGTAGTAACGCAGCGCCTGAACTAAAGTGCGGATTCCACGCCATCCGGCCACCCAGTCCACGCTTATCCGGCCGGGCATTCCACGCACACCCGGCCAGCTGTTCCACGACCATCCGGCCGGGCAGTCGGAGCGCAGCGACGCAGGGCTGGCATTGTTAGTCCGAGCTGCCCGGCGTCGTCAATTTCTTCGCCCGCTTGCGCAGCGATTCACCCTTGAGGTTGATCCGATACGCGTTGTGCACCAGGCGGTCGAGGATGGCGTCGGCCAGGGTCGGGTCACCGATCAGCTCGTGCCAGTTGTCCACCGGCATCTGGCTGGTCACCAGCGTCGAGCGCTGGCCGTAGCGGTCGTCCAGTAGCTCCAGCATGTCGCGGCGTTGTTCGGCAGTGAATGGCGCCAGGCCCCAGTCGTCGAGGATCAGCAGATCGGTCTTGGCGTAGCCGCTCATCAGCTTGGCGAAGCGTCCGTCGCCATGGGCCAGGCCCAGCTCCTCCAGCAGCCTCGGCAGGCGCAGGTAGCGCACGCGGTAGCCGTCCCGGCAGGCCTTGTGAGCCAGGGCGCAGGCCAGCCAGGTCTTACCGACGCCGGTGGGACCGCCGATGATCAGATTGAGGCCATCGTGCAGCCACTGGCCACTGCTCAGCTGGAGTATCAGCGCCTTGTCCAGGCCGCGTGGGCTGCGGTAGTCGATGTCTTCGAGACAGGCGTTGTGCCGGAGCCGGGCCTGCCGCAGACGGCTGCTCAGGCGCTTGTCGTCGCGCTCGGTCAGCTCGCGGTCGACCAGCAGGCCGAGGCGCTCCTCGAAGCTCAGACTGTCGATATCGGGGGTGTTGAGTTGCTCGGCGAGGGCCTTGAGCATGCCGTTCAGACGCAGGCTCTGGAGCTTGTCCAGGGTCGGGTGGTGCAACATGGTGGAGTCCTTCTCGTTCAGTGGTAGTAGCCTGCGCCGCGCAGGTTGGTGTGGTCGTCCGGCAGCAGGGGCAGGTTGGCTTGAGCCAATGGCAGGTTTTCCAGGCCCTGGCGCAGGATCGATTCGAGGCTTTTGTAGCTGCACGCGCCGAGGCTGAGGGCGCGGCGGCAGGCCGCTTCCAGGCGCTCTTCGCCATGGGTCTTGCCCAGGCGCAGGATGCCCAGGCAGGCCCGGTAGCCGTGGCTCGGATGGATGCGCCGTTCGAGGATGTGGCTGATCACCCCGGCGGTGTTCGGCCCGGTCTGCTCGGCCCAGCGGATCAGCCGCTGCGGCGTCCACTCGGCATGCTCGCGATGGCTTTTGGGCATGTGCTCAAGCTGCGTGCTGTGCCGGCCCTTGTGCGGTGAGCGCAGGTGGCTGGCCACGCGCTGGTTGCCGTGGAAGCACTCCACGGTGCGCGCCGTCAGACGTACCTCCAGCTGTTGTTTCACCAACTGGTAGGGCACTGAGTAGTAATGCCCGTCGACCTCGACGTGGTAGTCGATGTGCACCCGCGCCTTCTTCCACTCGGCATAGGTGTAGGGCTGTTCCGGCAACGGGCGCAGTGCCGGACGATCCAGGCTGTCGAAGGCCAATTGGCGGCAGCCCGGCAGCTTCCGGAACGGGCGCCGGTTGAGCCGCTCCAGCAGCGCGGCGATGGCCGTGTTGAGTTCGTCCAGCGAGAAAAACTGACGGTTCCTCAACGCGGCGAGGATCCAACGTTCCACCACCTGCACACCGACCTCGACCTTGGCCTTGTCACGCGGCTTGCGTACCCGCGCCGGCACCACGGCCACCCCGTAGTGCTCGGCCAGATCACGGTAGCTGGGGTTGATGTCCGGCTCGTAGCGATGGGCCTTGCTCACGCCGCTGAGCAGGTTGTCCGGCACCACGATCTCCGGCACCCCGCCCAGAAAGGTGAAGCAGCGGGCATGGGAGCCCAACCAGTCCGACAACTGCTGCGACCAGGTGGCCTCGGCGAAGGTGTAGCTGGAGGCGCCAAGCACCGCGACGAACACCTGCGCCAGGCGGATCTCGCCGCTGTGGCGGTCGATCACCGGCACCGTCTGGCCGGCGTAATCGACGAACAGTTTCTCGCCGACGCGATGCTCCTGGCGCATCACCACGTCCAGCTTGCCCTGCAAGGCGCGGTAGTGCTCGCAGAACCAGCTGTACTGGAAGCCCTGCGGCTGGCTCAGCCGATACTCCTGCCAGAGCAGCGCCAGGGTCACGCCGGGCCGGCGCAGCTCGGCATGCACCCAGGCCCAGTCGGGCAATGGCCGCTGCTCGCTGGGCACCACGGGGGGCGGTGGAAACAGCTGGCGCTCTAACTCCGCATCGGTCAACGCGGTGGGCCAGGTAAGGCCGCTGGCGGCAAGGCGGTTGAGGTAATCGCTGACGGTGGCACGACCGATCTGAACACTGACTGCAATCTGTCGAGCCGATAGTCCGACCTCAAATTTGAGGCGCAGTACCTCGCAAATCTTACGCATGGATAAACGCTCCACGACGACCTCTCTGCTTCGAAAAAGAGACCGATGGTAGTGAAGAAATCCTGCGTGGCTGCCTGCCCGGGTGGTGGCCGGATGGCCGTGGAATCAGTGGCCGGATGCGCGTGGAATGGGTGGCCGGATCAGCGTGGACTCGGCGGCCGGATGCTCATGGAATGGGTGGCCGAATGGCCGTGGAATCCGCACTAAAGCCCGGCAAGCACTGCGGCCACGCTCATCGGGATGCAAACTGCTGAAAGCGACACGACAGACATCGTCGACCGCCACATGGACGAACTCCCAGTCCGCCCCATTGGAGTTTCGCTGGCGATCGCCGGTAACCCGGTGGCCCGGCTTGTGGAAGCGCCCCAGCTTCTTGATATCCAGGTGCAGCAGATCGCCCGGCGTCGGGTACTCACAGCGCACCACTGGCGGTGCCGGCTCCAATTCGGCCAGCCGGTGCGAGCCGACCCGCTGCAAATGGCGAGCCACTGTGCTGACGGCCAGGCCCAATTGGATCGCTATCTGCCGGTAAGTATGGCGAGCACGACGCTGCTCGATCATCCGCTCAACCAGCCTATCGGACACTGCATTAAGACAGTGCTGTGGACGTGATGAATGGACTACCCCCACTCCGGTAGACATCCTCGGCTTATGCTGCTGATTAGGTCGTTGGCCTTGAAGAAGCTCTGCCAGTCCGAGCTGCTGAACTGGCTGCCTGGTCGGAGTGAATCATCACTTCCTGCTTGGGCTTGCGCCGCCAGACCGCCATCAGCAACGCAACGATGGCCAGGTCGCTGCACATCCGTGGCTTCATCGACCAGCCAATCACTTGGCGCGAAAATAGATCCAGCACCACCGCCAAGTACAACCAGTCCTCATAGGTGCGGATGTAAGTGATGTCGGTGACCCAGACCTTGTTCGGTTCACTGACGTTGAACTGCCGCTCCAGGCGGTTGGGCGAGGCCACCGTCGGCTTGCCCTCGTAATACCCCGAGCGCCGACGATAGCCGGTCTGCGAGCGCAGCCCCTCCGCCCGCATCAGGCGAGCCACGCGGTGCCGACCACAGGACTCCCCCAGCTCGCGCAGGTCGTCGTGGATCTTGCGGTAGCCGTAGACCCTGCCGCTTTCCAACCAGGCATGCTTGATCAATCCGAGCAGGCGCTGATCTTCCTTGGCGCGCACCGATTTCGGCTCGACCAGCCAGGCGTAGTAACCGCTGGGATGCACCTTAAGGATCTGGCAGAGGCGCCGTACCGGGTGCTCCACCGACTGCTTGCTGATGAAGGCGTACTTCAGCCGGACTCCTTGGCAAAGTACGCTGCGCCGTCTGGTTGGGCGATGGGGGTTGCGCCATTTGCGCACCAAACCGTATACGCCACGCACCAACGGCAAGGGCGATCGCTTCATCCAAACCAGCCTGCACGAATGGGTCTATGCCCGCAGCTATGACTGCTCCCGACAGCGCATGGCCCATCTGCTGCCATACAACTGGCCCCCCCCGCGTTGATTCGCAATCTCTCTCCGAGGGCCTCCGCGGCTGTTGGCGCATCCATCTTAAGTCAGTGTTCCTTCGGTTTGGGGCGGATCGTGTATCTCGATTCAAGATGCCGTTGACGTGTGTGAGAAATTGGTATTTCATTGGTATATTGAAAATATATTTGAAATATTGCCGTGAGGAGCCCGTGCGAGATGACCTACACCCGCAACCTTCCATCTGGATTCAAGTTCGAGCTGAACAGCTTCGGTCACTTCGATGTCGTTGTGGTCGGCGGTGGCCCGGCCGGTATCGCCGCGGCCGTTACGGCCGGTGAACGTGGGCTCAGCGTGCTGCTGATCGAGCGCCTCGGGTTCTGCGGCGGCGCGGCCGTGGCAGGTCTGTCCGGCACCATCTGCGGCCTGTACATGACGGTGGAGAACCCTCATGAGGCGACCCCGGAGCAGATTATTTTCGGCTTCGCTGAGCAGTTTCGCGATGCGCTTTACCGTGAGGGGGGCCTGACCGAGCCGCAGATCTACGGCAAGACCTGGGTCGCCACCCATGACTGCGCCAAGTACAAGAAGGTGGCCACCGACATGCTGCGGGCCGCCAAGGTGACTGTGCTCTACCACACCCAGGTAATCGATGTGATCGCCGAGGAGGAGGAACTCAAGGGCATGGTGTTGCACACCAAGTCGGGGTTCACCGCGGTCTATGCCAAGAAGGTCATCGACGCCAGCGGCGATGCGGATGTGGTCTACAAGATGGGCCTGAAGACCACCAAGGGCAACAACGGGGTCATCCAGAACCCCTCGATGATGTTCAAGGTCGGCAACGTAAACCTGCCCAAGTACCTGGCCTACTGGGGTCAGGACACCATCTCGCCGCCCAAGGTGGTGAGCATGCTGGAGGCCCAGGACGAGCTGCTGCGCAAGAAGGTCTGGCTGTTCCCCACGGTCAATCCCGGTGAACTGCTGGTAAATGCCACCAAGATCACCGGTTTCGACAAGCGCGCGCTGGACGTCACCGACCCGGTCGATCACACCGAGGCGGAGCAGTTTTCCATCTATCAGGCCAAGGCTTTCTTCGACTTCTTGAAGGCCAACGTGCCCGGCTGTGAAGACAGCTACTTCATCGACTACGCCACTGAGGTCGGTGTGCGCCAGACCCGCTCAATCGATGGCGTGGCGCGTCTGACCAATGACGATGTGATCAGCAAGCGCAAGTTTGGCGATGCCATCGCGAAAAGCTCCTGGCCTATCGAGTTGCACTACGGCGCCAAGCCTAAGACCGAGTGGTTGGTCGAGGACTACTACGAAGTGCCGTTTCACACCCTGGTGCCCAAGGTCGGCAAGAACCTCATCGTCGCCGGTCGCTGCCTCAGCAGTGAGCACGAGGCGCTGGCCAGCTGCCGGGTCACGGCGCAGTGCTTCGAGTACGGCCGGGCGGCCGCCTTGGCGGCGGACCTGGCGATCAAGGAGGACCTGGCGTTCCAGGCCATCGAAGGCGGACACATGGCCTATCTGATGCAACAGATCAGTTAACTGGCTTGTTGCGCAACCAACCCCCGGTAATTACAACAACAAGAGGTGTACTAATGAATATAAAAACTGCCGACGTTCCAATCGGGTCCATCGTGGAAAAGCCGATCGTCACGTCCATCGAAACAAACCGACAAATGCAGATCATCAGCCTGCTGATCATCTGTGCTGCGGCGATTCCCCTGGTGGTCTTCCCGGAGCAGAGCGCGACGGCGATCGACGCGCTGTTCAAGTGGGTGACGCACACCTTCGACTTCGTCTACCTCGCCGTAGGTCTGGGGGCTCTGCTCTTCATGCTGGCCCTGGCCTGCTCCAGGTATGGTGACATCAAGCTCAGCGCCGACCAATACGCCGCGCCCGAGTTCACCAAGTTCGGTTGGGGCACCATGGTGTTCCTCGCCGGTATCGCCTCCGGCCTGATGCTCTGGGCGGGTACCGAGTGGGGCTACCATTTCGCCTGGACCCCCTTCGGCCTGGAGGCCAAGACCAAGGAAATGTACACAGTGGGCCAGGCCTACGGCATCTTCCACTGGGGGCCTACTGCCTGGGCCATTTATTGTGTGCCGACCATCGCCATGTCGTACATCTACTACGTGCGCCAGAAGCACATCTACAGGATCGGCGAGGCGTGCCGTGGGGCGCTGGGCGACCTGGTGGACGGCCCGCTCGGGACCCTCATCAACTACCTGTTCATCCTCGGCGTGCTGGGGGCGTCCGCCACCTCCCTGGGGTTGGGCACACCCATGATCGGCGGCGCCCTGGCCGAGGTGCTGGGTATTAGTGGCAGCATCTATTTGGATATGTCGATCATCCTCGTCTGCACCGCGGTCTTCACCGTCAGCAGTGGCCTGGGGCTGACCAAGGGCATCAAGCGCCTGAGCACCTTCGCCACCGTGGTCACCCTGGCGATCGTGGTCTACGTCCTGCTCGTCGGCCCCACCAAATTCATTCTGGGCCTGGGCATGGATTCGCTCGGCTACATGGTGGAGAACTACATCCGCATGAGCACCTGGACCGACAGCGTCAACCAGAGCGGCTTCCCGCAGGCCTGGACGGTGTTCTACTGGGCCTGGTGGGTGGCCTACGCCCCGTTCATGGGCATGTTCGTCACTCGCATCTCCCGCGGCCGCACCATTCGCGAGGTGATAGTCGGCATGCTGAGCTACGGCACCTTCGGCTGTGCACTGTTCTACGTGGTATTGGGCGGCTACGGCATCAACCTGCAGATGACCGATACCCTGGCGCTGTCGGAGCTGGTGAATACCCAGGGCGTGGCGCCGGCTATCCTCGCGATGTTCAAGACCCTGCCCCTCAGCGGCCTGGTGTTGCTGGCGGTCGCCGTCTCCGGGATCGTGATGCTGGCCACCACCTTCGACTCCGCCGCCTACGTGATGGCCTGCGCCACCACCCGCAAGCTGGGCGAGGGCCAGGAACCGCAGCGTTCCAACCGCCTGTTCTGGTGCTTCGCCATCGCCATCCTGCCCCTGGCGCTGCTGTTCCTCGGCGGCCTGAAGACCATGCAGACCACCTCGGTGCTTATCGGTCTGCCGCTGATGATCATCATGGTGCTGATGATGATCACCACCCTCAAGTTCATCAAAGAAGACAACGCCTGATATGACCCGGCCAATTGTGAAAAACATCGAGATCTTCGCGATTGGCCCCGATGGCGAGAAGATCAGCTGGTCTTCTCACCTGGGGCCCATGTACGAAGCGATGATCGTCGCCCGTCTGACCTTCGACGATGGCCTGCAGGGCATCGCAGGCCTGACCACCTACACCGAGCACGAGTTCGACCAGACGGCCTTCCACAGCCTGGCGCTGATGGCGCCGTTCCTGCTGGGCAAGGGGCTGCACGAGGCACCGCGGATCGCCAAGGCCATGGCCGGCAAGTACGTGCCGCTCAAGCACCTGTCGATGTCGCTGTTCGACATCGCCCTGCATGACGCCAAGGCCAAGGCGCTGAACCTGCCGATCTACCAGATGCTGGGTGCCGCCAAGCACAAAGTGCGGGCCTATGCCTCCAGCCCGGTCATGGCCACGGTCGATGACTACATCGCCTACTGCCACCGGATGCTCGGCCAGGGCTTCAACGCCATCAAGATTCACCCGCGCTGCGTCTTCGCCGGGGACATCGCCCTGGTCCATGCGCTGCACGAGGAGTTCGGCGGCCGGGCGATCGGCTGGAGCCTGGACATCGACGCCAACTACGGCTTTCAGGAGGCCCTGCAGATGGGCCGCCTGCTCGATCGCTACCAGTGGGAGTTCTACGAGGAGCCGCTGCCGGATACGGACCTGGATGGTTACCGGAAGCTGGCGGCGGCCTTGGATCTGGACGTGATCAGCGGGGGCAACTCACTGCCCAACCTGCAGCTGATCAAGCACGGCCTGCAGAACCATTGCTGGGATCGCAGCCGTTTCGATGTCACCAGCATCGGCGGCTACACCGGCGCCGCCCAGGTGATGGGGGTGACCCGTGCCCAGGGCTTGAAGGCCGAGGTGCAGTCCTGGGGCTATACCCTGACCCAGGCGGCCAACCTGCATCTGATGCTGGCCTATGACAACTGCGAGTATTTCGAACAGGCGGCGCCCTATGAGAAATACGAAGTTGGTGCCAAGCAGGTCTTCCGTCCCGACGCGCAAGGTTTCATCCATCCCACCGGCTTGCCCGGGCTGGGGGTCGAACTGGACTGGGATGTGCTGGAGCCCTTTATCTACCAGAGACGGCAGTTAAGCCTGGGAAATGAGTGATGAGCATCCGAATCGATAGTGTCGAAGTCATTTGCCTGCAGGACCCACAAGCGGACTTCGTCCGCTTCGAGGGCAGTTACCAGAATGCCCTGATCGTGGTGCGTGGGGACAACGGCCTGTACGGCGTCGGCGAAACCGATTCGCCACCGCAGGTGATCAAGGCGCTGATCGAGTCGCGGCCTTACAACTATCTGTCCTCGGGGCTGGCCAGCGTGCTGGTCGGCGAAGTGCTGGATGACCCGGTGCGCCTGTGGAACAAGATGTATAGGAGCACCAACTGGCATGGCCGCTACGGCGTGGCCATCCACGCCATCAGCGCTCTGGATATCGCCCTATGGGATCTGTTCGCGCGCAGCGAACAGAAGCCCCTGCACGCCTATATGGGCGGCATGAAACATAGGCGACTGCCGGTGTACGCGACCCTCTATCCAATGGCGGCGGAACCGCAGCTGTTCGAGCAGCAAGTGGGGGCCTGCCTGGAACAGGGCTTCAAGCGCATCAAGATATGCGTGGAGCCCTGGTGGCAAGACCGAGCGCTGGCTATCGGCAACCTGAGGCGCCTGCGCGAGTTCGTCGGCCCCGACATCGAGCTGATGGTGGACGTGGCCATGGAGTTCACCCGTTTCGAGCAACTAGAGCCCTTCCTCGACACGTTGAAGTCCCTGGACTTCAAGTGGATTGAGGCCCCCTTCGATGCGGACAACCTGGAAGACCATCGCCGGCTGCGGGCGGCGACTCCAATTCCAGTGGGGGTTGGCGATCTTGGTTTCACCACCTGCAAGGAGTTCCAACCCTACCTGACGGCCGATGGCTTCGACATCGCTCAGCCGGACATCACCCTGTTCGGCGGCGTCAGCGAAGTGATTAAGTTGCGGGACATGCTCGCGCCGAGAGGCAAGCGCATCGTGCCCCATGCCTACAACACCGACCTGACCATTGCGGTTAACGCCCAGTTTCTCAGTGCACAAGAGCGTATCGAGCCGTTGGAGTACTCCACGAGCCCGTCGATTCTTCGTCGTCAGTTGGTGGTCAATCCACTTCGCCCGGATGGGCAGGGTATGATCACCCTCGATGAAGGCACACACGGGCTCGGGCTTGAGCTCAACTGGGATTTGGTCAACGCATGCAGAACGCCGTAGATAAACGAAGCAAAGCCGAAATCGCCCATGACGAACTCGAGGCGGCGATAGTCGACTGCCAGATTGCCCCGGGCTCGGTCATGACCGAAACCGAGATCAGTGAGTATCTCGGTCTGGGGCGTACGCCGGTACGCGAAGCGCTGATCGAGTTGGCAAACGAGAATCTCGTACGCCTCTCACGGGCTGGCGTGGTAATCCCCGAACTCAACCCGCTGACCATGCTGAAACTGTTGGAACCGCGGGTATTGATAGAGCGCTTGTGTATCGAAAAAGCGGTCGAACGACTGGTTGAGGACGACAAGCCGCCCATCCTGGAAGTGATCCAGGCGCTCGAAGGCTTGGCACGCGATGACCGCAAGGGCTTCATGGCCTTGCTGCGGCGTATGCATCACATCCTCGCACGTTCTTCGAAGAACGAATTCATCCTCTCAAGCATAAAAACCACCCAAGGGCTTTCCCGGCGTTTCTGGTGCTATTACGCCACCAGCGAGGATCAAGCCTATTGCACCCAGCTGTATATCAAACAGATGCAGGCTCTGGTCAATCAGAACAAAGAGGTTGCGGTTGAAGCCTCCGCTGAGCTAATGCATTACCTGCATAATTTTACCAAGGCTCATCTGGACCACTTTAAGTAACCACTGAGTGCAATGTTTCCGATACCGAATACTCCGGCAACCGCAAACAAAACAGACGTGAGCACAATCTGGCGGAGGTGGAATAGCTGGTGCAGTGGGAAGTGCGACAGACTTTGATTGAGCTGTTCTACTCCTAAAGCTGGCATTGGCTCTGCATGAGAGGGGCTCGTATCGCTGCCCCCTCATTTCACGAATTCGACGATTTTGCGCAAAGTCCCCTTATAGGGCGATCTGTAAGCGTCTGGCCAACACTCCTCCTCGATCCCTCCAGCTCGCGGCATGGTGTCCACCTGTTTTTGGTGGACACCATTGCAAGCCCCTTGGACTACCCCGCTCCGGTAGACATCCCCGGCCTATGCTTGTACCGCATCCTCGACTCGCAGGCCGTTGAGCATGCGTTGCACCAGAAGGGCTCGACCTCGTGGGGTAAGACGGCATGTTTATGCAAGTTCATCCAGGGGTCCTGGAAGGCTGTGTTGGTCGCACTTCCAGAATTCCGGGAATGCCCCGGATGAACAGCCTACTGAGAGATCACAGCTAGCTGTTCCCGACAGTGATCGACAAACAGTTGCGCTGGTTTGGTCAGCTGCGCGCGGCGTAGCCAGGCTGCCGAAAGCCCTGAGCCCGTTACGTTTTCTGCCAATGGCACGCACACTAGCTTCTGACCGTCATAGGTGTAATCGGAGTGCGGCCGCGTCACCAAGATAGAAAAGCCGAAACCGCGACCGACCATGCCCCTGACCATTTCGATGGACGGTGAGCTGAACAGGATATTCGGGCTCAATCCGCGCTCCTCGAAAATGCTGACAAAGTAGGTGCGGCTGGGTTGCACATCCAGCAGCACCATAGGCTCCAGCACCAGGTCGTTGAGCGAAACTTTTGCCTGATGGGCAAAACGGTGCCCCTCGGGTAATAGCGCATAGGGTTGTTGCTGCGCCATCAGCGGAAGGGTGTCGATGGTACTGTCCAGATCATGCTCGTAGAGGATTGCCAGATCGATGCTCCCAGACGTCAGCGCCTGTACCAACTCCTGCTGTTCGCCGTCGCGAATACGAATTTCTACCCCAGGCCAGAGATCCCGAAATCCTGCAATCAGCATTGGCAGGTAAAGCGGCGCAACGGTTTCAAAGCAGCCGACATCGATTTGTCCGGAAACCACATCATTGTCGGCCAGGGCGTTTTGCTCGAACTCGTGAGCTACCCGCAACAACTCCTTCGCCTTGCGATAAAACCGTGCGCCACTGGGCGTCAACGAGACACCCTGAGCGTGGTGGCGAATGAACAGCTGTACAGAGAAACTGTCTTCCAGGCTCTTGATGGCGGTGGAAACCGAAGGGTGTGCGATATACAGCTTGCGTGACGCCTCCGCTACGCTGCCGCACTCGACTGTGGTTACGAAGTATTTGAGCTGTCGCAGGTTGTAAGCTGCCATTTTACCTCTTCCCAGACTTGCCCCGTGCCCCGAAGTAGAGCGAGAAAACTACGTATGACTCGCATGCGCTTTTACTCAAGGCCAATGCACGTTCAGCACAGGATGACCCGGCTCGCTCCAATCACTCCGCAGATCGACATCTGTCTCAGAAAGAGCGTTCGGGCCTAGCGCCCTTTGCACCGGCGATCAGGTCGATTCAGGTTCGCACAAAAAGGATGCGAGACGTACCAGAACCGCCCGTTCTTGAGCATTATTTTTATCAGATCAAGGCAGATTTTTACTTCTTTATCTATCCATCCTCCTCGGCCAATATCTTTTCAGTCACTCGCCCTGCACAGGTGTCATGTGCTGCGATCGGCTGTATTTGCGTCGCAGGGCGCTTGTTGCAACGCCTATTCGAGGAGCTTTCATGGCACAGTTAATCACCCCCACACCCGTGGCCGAACTCACCGCAATGCTGCAGGAAAACTGTGATCGGGATTTTTCCGATGCCCGGTCGATGCCGCCAGAGGTCTACACCTCTGAACAGTTTCTCGAACTGGAAAAGCAGCAACTTTTTCGCACGCAATGGCTGTGCGCGGGCCGTGCCAGTCGGTTGCAGAAGACCGGCGACTATCTGACTTGCAATCTGGCTGGCCAACCGGTGGTGGTGCTTCGCGATAACCATCAGCAGATCCGCGCTTTTTCCAACGTCTGCCTGCATCGTATGTCGGTGCTGCTGCAGGGCAGTGGCAATGTACGTTCGATCGTTTGCCCCTATCACGCCTGGGGATATGACCTGGACGGGAAGCTTCGCGGTGCGGCACAAATGGATCGCCAGAGCGGCTTTTGCAAAAGTGACTACCAGTTGCCCAGTGTGCGCTGCGAGGTTTGGCGGGGCTGGGTCTATGTGACGCTGGACGAACAATTGCCACCACTGAATGAGCACCTGCGCGAGCTCGACGCGCTGATCGGACACTACCGAATGGAGGACTACGTCGAGACCTTCCAGGAAGAACACATCTGGGACAGTAACTGGAAGATCCTGGCCGAAAACTTCATGGAAAGTTACCACTTGCCCATGCTGCATCGGGCGACGGTCGGGCCGCACTCGCGGCTCGATGAAATGGAATGCCCGCAAGGCTATGAAGCGTTCAATTACCACTGGATCACCAAGGAAGCGTCGCTTGCGATTGGTAATGCGCACCCTGACAACCAGCACCTGGAAGGTCACTGGCGCAAGACAACAGCGCTGCTGAGCATTTATCCCAGTCATTTGATTACCCTGACCCCTGGGTATTTCTGGTACCTGATCCTGCAGCCGCACGGTGTGGATCAGGTGCACATCCGCTTTGGCGGCGGTCTGTCGCCGGAGTTCATTAACGATCCCAAGGCTGCCGAATACATGAGTAGCCTTAAAACCTTGCTCGATGAAGTCAATGCTGAAGACCGCCAAGGTGTGGAGGCGGTAATGCGCGGAGTGCGGGCGCCGCTGGCGAAACCTGGCCACTTGAGCCACCTGGAACGTCCCAACTATGACTTTGCACGCTACATTGCCAAGCGAGTGACTCAACAATGAATGCAACTACCTTGATTAAGTCGCGCGCCGCTGTTGCGTTCGGCCCGAATGAACCTCTTAAGATCGTTGAAGTCGATGTGCAACCTCCGAAATCTGGCGAGGTTTTGATTCGCATCGTCGCCACCGGTGTATGTCATACTGACGCCTATACTCTGTCCGGTCAGGACTCCGAGGGCGTGTTCCCCTGCGTCCTCGGTCACGAGGGCGGTGGCGTGGTCGAGGCGGTCGGCGAAGGGGTGACCTCAGTCAAAGTGGGCGATCACGTGATCCCGCTGTACACCGCCGAATGCGGCCAGTGCAAATTCTGCAAGTCCAACAAGACCAACCTATGCAGCTCGGTCCGTGCCACCCAGGGCAAGGGCCTGATGCCGGACGGTACCACGCGCTTCTCCTACCAGGGGCAGCCGGTCTACCATTATATGGGCTGCTCGACCTTCTCTGAGTACACTGTGCTGCCGGAAGTCTCCGTTGCCGTGATTCCGAAGGAAGCACCGCTGGACAAGGTCTGCCTGCTGGGCTGCGGCGTTACCACTGGCATTGGTGCGGTGCTCAATACCGCCAAGGTGGAAGAGGGCGCCACCGTAGCAATCTTCGGCCTAGGCGGCATCGGTCTGGCCGCCATCATCGGTGCCAAGATGGCGAAGGCCTCGCGCATTATCGGTATCGACATCAACCCGGCCAAGGAAGCCGTGGCCCGTGAGCTGGGTATGACCGACTTCGTCAACCCGAAGGAGCACAGCAAGCCGGTCCAGGAAGTCATCGTCGAGATGACCAGCGGTGGTGTCGACTACAGCTTCGAGTGCATCGGCAACGTGCAGCTGATGCGTGCGGCGTTGGAGTGCTGCCACAAGGGCTGGGGGGAGTCGACCATCATCGGCGTGGCGCCGGCTGGTACCGAGATTAGCACCCGTCCGTTCCAGCTGGTGACCGGCCGCGTCTGGCGCGGTAGCGCCTTCGGTGGCGTGAAAGGCCGGACCGAGCTGCCGGGTTATGTCGAGAGATCACAGAAGGGCGAGATCCCTCTGGATACCTTCATCACGCACAACATGCCGCTGGAAGACATCAACAAGGCCTTCGATCTGATGCTCGAAGGCAAGAGCATCCGTACGGTGATCCACTTCTAAGAATTTTCTCGGTGCATCTTTGGATGCACCGCTTTCGCTCCTCAACAACCCACCCGCAATGGAGACATTCATGTCGATCTTCACTCATGTAACTGTTGGCACCAATGATTTGGAAAAGTCCCGTAAGTTTTACGACGAAGTACTCGGTAAGATTGGCTTGAAGCGAATCGCTGACCTCGGTGATAACGGCTCGATCTGGGGCGTGGACAAGCCTTCCTTCTTCGTGCTCAAGCCTGCAAACGGCCAACCTGCTACTGTGGGTAACGGCGTAACTGTCAGCTTTGAGGCTCCAAATCGCGCCGCCATCAATGCTTTCCACGAAGCAGCTATTGCTGCTGGCGGCAAAGATGAAGGTGCGGCGGGCACTCGCGACTGGGCACCCAATGCCTATGCTGCTTACGCTCGTGACTTGGACGGCAACAAGCTTGCTGTGTACAGCTTCCAAGCCGAGTAATTTGGTTTCAGCGGCGTCTCTGGGGCGCCGCCCCATTAGCTTTCGTGGCGATTTTTGGAGCAGTACTCGCCAGGGTACCAGCCCGAATTACACCGGGACCTATGGGCTGAGTGGGCAGTTATCGCAGGATCCACAGCAAGGCTTGCCGTGCATTGAGTCCCAATATTGCCGTTCAGCCTCTTCCCAGTCGCGCAATGCGAAAGCCAGTTCGGTAGCCTGCTTTGCATGGTCATGACAGCGTCGAATTCGTTTAGGACGGCGGCGTCCATACAGGCCGCAGAAGCAGCGCCTTTTTTGGTTGATTACCCGCTGGGACCTTTCCCACACGCTATACAAAGGCACTGTGCCGGAGAACACATCTAAGATAGGTCGCTCCTTGGACTTTCTGCGCTTGAGCCCTAGCTGATTTACCGCAAGATCGTTAGCGATTTTGCCATTGATTGCGCTCGCAGCCTTCTGCGCTCGCAGTTGATGTCGAGCTGCGTCGCCGTGTGCCCACGCGGAACTATTTGGCCATCTGCGCAGAGTGCGAGCGCGCTCTTGAAGCTTTAGGTATTTGTAGATTGTCTCAAGCCAGGCACGAGCGGACGGCTCGTCTGAGACAGGAAGCGGATTGGCGCCTGCGTAAAACAGACAGAACGTACCGTCATAATTGATGTGCCGTTCCGGGCAAAAGCCTGGCAAGTGATGTGGTGTGCTTTCGCGTGCTTCTATCCATTCACCGTCTTGGCGTAAATGCAGCTTGTAGGGAAGCGTTCTCCCGTCCACCAGCCGAATCGGAAGATCAAGCATTGCTGTCTGCGGAGCGGATGTTACACAGGTAGCCCCGAAATCTGGGGCGACCTGTGCAATCAGGTCGAGCGCTGTGCTCAACGGCTGCCGTCTACTTTCTGGCGGGAGTGGGGCTGTACCTGACGCTCATCTGCGCGAATGATGGCGGCGGAGCCCACGTAGACTTCCGAGCGAGCTTGCTTCGCTGATGCGTCCCCATCATCTGCCAGGGCCTCGGTAGCTTCGTTGTAGTCCAGGTGCAATGTCTTGCGACTCTTCCCAAACAGGTTCTGCACAGCTTTCGATGCTGCGTCGTAAGCTGCTTGCCCGATCGCGGTTTCCACCCCCGAACACGCGCATTGGCGTTTCTCAGAATCGATCACGCTACGCCCGATAGCGCACCTAACTCTATTACCCTTGGCGCCCAGGCGCGTGACGGCTATAGGGCCCAGATCGAAGCCAATCGCGAGGCCGAGGTCGCCGGTTTCAATACCTCCGGCCTTCAGTCGCTCAATTGCGAGGTTGAAGCTGCTGCGCAGTGCACCTGCTAGCCGTGTGGCCTCGGATACTGACTTTTCTTCGTCAGTAGTATGCGCGGTGCCGTCACAGGATAGGGCCTGCACGCAGTCTCCGATGAAGCGCACCCGGCGCCCTTCGAAGTCGGAAGTCACGACCCGCTCCAGCTCGGAGCGGATGACATGCAAAGTCTGCACGACATCGTCGGTCTTCTCGTTGATGTGGTCGGCCACGTAGGCTGTGAAGCCATCAATATCGGCGTAGAGGCTCACCATCTCCTGTCGCTTCGAGTTGGCCGGAGTCAGCGAGTAAATGTCCATATCACGTAGGGGTGGGGTTTGGCGGGAAAACTGGTAACCGCCAACGGGGTTCTTTTTCAGATCCTCACGCCACTCTTCGACGATCTCGTCGGACGTGAAATCCAGCTTGGCCGCATCCTGACATGCCTTGATCTCTGTCGCGGTTAGGGCAGATTTTTCCGGCGCATCGCTTTCCGCAAGGCCGATGGCCTTACGAGCATTGTTGGTCAGATAGATACCCCTGGCCTTGTTATTACTGGCCAGTTTCGCGGCATGGTTCGCAGGGTCGCCCAGGAACAAGGGGTCGCGGTACCCGCTGCGGCCATTGTTTACAGCAAGAGCTAGGCCGGTATCGATGCCAATTCGAACCTTGGCTGCTGGGATTTGCTCATCGTCGTCGCCCGTCTCTGCAAGCACGTCAATGATCAGTTGCGCAGTCGCAACAGCGCGTTGAACACGCTTGGTCTCAGCACCGGACTCAGTGTTGTACGGCTTAGTGAAAAGGGAGTGCAGCCGCTGACTGTGGAAGTCGACGCTGGACTTACCCCTATCAAACCGGACACCGACACCCCGTTAAGTTGATGCCTCAGCCAAGCGCCTGAATTCCCGAGGCGAGCGGTATTTCAGTGCGCTGTGTGGATGTTCCTCGTTGTAATGCTCGAA